>NZ_NHOX01000008.1:0-162366 GCF_002252745.1 Halorubrum sp. Ib24 | reverse complement strand
ACGGCCGCTCCGGTCGTCGGGATCATACGGTGGGGATCGTCGCGGGCGACAAAGCGGTCCGGACGGGACCGACGGGGACTCACGCGCCCGAGGGTGCCAGCCGTCGGTCTCTGTCACGTTCGTCCATCGGCGGAGAAGTACGTTCGTCCGGGTCGTACTTCGGGTCTTTGAGGTGAGAGCGGGTCACAGGACACGCCGCGGGTTAACGGATAGCGCTTAAGAGGACTTCGAGCCACGTCCGGCACGGTACTAGAAGTCGCGGCAGGATCAAGCCCAGGGCTTGTCTCATGCGACCAAAGTCCCGTCTTCCTGGCGCGAATCGGGAACGTTCACGGACAACACGGCGGGCGCAAGCCCTCTGGACATGGTCGGAGAACGGCGGCGCACAGTCGATGACGAGGACAGGAGACGTCACCGCTCGTCGTCTGTCGGCGTCGGAGTGCGCGCGACGACCACGAAATGATCCGGACGTGGGTGTGGCAACGGGTTCGGCACCGCAGGGACTGCAGGAACACGCCGACGACGTCCACTTGGCTCGAAACCAGAGCCGTGCACCAGAATGGAGAAGGCGTTTCGAGAAGTTCGCAAGCGCGTACCGAGTGATATCTACCGCGGGCGCGGAGCGGCTCCCCTTCCGGCGACGACACGTTCGACGTCCGTCAGGTCGCGGGCCTCGATCGAGGTACTGGCCGAATCCCGTCGAGGGGGCTTGCGGGAACTGCGCCGCGTCGGCGAAGCCCGGGGGCCAGGTCTCGCGTCGGGTCCGGACTTACCAGCAACAACCCCGTCCTCCAGCGGATCGCGAACGTCGTATCATCCTTTCTTACGACGAGGAGGAGGCCCGACCGGATGTTCGAGCCGCGGCTACCGAGGCGTTGAACACCACATCCAGCAGGCGACGCCGCGGAAGACCCCGACGATTACGACGGTCGCCCCGGTCCCCAGGAGAAGCGCGCGGTAGCGAGCGACGCCGTCGCTCTACTATCCCAGCTCCACCGTACCGCCTCTACGCCGCGACCGGCGTCCGCCGACCGATTCTCGACGGGAGATCGTCCGTTCCCGTTCGAGGGGTCGTCGTCCCGCGATCCGGAACCGGACGCCGATGGCCGACGGAAACCATCGCTCGTCGCTGGCAGCGAGTTGAAGGCAGCCCGGTCGGTCGGCCGGGAAGCCGGCGCAGAAAAGGAACGGCACCTGGCGGCGCGGCGAGCGGCTCGCCGTCGACGCTGACAGCGCACGTCAGTTCGCTCGCGTCGAGAGGTCGGCCGCCGCCGGTGCGTGACCGGAACCGATCGCCGGCGCCGCAGCGCCAGTGACCGCCGTCGCGCGGCTCGACGGCCGCGTGGAGGCGGCGACGCAGCGGTTGGAACGACGGCCGCCATCGCGAGGACGCGGTGATGCGCGAGCAGCTAGGACTGCCGGCGACCGGGGCGAGCCGCCCGATCGGAGCGGTAAGGCCGCGCCAGCGGCGGTTGCCGGTTCGAAGACCGCCGGGTGGTCGGTAGGCGGTCGAGCAACGGGTGCCCGCTCCGCGCCGCGCCGGCGCCTAAAAACGTCCGGATCGGACCGACGGGTCGCAGACCGCCGGGTTACATCGTCTTTCCCGGTCCGTTCGTCGGACGAGGAGGCGACGGACGGGACGCGGCGAGCGCCAGGCACCTGCGGCCGCGGGGCGAGTCCACGCCCTGCGTGGGCGGGCGAACCCGAGGGCCGCTGGCGGCCACCAGAGCGCCAGCGCCGACGACCGAGCACGGCCGCGGCCGCCCCCACGTAGCGTCCCGTGGCCCTATTCGCGAGGACCGGACAGACGCCGAACAGCCGCCGACGAGCAAGGCCTCCGGGAGCAGGAAAGTGTCGACTGGCGTCGGGGCGAGCTGGGGCCTGGCGACGCGTCCACGAGCGCTCCGGAGGGGTCTGACAACAGCGCGGCCCCCGCGGCGAGCGCTCGTGCCGCCGAGCTGTGCCCGAGCCGCCGCGAGAGCGCCAGTGGGAGAGGACCGGCGCGCAAGGCCGCATGAGAGGATGGCGGGACCTGAACAAAGAGCACGCGAACGAATCCGGAGGTTGAACGCCAACTGGAACCACACGGCGAAGTCGGTCCGCGGCTTCGGCGCGCCGGCGACCAGCACGCGCCGCGCTACTCGTCGTCGGACGGAGCCGGGGCGTCGAGATCGGTCGGAGGTCGTCCGACGACGACGCGCGGGCCTCGTCCGCGACCGGTGAGCCGGACGGCAGTCCGCCGGCGAGAGTCCTGACGACCGTCGGCGTCCGTTGTGCCGATCGCTCGGCGTTCGCCGTTCCGACGCTCTCGTCACGGTGACGTCGGGAGCGGGGTCGCCTGTCTCTCGTCGAGAGTACCGTCACGGCGCCGGCCCCGTAGCTCCGTTCGACGGTTTACGTTGAAGCCGTCCACCGGCCTTCGTGAGGCACGCCGGGCGTGGGGAAGGCGCTGAGTGATCCGCTGTGGCTCGACGAACACCTGCATCCGTCCCGCGCTGACGAAGGCGCGGCAAACCCGTAACTCGTGCCGGGGATATGTGATCCCGCTGGACCGCGCGGGCCCGAACGCGTCTGGCTCCCGGGAAGCGCCGTCCGTCTCCGGGGTACGCGGCCGTGCCACGTTTGATTCGCTCGTCGTTGCTGATTCGCGCCGCCGCCGGGCCCCCTAGCGGTCGGTTTTTCGAACGTCTCCGCGAACCGTACCGCCGGTCGACGATCCGTCGCCAGCCGTGACCGAAGGCTCGCGTTCGATTCCGACGTAGATCTCCGGGCGAGCGGTCGCCCGGGCGGTCGAGAGCGCGAGGTCGCGACGGGGCCGTTGTTACACCTGGAACGGACCTGATAGCTGCGTCGAGCCCGGTTCGGAGCTGAAGCCCGCGGTCTCCCTCCGCGGCGGTTCGATCGCCTCGAGCCGCCCCGTCGTACTCCCGGGCAGTGGCGGAGATTGCGGACGATTGTCGATGAGTTCCGTGCGGAGAGGTTGCGGAGGCGTGCGCTCTGGTAACGCCTTCGACTGGCGCTGGTGGAGGCATCACCTCGTTGCGCTCGACGCGGCTGAGTGCGGCGAGTGAATGAGCCGCTGCGCTCGGGCTTTGGTCTGAAGCCGTTCTCGACTCCGGTCGACGATCGCTGCTCAGGCGGCCCAGGCGTCGGCCGACCAGAAGAGAAGCGCCGGGCCGAGGTTCGCGCCCGCGAAAGCCGCTGCCTCCGGGAGTGGCGTCGATCGGCCGCCGAGAGCTGTTGCGGAACGTGAGGTTTCGACCGTCGATCTGCGAGGCCCGTCTGGGCCGGGCGGTCCGATCGGGCCGTCCGCGTTCGGCCTGACGGGGTCGAGCGCGATCGAGTCCGGTGCCTCGACGGCCGCCGGGGACTCGGAGACGGCGGCCGCTGGCGACATCGTCCCCGCGACCGGGACGACCAGCAGCAACACCGCGACGAAGACCGAGAGGGCTCTCATCACGCATGAGTTCACCTCCTGATATAAAAAATCCACCTCGACGACCCAGCGCGAGTCCGTGACGCCGACGCCGACCGGCGCCCGTCGCGGACGGCGGGTCTGTCGCGGACCGCCCGTTACGCCGACGCAAACCGGTTATGGAAAGCGTTTTGCCCGGGCCACGAGAGAACCGACGTGCATGCGGAATCCCCCGTCTCGCGTCCTCCTCGTCTCGCTGTTCGCCCTCCTCCTCGTCGGCGGCGGGGTCGCGCCGGTCGCCGGAGACGCGGTCGCGACCTCGCCGTCGCCGGCGCTCGACGCGGCGGCCCCGCACGGACAGCCGAGCGACGTCTCCCTCGCGTCGCCGAGCGTCGAGGCCGTCGCGGGTCCCGTCGGACAGATCGAGTCTGACTTCGACCCGAACACGGCGACGCGGATCCGGATCGAGCCGACGCCGGACCGCGACGCGCGGTGGGAGGTGTCGGTCAGGTACGCGCTCGCCGACGAGACGGAGGTCAGGGCGTTCGAGACCGCCGGACAACGGTTCCTCGACGGCGAGGTGGGCCCCGGCCCGGCGCTGTTCGAGGGGCTCGCGCGGGAGGCGAGTCGGAACGTGGACCGGACGATGCGGATCGAGAGCGTCGACCGCGAGGTGATCGTCCACGAGGACCCGTCCGAGTTCGACGTCGGCGAAGAGGGGACGGCCGCCGTCGGCGAACTCCGCCTGACGTTCGTCTGGACGGAGTTCCTCGGGGCCGACGGCGAGAACCTCGTGGTGGGCGACGCGCTGACGACGCCCGAGGGAACGTGGCTCCGGTCGCTCGGTGAGGGGCAGACGCTGGAGATCGCGACGCCGGACGGGTACGCCGTCACGGGAACGCCCGGATCGACCGTCCAGATACGCGACAACGCCGTGACGATCGAGGGTCCGCGCACGTTCGGCGAGGACGAGCGGGTCGCCGTCGTCTACGCGCCGGCGGGCACCACGGGGCCGCCGTGGGAGATGTTGACCGCGGCGATCCTCGTCGCCGCGCTGCTCATCGCGGGAAGCGTCGTCGCCTATCGGCGGATGGGAGACAACGACGCCGGCGGGGCGACCGCGAACGGTTCGAACGGCGACGGCGTCTCTCGGGCGACGACCGCGGACGACGACTCGAGTTCGGGTGCGGCCGCCGCCGGTCCCGTCGGCGGGGAGAACGGCGACGCGGCGACGGAGGCGGAGCCCGAAGAGGACCTCTCGCTGCTCTCGGACGAGGAGCGAGTCGAGCGGCTCCTGACAGACAACGGCGGGCGGATGCGACAGGCCGACATCGTCGCGGAGACCGGCTGGTCCGACGCGAAGGTCTCGCAGCTGCTGTCGGCGATGGCCGACGAGGGGCGCGTCGAGAAGCTCCGATTGGGCCGCGAGAACCTGATCTCGCTGCCCGACGACGCTGACGTCGACGGCGGCGACGGGGGCGACGACGGCGGCGGCGCGGACGACGACAGCGCGAACGACGACGACGGTCACGTCGACCGCAACAGGCGGTAGGGAAGTCGTCGCTCGGTCCGCTCCGGGGGTCCGGGCGAAGCCAACTCTTCGCGGCGAGTGAGGCGTTCCGAAAACCCTTACACGGCGAGCGACCCAGTGACTATCATGAAAGTTCTGGTGACCGTCAAGGAGGTCGCTGAGGCCGACGACGACTTCTCGATCGAGGGAACAGACATCGCGGAGTCCGACCTCGAGTACGACCTCAACGAGTGGGACGACTACGCGGTCGAGGCCGCGGTCCAGCTGGCCGAGGCCGGTATCGCAGACGAAGTCGTCACCGTCACGATCGGGCCGGAGCGGGCCGACGAGACGATCCGTATGGCGCTCGCGAAGGGCGCCGACCGGGCGGTCCGCGTCTGGGACGACGCCTTCGAGGGCGGGTTCGCCGACGTGGCCGCGAAGGTCTCGACGATCGAGGCCGTCGTCGAGGCCGAGGATCCGGACCTCGTGCTCGGCGGCGTGCAGGCCGCCGACACCGGGTTCGGCGCGACCGGCGTCGCGCTCGCCGAGCGGATCGGCTTCGAGCACGCCGCGGTCGTCAACGACCTCGAGGTCGACGCGGACGCGGACGTCGCCCACGTCCACCGCGAGCTCGAGGGCGGCGTCGAGGAGCTGACCGACGTCGACCTCCCCGCCGTGTTGACGGTCCAGACCGGACTCAACGAGCCGCGCTACGCGAGCCTGCGCGGCATCCGGCAGGCCCAGCGCAAGGAGATCGACGCGAAGGACCTCGCCGACTTGGGACTGACCGCCGAGGACGTCGAGAGCGCGCTCGCGATCACGTCGATGTACGAGCCGGAGAGCGAGTCCGACGCCGAGATAATCGAGGGCGGCGCGAGCGAGGCCGCGGGACGCCTCGCTGAGGTCCTGCGTGACAAGGGGGTGGGCGCGTGATGTCCGACGTGCTCGTCGTCTCGGAGCACCGCCGCGGCGAGCTCCGCGACGCCTCCTACGAGGCGATCACGGCCGGCCGAGAGCTCGCCGACGCCCGCGGCGGCGACCTCCACGTCGCCGTCATCGGCGGCGACGTCGACCGCTTCGCCGAGGACCTGAACCGCGAAGGCGTGGACGCGATCCACGTCGTCGACGACGGGGAGGAGTTCGACCACAACGTCCACCAGGCGGCGATCGCGGCCCTGCTCGATCGGACGGACGCCGGCACGGTCGTGGCGCCGAACTCCGTCAACGGGCTCGACTACGCGCCCGCGGTGGCCGAGGACCGCAGCCTGCCGCTGGTGACTGACGCGATCGGCTTCGAGTACGACGGCGGCCTGACGGTCACCCGCGAGATGTACGGTTCGAAGGTGGAGACGACCGTCGACGTCGACGGCGACCGCCACGTGCTCACGGTCCGGGGCGGCGAGTGGGCGCCCGCGGAGGGCGTCGGCGACGCCGCGATCGAGTCGGTCGACGTCGACCTCCTCGAGTCCGGCGCGCGCGTCACCGGCTTCGAAGAGGTCGGCGGCGGCGACGTCGACATCGCCGACGCCGACGTGCTCGTCTCGGTCGGCCGCGGCATCGAGGAGGAGGAGAACCTGGAGCTCGTCGAGGAGCTCGCCGACGCGCTCGGCGCGACGCTTTCCGCCTCCCGGCCGATCGTCGACAACGGCTGGCTCCCGAAGAACCGGCAGGTCGGGCAGAGCGGGAAGGTCGTCACCCCCGACGTGTACCTCGCGGTCGGTATCTCCGGCGCGGTCCAGCACGTCGCCGGGATGAAGGGGTCCGACACCATAATCGCCATCAACACCGACCCGAACGCGCCGATCTTCGACATCGCCGACTACGGCATCGTCGGCGACCTGTTCGAGGTCGTCCCCGAACTCGTCGACGAGTTCGCGTAGGCGGGACCCCCCGTCTCGGCAGCAACGTTCTTTGACTCCGGCGGAGTAGCGGACGGTCAGACGGCGCTCCCGTCGACTCGAAATGATCCCGATCCGCGCGGCCGTCCCGACTACCGAGGAGGCGAGAGCGCTGCTCACCGGGATCCGGCGAGCGGCCGCCGTCGACGTCGAACTCGACGCCGTCGCCGCGGAATTGGGCGACGACGAGCCGGACACGGCACTGCTCGACCTCGTCGCGGCCCCGTTCACGTCCGTCGCCGACGTCGACGAGCGGCTGGCGCGGACCGAGTCGTACCTCCGAGAGCGCGGCGACCGGCGCGCGGTGTTTCTCACGGTGTACAGCCGGATGACGGCGACCGTTCGGACCGCGATCGACGACGGCGCGTTCGTCGACCCCGAGTGGGCCGCGTCGTACCTCGTCGCCTTCGCGGAGCGCTACCGTCGGGCGTTGGTCGCGTTCGAGCGGCGGGCGTTCGAGGCGCTCCCGCGGCCGTGGCTGATGGCCTTCGCCGCCGCGGCCCGGGGCGAGACGCTCGTCGCGCAGGACGCCCTGCTGGGCGTCAACGCGCACATCACCTACGACCTCACGTACACGCTCGGCGACGTCGGGATCGACCCCGACCGCGACGCGAAGCGCGAGGACCACGACCGCATAAACGCGGTCCTCGCCCGGCTCGTCCAGACCGCGCAGGACGCGCTCGCCGAGACGTACGCCGCGACCGAGATCGCCGGGATCGACCGGCTGCTGGACCCCCTCGACGACCGGTTGGCGCTGCTCGGGCTGAAGGGGGTCCGCTGGTTCGCCTGGCGGAACGCCGTGTTGCGCGCCGACCTCCCGACGTGGGCCGGCGAGCCGTACGTCGACTGGCGGACCGAGACCGTGTCGACCGGCGCCGCGGCGGCCCTGCTGGCACCTGACGTCGACGCGAGCGCGCGGCTACGTGACGCGGAGACCGACGTCGACGCGGCGGCCGCGTTCCGCGAGGCGGTCCGGCGTCGGACGTAGGAGCGGGCGGGTCCGGCCGCCTCCGCGAGCCGCCGTCGCCGACCCGTTCTCGGTTCGTTTATCACCCCGCCGACCCTCCGATCCGGCATGAGCGAGGCCGACGAGCAGACGGCTGCGACCGCGACCGGCCGGGAGATCTGGATCGAGAAGTACCGGCCGCAGTCGCTCGACGACATCCACGGCCAGGAGGACATCGTCGAACGGCTTCAGAGCTACATCGAACAGGACGACATCCCGCACCTGCTCTTTTCGGGGCCGGCCGGCGTCGGGAAGTGCGTTACCGGTGAGACGCCCGTGTTGACTGACTCCGGAGTGAGGCCGATAGAAGACGTGGTCGGTGACACGGACGGTTTCGGCGAATCCGAAGACGAGATTCGGATCGCGACGATGACCGACCGGAACGATTTCGAGTACGTTGAACCGTCGCACGTGTTCGGAAAGCGTGCCAAGGAACTCGTGGAGGTAACGACTCGTGACGGCACCGAGTTCCGAGTGACTCCGGAACATAAACTCCGGGTCATCACCCACGAGGGGTTCGAGTGGATTCCCGCTGGGGAGCTGTCGGACGGCGATCGGATCGCTCGGCCAAGCCGGCTGCCGACGCCAGCGACTAATCGGACCACTGGACCGACGCTGCGGTGGTACGACGAGATGAACCCGGAGCGGACAGAGGTGACGCTCGATGCCGAGACCGCAGATGACCTGAACCTCGATCGGACGGTCCCCTTGTCAGCGCTTCGTGCGACAGCCGACGGCGTGGACAGTTGGGTGAACGGCGTCGAAGCGATCGAATACGTCAGACAAGGCCGTCGGTCGCGTTCGATTACCCCACCGACGGACGTGACGCCGGAGCTGGCACGATTCGTCGGCCTCGCGATCAGCGAAGCCCATATCGACGGTGGACGGATCAAGTTCTACAACACCGACGACGCACTGCTCGACGCGTTCGATTCGGCCGCACACGACGTGTTCGACGTGGAAACGAGGCGAGGGACGCAAAAAGACGTCCCCTACGTCGCGATCGGTTCCCGAACGCTGACCCACTATCTGGAATCGGTGTTCGACGCGTTCGCGAGCGCGAGCGGCGAGAAGGGGATCGGCTCGAATCTCGTCACAGCCGGGACGGACGCGCGAGCCGCGTTCCTGCGCGCCATGTTCGACGCCGAGGCCCACGTCAGCGCCAACGGGATAATCGAACTGACGCAGCGAAACTCAGGGCACATCACCCTGATTTCGTACCTCCTCACGACGTTCGGTATCTCCACCCGCCGGAAGGAACTCCAGAAGTCTGCGACCAACGGATCTGGTGTCGAACGGACGTGTCACGCGCTGTATATCTCTGGAGCGCGGGAACTGCGACGGTTCAGAGATGCGATCGGATTCACCATCGCTCACAAATCTGATCGGCTTGACGAGCACGCGCAGAAGGAGGCGAACCCCAATTACGACACGATCCCGAGCCAGACCGTTCTTCGGGATCTCTGTCGTCGGCTCGAGATCCCGATCACCGAGCATCTCCCGAAGAGTCTCAACCCGGAGTCGCCCGGAAGAGAGCGCTACTGTTCGGTTCTGGACAGCGTGGTCGACGCCGCAACGAAACAGATCGAAAACACGCAACGGGCGCTCGAACGCCTCGAATCGATCCGACCGGAACTCGAAGCGGCGACGGCCGTCCCGACGACATGGATCGAGAGCCGTGGGGAACTCGCTCCGATCGAAACCAGAAAGCAGGTCTCTGAGGTGGTCGGTGCGCGCTCGGATCGCCTCCTGGAATACAGCGACGGTCGCCGGACGCCGCGGGCGAATCGGGTGGTACGAATACTCGGAGAGTTGGATCGACCGGTCGAAGACGTTCAGATCGATCACGTGGAGACCGAACTGAGCGAGTGTATCGATCTGCTCGGCGTGGAGTACGCCGAAGTCGTGGACGGTCTCCAGATAGAGACGCCAGATCTCACGAATCTTCTTCGATCAGACGACTCTACGTTGACGTCGCTTACCCGGCTCGAAACGGTAGCAGATCGCCTCAGGGAGATCGCCACGGATTGGCTATCGTTGGAAACCGTCGAACTCCTTGATAAGGCGTCTCGGATCGCAAACGCCGATCTGCGGTACGACGAGGTAGAAACGGTCGAGAGCGTGGCGGCCGACGAGCGCGTCTACGACCTGACCGTCCCGGGGACGCGAAACTACGTCGCCGGGGAGAATCCGACGGTGATGCATAACACCACCGCCGCCACCGCCATCGCCCGTCAGGTGTACGGCGAGGACAACTGGCGCGGCAACTTCCTCGAACTCAACGCCTCCGACCAGCGCGGCATCGACGTGGTTCGCGACCGGATCAAGGGGTTCGCGCGCTCGTCGTTCGGCGGCGACTTCCGGATCGTGTTTCTCGACGAGGCGGACTCGCTCACGTCTGACGCCCAGTCAGCGCTCCGCCGGACGATGGAGCAGTTCTCCGACAACACGCGCTTCATTCTCTCGTGTAACTACTCGTCGAAGATCATCGACCCGATCCAGTCGCGCTGCGCCGTCTTCCGCTTCTCGCCGCTCTCGGACGCGGCCGTCGCCTCGCAGACGCGCGAGATCGCGGCCGCGGAGGGGATCGAGGTGACCGACGAGGGGGTCGACGCCCTCGTGTACGCGGCCGACGGCGACATGCGCCGCGCGATCAACTCGCTGCAGGCGGCGGCGACGACCGGCGACGTCGTCGACGAGGAGGCGGTGTACGCGATCACGGCCACCGCCCCCCCCGAGGAGATCGAGTCGATGGTGACGAACGCCCTGGAGGGCGACTTCTCGCGGGCCCGGGCCACCCTCGATACCCTCCTCACGGAGACCGGGATGGCCGGCGGCGACGTGATCGACCAGCTCCACCGCTCCGTCTGGGAGTTCGACCTGAGCGAGCGCGAGGCGGTCGCGCTGATGGAGCGGATCGGCGAGGCCGACTACCGGATCGCGGAGGGGGCCAACGAGCAGGTCCAGCTGGAGTCGCTGCTCGCGTCGCTTTCGTTAGAAGAATAGGTCGGTTCCGGTCGCGCCTCGTTCCGATCGCGGCGCGTGAACGCGGTTATGTATACGGGATCGGCGTTGGGAGCGGCGTCCTAATCGTCTCCGAAGCTCCAGCCGCTCGCTTATAAGCGGGTGACACCGGATCGACGATGAACGCCTCCAAAGCCCCAACCCCCCTTTGAATCCCGTCCCGCACAGCGACCGTACCTCACACCTCCCCGGCCTCGCCGCTCGCGCCTTATAAAGGCGCTCGCGGCGTCCCTCGCGCGGCGCTCCTCGCGGCCGCCGGTGGCGGCCGCTTGCAGGCGCGCGCCACCGCAGGCGCCTTCAGATATAAATCATAACCGCTGTTCCGGGACGCGCTTTTTAAGCCGAGCGCGCACCGATGAGGGGTACAGAATGCTCGTCGTCGTCTCAGACACCCACTCGCACGAGGAGTCGAAGCTGCAGGGGCGCACCGCGGAGGCGGTCCGCGCGGCCGACCTCGTCGTCCACGCGGGCGACTTTCACCGCGAGCCGGTGCTCGACGCCTTCGAGTCGGCGGCGCGGACGCTCCGCGGCGTGTACGGCAACAACGACGACGCCGCGATCCGCGATCGACTCCCGGAGGTCCGGACGGTCGAGTACGCGGGCGTGCGGTTCGCGGTCACCCACCGCCACCGCAGCGGGGACACCGGGCTGGTCATGCTCGGTCGGGGGCGCGACGCGGACGCCGTGATCTGCGGCCACAGCCACCGCCCGCGGTTCGACGACACCGGCGGGCTGCCGATCGTGAACCCGGGAAGCCACGCGCGGAGGCGGGGAAACCGGCCGGCGCACGCCGAACTGGACCCGGTGTCGACGGGGGCCGGGGGCGAGACGAGTCCCGGCGCGGCGAACGCGCTCGACGGGCGGCTCGTCACGCCGGACGGCGAGGTCTTCGAGACGTTCCGGATCGAGCCGTGAGAAGACGCCGCCCGCGCCCTCCCCCTCCGCGGGCGGGACGCGACACCCCGTGAGGCGGACCGCGTCGAGGGCTCGGGACGGCCGGTAGAGGACCGGCCGGCCGGATGGAGGGGGCAGGGGAAGCGGGGGTCGTCGACGGACCGAACCGTTCGACCCGAAGCGATCTCGGGGTAGAGGGCCGAAGCGGGGGTCGCGTTTCCACGTTACGCCGGCGATATCTTATACCTAGCTTAGGGACAAAGACGTGCTTTAGTCACCCCGGGGGACGCGGGTGCCGAAACGCATAACACCGTCCCGACGGATTCGACAGTATGCTCTCGGTAGAACCGCTGTTCGTCATTATTCTCGTCGGCCTGCTCGGGCTCTTCTTCTTCGGGTTTCTGCTCGTCCGGCGCACCTTGACCGGACTCCGCGAAGGGTACGAGGACGGCCAGCGGTAATGGTCGTCGCCACCGTTCTCACCCTCGGCGTCGCCGGCGCGGCGAGCCTCTTCATGGCGTGGTCTATCGGCGCCGGCTCGTCGGGGTCGACCCCGTTCGCCCCGGCGGTCGGCGCGAACGCGATCTCCGTGATGCGCGCCGGCCTGATCGTGGGGGTGTTGGGGCTGCTCGGCGCGGTGTTGCAGGGCGCAAACGTGACCGAGGCGGTCGGCACCGAGCTGATCGGCGGCGTCACGCTCACCGCCGGCGCGGCCATCGTCGCGCTGGTCACCGCCGCGGGACTCGTCGCGATCGGCGTGTTCGCGGGGTACCCGATCGCGACCGCGTTCACGGTCACCGGCGCGGTAGTCGGGGTCGGCCTCGCGATGGGCGGCGATCCCGCCTGGCCGAAGTACTCCGAGATCCTCACGCTGTGGGTGCTCACGCCGTTCGTCGGCGGCGGCATCGCCTACGTCGTGGCGCGGTCGCTGATCGGCGAGCGCCTCCCGGAGCGACCGCTCACCGCGGCGCTCGCGGGGCTCGTCGGCGTGATCGTCGCGAACGTCGGGTTCGCGCTGTTGGGCCCGCCGGGCGAACAGGCGTCGCTCTCCGAGACGGTCGGTCCGGAGCTCGGCGTCGGCGCGATCGGGACCCCGCTCGTCACGGTCGCGGTGGCGGCGGTCGTCACCGCCGCGGTGTATCTCGACCTCGGTCGCGACCGCGAGGGGGCCCAGCGCCGGTTCCTGCTCGCGATGGGCGGGCTCGTCGCGTTCTCCGCCGGCGGGTCGCAGGTGGGACTCGCGATCGGGCCGCTCGTTCCCCTGTTCGTCGGCGACGCGGGGATTCCCCTGTGGGCGCTGCTCGTCGGCGGCGGCGTCGGCCTGCTGGCCGGCTCCTGGACCGGGGCGCCGCGGATGATCAAGGCGATCTCGCAGGACTACGCGTCGATGGGACCGCGGCGGTCGATCTCGGCGCTCATCCCCTCGTTCGCGATCGCGCAGACCGCGGTCGCGTTCGGGATCCCCGTCTCGTTCAACGAGATCATCGTCTCCGCGATCGTCGGCGCCGGCTACGCCGCCGGCGACGCGGGCGTGAGCCGGGCGAAGATGGGATACACGGTGTTCGCGTGGATCGGGTCGCTCGTGGGGTCGCTCGCGCTCGGCTACGGGATCTACTCGGCCGTGCAGTTCGTGCTCTGAGCGAGGTGACGAGCGTCGAAGCCGTCGGAATTCGGGTAGTTGTATATGAACGGGATTGTCCGCGAGGCATCGGTGAATGCCCGCGAAGCCACAACCGCTCGTTTATACATGCCTGTTGGTGGATCGACGGAAGGTGTCCAAAGCCTCAGCCGCTCGTTTATACCCGGTGACTGCCGATCGATGGTGAACACCGCCAAAGCCCCGGCCGCGAGGACGGCGCACGCTCGCTTCGCGCCTCACTCGGTCGCTATCGCTCCCTCATTACGGTGCTTGCGTCGTCATCAGAACGCGTAACGTTCTGATTGGCTCACGAGAGCGGAGCTCTCGTGAACGCCTGCGCCGTCCTCGCGGCTGCCCCTTTGAGTCCACCCCGCACCGCAACCGCAGCCGCAGCCTCACGCCTCCCCAGCCTCGCGGTTCGCGCTCTGCGAGCGCTCACCGGCTCCCTCGCGCGTGCACCTCGCGCCCTACGGGCGCTCGGCGGCACGCGCCGACCGCGAGCGTGAGTGTATTAGCATCGATATCGGCTACTCGTCGCCCGGGTACGTCGGAATCCGCCCGGACCGTGCGCTCCCGTCGACGAACGGCAGGGCGGCGCGCGTCGCCGCGACCTCCTCGCCGTCGACGCGCACGGTGACCGGATCGAGGTCGGCGTCGAACCGGACCAGCGCCAGCGCGATCGGACCGCCCGAGGCGGGACCGACCGCCGCGCGGGTCACCTCGCCGACCGCCTCGTCGCCGGCGAAGACGGCCGCGCCGGACGTCGGGAGGACCTCGTCGTAGCCCTCCGGGTCGGCGTCGCCGTCGATCGCGCCGGTCGCGTCGGCGAGTCCGTCGAGCCGTAGCCCGACGAGCCGTCGGCTTGGCCGCCCCTGGTTCTCGACGCGAGAGACGACCTCCTGTCCGACGTAACAACCCTTCTCGAAGTCCAGGGCGTTGCGGAGGCCGAGGACGTTCGGCACCGTTCCCTCCAGCTCGTACTCGAAGAGCGGCGTGCCCGCCTCGGCGGAGAGCGCGTCCCACGTCCGGTAGCCGAACGGGGCCGCGTTGAGCCCGCGGTTGATCAGCGTGTCGAACACCTCCTCGGCGTCGTCGGCCGCGCAGACGACCTCGTAGCCCTCCTCGCCGAGGGGGGCGTCGCTCGCGATGACGGTGACGCCCGCGTCGACCATCGAGCCGCGAACGAAGGAGAGCGGCTTCTCGGGGGCGCCCGGGCCGCCGAGCACCGAGGCGACCTTCTCGGTCGACTTGGGCCCGTGGACGCCGAACACGCCGAACTCGTCGGAGGCGTCCTCGACAGTCACGTCCTGGATGAACACCTTGTCCGACCAGTCCTCGGCGACGTCTTCGGTGCGCTCGGGCGGGAGGAACACGAGCAGTCGCTCGTCGGCGTTGTACACGTACATGTCCGTCTCGATACCCCCCTGGGGGTCGAGCAGGAGCGCGTACACTCCCTGCCCGTCCTCGGCCGGGACGCGGTTGGAGACGGCGTTGTCGACGAATTCGACGCGGTCGTCGCCGGTGATCGCGAGCACTCCGTACCCCATCTCGATCGCGCCGACGACGTTGCGGACCGCCTTCCCGACCCGCTCTGGCTTCCCGTAGTGGTCGACCACCTGACGGCCGCCGCGGTCGCGGTACGTCGCGCCGTGGGCGCCGTGCGTGCCGGAGACGAGAGTCATACCCCGATCGACGCCGGGGAGCGGCAAAAGGTCGCTGGCTCGTCGTCGGGTCGCGAGCGCGTTCGGTCGCGACGCGACCGCGGCGGCGCGAGGGCGGACGGACTTACAGCCCGAGCCGGTCCCGGATCGTGTCGACGATCCCTCCCGGCGGGTCGTCGGCCGGCGCCTCGGGATCGGGGATCACGCGATCGTGCGCGTAGACGCGGACCCGCTCCTCGCTCTCGACGGTGATGAGCGAGTCCTCTTTCAGGGCTGAGAGCGCTTCCTCGACGGCGTCGATGTCGGCGTCGACGGCCGCGCGCAGCTCCAGCACCGTCATCCCCTCGTCGCCGCGGTCGACGAGCGCGTCCAGCAGCGCGACCTCGACGTCGGGCCGGTCGCGGTATTCCGGCTTTGCGGCCATGCGCGTTAGTTAAACAGGACGGGGTTTACCTCTACCGGCGAGCGCTACCGGACCAGCCGCGAACAGGAGCCGCAGAGGTTCTCCTCTTTCACGTCGACCTCGCGGACGGTCGGGGAGAAGGACATGACGCACTTGCTGTTGTCGCAGTGCTCCAGCCCGAGGGTGTGGCCGATCTCGTGGACGACCTCCTTTCGGACGCGGTCGGAGAACACGTCGACCGCGGGCTTCGTGGACACGCCCCCGTCGGAGGAGGTGCGGAGCCGGTGTGTCGAGATCACGGAGCCGTTGCCGTTGAGGTACGCCAGTCCGAACACGTAGTTCCGGCGGCGGTAGTAGAGGTCCTGCGGGGTGATTCCGATGTTCTTCTCGCCGCCGCCGACCCGGCTGACCGTCTCGATCAGGTCCTCGGCGCGGTACTGGTCGCGACCCTCGTCGTAGGCGGTCTCGGGGATCGGCTGATCGTCGTGGACCGTGACGTCACAGTCGTACACCGATCGGAGCGCGGCGGAGGCCTCCCGTTTCACGCGGGGGGTGACCTCCCCGACGGGGACGATGTCCACGAGCATGGAACCGCTTATGACCGCCCCAATCATAAAGCCCGCGCCGTGGTCTCGCCACCCCGCCTCGCGCTCGTCGAGGAGCTCGCCCGCCACGACCGGCTGCTAGAGGTCGGCGTCGGCGACCGCCCCGGAGTCGCGCGGTCGCTCGCCGAGCGCGGCCGCGACGTCGTCGCGATCGACGTCGCCGTCGGCGAGCGCGCGCTGGCGACCGCCCGGGAGACCGAGGCGGCGACGGTCGCGGGATCGCTGCGCGCCGTCGAGGCCGACGTGCTGGCTCTCGCGGCGGCGACGGACGCCGAAGCGGGAGCCGAGGCCGACTCGACCGAGGCCCATCCGTCCGAGGGCGAGTTCGACGCGGTGTACGCGTGTAACCTCCCGGCGGAGCTCCAGCGCCCGACGGTCGCGCTCGCCGAGCGCCTCGACGCCGCGTGCCTGTTCACGACTCTCGGCTTCGAGGAGCCGACGGTGCCGGTCGGTCGCCGGTCGCTCTCCGGAACCACCGTCTACGTCGCTCGCGGCGGCTCGGCGGGGCCCGAATCCCCGGGCGTCGATCGCGGACGGTGACGGAGTTCCGGCCGAATCGGCCGCGAACCCGAACGTTCTTTCCCCCACCTGCCGGCGTACGGGTATGCAGGTCGACGCAGTCGTTCTCGACATCGACGGCGTCCTCGTCGACGTGGGCGACTCGTATCGACGGGCGATAATCGAGTCCGTCGACAGGGTGTGCGGCAAGACGATCGACCGCGACACGGTCCAGGCGTTCAAAGACGCCGGCGGGTTCAACAACGACTGGGAGCTGACGGACGCCGCCGCGCTGTACGTGCTGGCCCGCCGCGAGGGCCTCGGGATGGACCCCGACGCGTTCACCGACCGGGTCGCCGAGGCCGGGGGCGGCCTCGCCGCGGCGAAAGCGGTCGTCGGCGACCTCCCCCGAGTCGCGCAGGCCCGGGTGCGAGACCAGTGGGACACCGAACGCCTCCGCGAGACGTTCCAAGCGCTGTACCTCGGCGAGGAGTTGTACCGCGAGCTGGAGGGCGGGGAGCCGCCGCTGTCGGCGCCGGGGTACATCCACGACGAGCCGACGCTCGTCGACCCCGAGACGATCGCCGACCTCACCGAGCGGTTCGACGTCGGCGTGTTGACGGGGCGACCCGCGGCCGAGGCGGAGATCGCCCTGGAGCGCGTCGGCCTCGACGTCCCCGAGGACCGGCGGTTCACGATGGACGACTGGGAGGAGGGGAAGCCGCACCCCCGCGCGCTCGTCGCGCTCGCGGAGCGGTTCGGCGCGGAGCGCGTCGCCTTCGCCGGCGACACCCTCGACGACGTGCGGACCGCGCGCAACGCCGACGACGAGGACGCGAGCCGGGTCTACTACGGAGTCGGCGTCCTCACCGGCGGCCTGACCGGCGAGGAGGGACGACGGAAGTACGCCGAGAACGGGGCCGACGCCGTCGTCGAGGACGTGAACGAACTGGTCGAGCTGCTGGAGTAGCCGAGGCGAAGCGATACCCGTCGCTCGCGGGGACGCTTGCCGCGAGAAAATGGGCCTTGCCGGATTTGAACCGGCGATCACTCCGTTATGAGCGGAGGGCTTTGAGCCAGACTAAGCTAAAGGCCCGTGCCAATCTGAAGTATAACAGACTCATTCTTTAGGTTACCGCATTAGCCCAATCAGATCCCGCCGAGAGCCGAATCTGGTCTATCTTCCAAGTATCAGTTAGCGTCCATTTGGTTGTTGTTCGCGGCAGATTCGAATCGGGACGTGGTGGTTGATTCCCCTGCCTCTTAGGTAGAGACGAGAAATATACGTCAGGAGTTCTCAGACCAGATTAAATACCCCTACGGCAATTCCACCCAATACAATTAACGCCAATAATAGTAATAGAGACCTTGTCAGTCGACCGTCGGTGTTGTCTACTTTAACAACATCTGGATGTGCGCTTTTGTCGATGTTCGGGTTTTCTGACTCTTGATTGAACCACGGTCCGGTATCCTTTCCGGCCTCTCGTTTCAGAGCCCGCTCGGCTTTCTCAATCTTGAGCTGTTGACAATCGTGCGACTCGGGTAGCCGGTGCTCCGAGCAAAACACCTCACCACATCGCTTGCATGTGTACGGAAGACCAGCCAAGTTGCAACCACAATGGTCGCAATCCATGATTGCGCGTTTACCGGCTTTGGTATAGATGTATTGATAACAAATCCGACAAACACACGCCACGCGACCAGTTCGCGAAAGAAGACGCCGAAGCCAGGACTCGAACCTGGGACCGCCTCGTGACTGTGACGTTCGGGGGAAGTCCGCCGAGCGTCGTAACAGCGAGGCGCTCTACCAACTGAGCTACTTCGGCTCATCTTTCGGTACTCGCGTTGTTTTGATATGGCTTTCGTTTCCGCCCGACTCGGCTGCGACGGACCGCGCGGGCGCGTCGAGTCGTCGGCGGCCGGTTTTCCGAATGATTCGCCGCCCCCGCGACCGACACGTTTTCGGCCGGACCGCGAGAGATCCGGACATGGACGATTCCGAGGCCGGCGATCCCGAGTCCGACGCCCTCGAGGCGGTTCTGTCGCGCGTCCGCGACCGGGTGGTCCCGGAGCCGGCGGAGCGCGAGCGTCTGCGAGCCGTCGCCGAAGAGCTCGTCGAGCGCGCCCGCGGGGCGATCGCCGATCTCCCCGTCGAGGCCGACGTGGTGCAGGTGGGGTCGACGGCCCGCGGGACGTGGGTCTCCGGCGACCGCGACATCGACCTGTTCGTCCGGTTCGAACCCGGTCTCGACCGCGCCGAGCTGGAGGAGTACGGGCTCGCGGTCGGCCACGCCGTCCTCCCCGACGGCCACGAGGAGTACGCCGAACACCCGTACGTGAAGGGGACCTACGAGGGGTTCGACGTCGACCTCGTCCCGTGTCACGACGTGGAGGCCGCCGCGGAGCTCGTCTCCGCGGTCGATCGGACCCCGTTCCACGACGCGTACCTCTCCGCGCGGCTCGGCGACGAGCTCGCCGCCGACGTCGTGCTCGCGAAGGCGTTCCTGAAGGGGATCGGCGCCTACGGGAGCGACCTCCGCACGGAGGGGTTCTCCGGGTACCTGACGGAGCTGCTCGTGTTGGAGCTCGGCGGGTTCGTCCCGCTCGTCGAGTCGGCCCGGAGCTGGCACCCGCCGGTGGAGTTCGACCCCGAGGGGCACGCCGAGGCGACGTTCGACGACCCGCTCGTCGTCGTCGACCCCACGGACCCGACCCGAAACGTCGCGGCGGTCCTCTCGGCCGCGAACGCGGCGCGGTTCCAGCACTACGCCCGCGAGCTGCTCGCGTCGCCGCGCGAGTCGCTGTTCGAGCCGCAGGACCTCGAACCGCTCGACGTCGCGGCCGTCCGCGACCACCTCGACCGGCGGGAGACGACGCCGATCGCCGTCGTCTTCGACGCCCCCGACCTGGTCGACGACCAGCTGTGGCCGCAGCTCCGGCGCTCCCTCGACGGGGTCGTCCGCGGGCTGAACGCGCACGGATTCGACGTGCTGCGCGCACAGGCGATGGTCGACGACGACCGGGCCGAACGCGGCCCGACCGGTCCCGTCCGCGCCGCGCTGTACGCCGAGCTAGAGGTCGACGAGCGGCCGGCAGTCGAGCGCCACGAGGGCCCGCCGGTCGCGGTGCGGAAACACGCTGCGAACTTCTACGAGTCGTACGCCGACGACGTCGACCCGGAGACGTACGGCCCGTTCATCGACGGCGATCGGTACGTCGTCGAGCGGGAGCGGGAGTTCACGACGGTGCGAGCGTACCTCGAGAGCGACGCCGCGGGCGACGACGCGCTCGGGGCGCAGGTGACGCGGGCGTTCGCCGAGCGCGACGTGCTGGTCGGCGACGCCGTCGCGACGCTGGCGCCGACGTTCGGGACGACGCTCCGCGAGTTCTACGGCCGACCCCGTGATCGGCTCGCTTCGCCGCTGCCGGTCCCGCGGTCTCACCCCGAGACGCGGTCAGAGATCAGATAGACGAGGGCGACGATCGCCACGAGGACCGCTCCGACGGCGGACATGAACGCCGCGACGCGCGGAAAGGCGAGCCAGAAGGCGACGTAGAAGGAGAAGCCGAACGCGAGGAGCCCGGCGATAACGACGCCGCGGGTGGGATTCTGCACGGCGGCGACGAACACGCGCTGCGGCAGCGTGAGATCGCCGAACGACGGTGCGTCGTCGCCGAAGTCTCCGGTCGCGTCCTCCGCGGTCGCGGCGCTCCGGTCCGGGTCGGCGGGGTCCGGACCGCCGGCCGCGCGCTCGGTGTCGGCCCTCTTGTCCGACCGGCTCTCGGCGTCGTCAGTCACGGAAGGCAGTACGTCCCGGAGGGGCCTTTACCTGTCGCTCCCGGGCGTCGCGTCCGGGGAACGGCAGATCCGCGGGTCACACGAGCGCTCCGACGAGCGCCGCCCCGGCGAGAAAGCCGGTCAGCGCGGCCGCCAGGTTCGCGGCGGCGAACCCGACCGCGACGCCCGCGTCACCGCCGCTCGCGGTCGACACCGTCTCGACGGCGAACGACGAGAACGTCGTGAACGCGCCGCACGCGCCGACCGCGACGAGCAGGGTCGCCGGCGAGCCGATCGGCGCGGCGAGGACGGCGCCGAGCGCGAGGCTGCCGAGCGCGTTGACTGCCACCACGGAGCGGCGCCCTTCGATCCGGAGCCCGACGGCGTGTCTGGCGACCGCACCGATCGACCCACCGACGCCGACGAGCGCGGCCGCGAGGATCGGTCCCGTCACGACCGCCCCCCGACCGCGAGACCGCCGAGCGCGGCCGCGAACCCGACCGCGTAGCTCGCGGCGACGTACCCGGTCCCGGCGAGCGCCCCGAGCGCGACGGCGTCGCCGACGAACGTGCTGTAGGTCGTGAACGACGAGAGCGCGCCGGTGCCGACGAACAACTGCGCGCGGGTCGTCGTCGCCCGAGAGACCAAGAGGCCGAGCGCGAACGATCCGACGGCGTTGACGACGAGCGTGCCGGCGCCGGTGGGAGTTCCGACCGCGACGGCGACGGCGTGTCTGGCGACCGCGCCGAGGAAGCCGCCGGCGGCGACGAGCAGAAACCCGAACGGCGTCCGTTCCATACGAACGCGTCGCCGGGGGTCATCTTGGGCCTTCGGACTCGACCGCGTCCGGGCGAGAAGCGCCGAGGTCGCCGGCCGGCTCGTCGACACGGGCGGCGTCGGCGGTACACACGTCGCTCGCTCGGGGGCTCCCGCCGCCGTGCGGCGTCCGTCGCTCGCGCACTCGAAGGGTGTGGGCGGTCTCGGTCGCGTCGTCGACGACGAGCGCCTCGCCGGTGCCGGTCGGGAGTCGCGAGGCGAGGTCCCCCGCGAGGTACGTCGCGTCGGCCTCCGCGAGGCGAGCCACGTCGCGTTCGGCGGTGAGTCGGTGACAGACCAGCAGGTCCGACTGCGAGACGGCCACGCTCGGCAGGGCGCCCGGGCGCTGCGTCGCGCAGACGAGCGAGACGCCCGGCGCGCGGCCGCGTGTCAGGAGCGTCCTGAGCGCGGGATCGGCGACGCCGCCGAAGAAGGCGTGCGCCTCGTCGACGAGCAGCCACGGGAGCCGGTCGCAGTCGCCGTCGATCCGGGCGTCGTACAGGCCGCGTGCGACCGCCCTGACGACGGCGGCCGCGGCGGCCTCGGGGACCCCCGCGAGGTCGAGTACCGTCGGCGCGCCGTCGGTCGCGAGGGAGGCGATCGGCGGCGCGTCGGCGTCGAACACGCCCCACGACGCCGCGAGCCGGAGGTGGTTCGCGGCGGCGCGGCGGGCGTCCGCCGGCGCGTCGGCCTCGGCGACGCGGCCGCGCAGGTCGGCGACCGAGACCGCGTCCGCGCCTGCGTCTCCCGCGACGCCCGCGTCCCGCGTCGCCTCGGCGACGGCCCGCCACACCACTCCGCCCGGACCGCTCGTCGGATCGAGACCGAGGAGGTCCGGCCACGCGGCCGCCGGGATCGCGGTCGGACGAACGGCGGGGTCGACCACGCGACCCCCCGCGTTCCTGAGGCCACCGAAGACGCCCATCGGGTCGACGACGACCGCCGAGACGCCCGACGCGTCCGCGAGCCCCTCGGCGAGCACGCCGAGCGTGTACGACTTCCCGGTGCCGCGCTTACCGAAGACGACGCCGGCGTGCGGCCGGTCCGCGTCGACGCCGACGGGAGCCCCGGCGCTGCCGTCGCGAGCGAGGAACGATCCGAGGCGGAGCGTCGGGAGCGACGCGGTAGTGTCCGACGCCCTGTCTGCGTCGCCGCGGGAGGCGGCGCGAGCCCCGCCGTCCTCGCGTCCGAGCACGTGCATATCGGCGGTGACCGCGGTATCGCACTAAAAAAGTGGGCCCGAGCGGAAGAGCCGAGCGGCGTTCCGGTCGAGCGCCGCGACCGCTTATCAGTGATACCGCGGCCAGCGGGGCCTATGTCCGACTCGAAACGCGACGGACGCACCGCGAACCGCCGATCGTTCCGCACGGACAGACGCGCCATCGAAGGGCTGCCGGTCAGGCTGGTGATCGCCCTCGTCGTCGGCGTCGCGAGTCTCAGCGTGATGATGGGGATGATCGGCGACATCGAAGGGCTCTCCGCGACAGAGGTAGACGCGCGGCCGCAGCCGGAGGTGACGACGCCGGGCGAGCAGTCCGTGGACGTGTCCGTCATCGATCCCGACGGCGCGCGGGTCGCCGACGCGATGGTGATCGTCCGCAGCGGATCCGCGCAGATCGACGGGGTGGCGACGGCGAAGACGAACGAAGAAGGGGTCGCGACCGTCGACGTCGCGCCCGAACTGGGACCGAACCAGCCGGACGGGACGCTCACCGTGGAGGTCAAACCGCCGGCCGAGGGCGACTACGTCGACGAGCGGGAGAACACGGCGGTGCTCGTCGTCGAGGAGTGACGGTGAGGACGGCGTCCGGTGACGTTCGCGCCCTCAGAGCCGGTCGTCCCAGTCGATCCACTCCTGCTCCCAGCCGTGTGGCGCGAAGTGGCCCTGCTCGGCCCGTTCGGCGTCCTCCCGGCGCGTGCGGTTCCGCTCCACGCCGCGCTGCTCCCCGTCGACGAGCATCGGCCGGAGCCGAGCCGGGCCGGCGGTCTCGACGGTGCGGAAGCCCGGCGGGGCGTCGTCGTCCGGCTCCGCCGACTCGTTTGGAGCGGTCTCGATCGCCGCGACGGTCTGAACGGCGTTCCCCCGCGGGTAGACGAGCCGCCCGTCGTCGTCGAGCTGATCCCTGAGCGCGCGCGGGGGTTCGAGCACCGCCGCCTCGAGGAGGATGCGATCGTAGGGCGCGTACTCCGGCAGGCCGTTCGCGCCGTCTCGCCGGTCGACGAGGACGGCTTCGTAGCCGGCCGCGGAGAGGTTCGACCGCGCGAGCGACACCGCCTCGCGGTCGATGTCGACCGCGTGGACGTGCCTCGCCCCGGCGATCTCGGCGAGCATCGCGACCGAGTAGCCGACGCCGGCGCCGATCACGAGGACGTCGTCGCCCTCGGCGGCGTCCAGCGCGCCGATCAGCCGGACCGCCGTCGCCGGCGCGAGGACGCGCGTTCCGGCCTCGTCGCTTGCGGCGTTCGCGTACGGAGAGTCGTCTACGAACGTCTCCCGGGGGACCCGCTGGAGGGCCGTCAGCACGGCGGCCTCGAGCGGCTCGCCGAGCTCGTGTTCGAGCCCCTCGATCATGTCGGCCCGCAGCGACGCCTCGTCCATGGTCGGAGTCGGTGCTCGGTCGCCTAAAACCGCTCGGTCGCCGCGGCGGCGGGCCGGGACCCGTCCCGCCGAACGGGAGATCACCGCATCGGCACGAACCGGACGCCGCCGTGGTCTTCGCGGTCGACGCCGTCCTCGCGGACCGTGAGGCGGACGAGCCGCTGTCCGCCGCGGCCGAGGAAGCCCCCGTCGCCGACCGGCGCGACGATCCGGCCGCCAGTCCGGACCTGCTCGACGATCGGATCGGGGACGCCGCCGCTCGCCGCGCACGTCAGGGACGCCGCGTCGAACGGCGCCGCGTCGCGGAACGCCTCGCGCCCGTCGCCCGATCGGACGGTCACGTCGTATCCGAGCCGATCGAGACGCTCGCGGGCCTCCGCGGCGAGCTCGGGGACGTACTCGGCGCTGAAGACGTTCCCCGGTCCGACGAGTTCGGCGAGCACGGCGGCGTGATAGCCGCAGCCGGTCCCGACTTCGAGGACGCGGTCGCCCCGGTCTAACTCGAGGAGGTCCGACATCATCGCGACCATGTGCGGCGCGCTGATCGTCTGGTCGTGACCGATCGGGAGCGGCCTGTCGGCGTAAGCGCGAGAGCGGTGGCTCTCGGGGACGAACTCGTGCCGCGGGACAGCCTCGACCGCGGACAGCGTGCGCTCGCTCACGTCGAGACGCGCCCGGAGCGAGTCGACGAGCTCTCGGCGAGCGGTCGCGAGGTCCGGAGAGCCACCGCGTTCCGGACCGCCATCCGGTTCCGGCCCGTTCACGTTGTCCATGGTGAGCAGTAGCACGGCGGTAGTGGAGAAAGTGTCGGCCGCAGTATAAAAAGGTCGGCCGATCTCGGGCGGTCCGTTACTCCACGTCGATCCGGTGACCGTCGACGTCGTCGACGGACTCCTTGGGAAGCGTCACCGTGAGCACGCCGTGTCGGTACGTCGCGCTCGCCTCGACCTCGACGACGGGCGAGGAGAGGTCGACCGTGCGCGTGACCGACTCGCGGCGTCGCTCGCGGCGGAGGTATCGACCGGTCTCGCCCGGGATCGTCTCGGACCCCTCGTCGTCGACCTCGCCGTCGCGCGTTGTCTCCACGCGCTCCGCCGTGATCGTGAGCCGCCCGTCCGTCGCGCGGACGTCGATCAGGTCGCGGTCGTAGCCGGGCAGGTCGGCCACAACGACGAACTCGTCGTCGTACTCCGCGACGTCGACGTCGGCCGTTCGGAAGTCCCGCCCCCACGCCCGATCGACGTCGAACGGGGTGCGGCCGAAGAACTGTTCGATCTCGTCGAAGGGGCTGTATCTGTTCATGACAATCGCTCGTATGGAGGCGTCGCGAGGTATTAAACACGGACAGAGCGCTGCTATCTCGCAACACGAGGGCCGGACACCCAGGCGGTTTCGGGGACTGGCCGGGGCTCAGCTCACGTCGATGCTGTGACCGCCGCCGGTGCCCGATCGCTTCGGCAGCGTGACCGTGAGGACCCCGTTGTCGTAAGAGGCGGTCGCGCCGTCGCGTTCGACGGGCTCGGCGATCGGGACCCGTCGCGAGACGGACCGCGACCGGCGCTCGCGGCGGTGATACCGGACGTCGGAGTCGTCCGAGTCCGCCGCGTCGTCGGGGTCCCCGACCTCGACGTCGCGCTCCTCCTCGCGGGTCGCCGCGATCGACAGCGAGTCCTCCCGCAGTTCGACCTCGATGTCCTCGTCCTCGAAGCCGGGGAGGTCTGCGTGCACCGTGATCGATTCGTCGTCCTCGATCACGTCGACCGCGACGTCGCGAGCGCCGGAGAGTTGGGGACCGCCCGGCGAGTCAAGCGTGCCGCCGAGTTCCTCGAACTCCCGCCCCATTCGTTCGAGCAGTTCCTCGATCTCGCCGAAGGGATCGCGTCGCGTCATACAGGTCAGGATTCGTGGCGGAGCGACTTGAACGTACGGGCGCGGCTGGCCGAACGGATCGACGGGGAGGGCCCGAACCAGCGAGAACCGCAGTCGGCGCCTCAGAGGAACGGTCGCCAGTAGTACGGACTCACGAATCCCTCGATGAACGCGGCGACGGCGATCAACAGTCCGACGCCGACGAGCACCCAGAACGCGGTCTCCAAGGCGTCCGCGAACTCGTCGCGGGGGCGCCGCCCCCGGAACGCTCGCCACGAGACGATCCCGAGGTGGACTCCGAGCGCGCCGGAGACGAACAGCGCCGGGATCTCTAAGAGGCCGTGGGGGACGACGAACGCCGCGAGCGCGAGGAGGTTCTCCTCTAGCGCCGCCGTGGCGCCGAGCGCGAACCCGTTGAACGCGATCGACGAGAGCGCCGGGATCACGAGCGCGACGCCCGAGAGCGACGTCGCGATCGCGACCGACCAGTTGTTCCCGAAGAAGTTGACGGCCGCGACGGGCGGTATGTGGCCGAGGAGTCGCCCTTCGATGGAGGTCGTGACGGCGCCGACGAACGGGTCGACGGCGAGCCAGCCGAGCGCGCCGAACCCGATCCCGACGACGACGACGAGCGCGTGTAGTCCCGGGGTCCGGCGCACGAACGCGGCCATCTCGCGCCAGCCGCGGCGGACGCCGCCGGAGAGCTGCGCGCGAAGGGTCGCCTCGGGGGGGTCGAGCGGGTCGACGGCGCCGCGGTGATCGCCGTAGAGGACGGTCTTGAGCAGGTCGAGCGCGGGCGCGGCGACCACCGCGCTGGCGAGCGCGACGACCGCTCCGCCCCCGAGAAACGCGAGCGCGGAGGCGGCCGACGAGATCGCGACGAGGACGCCGACGGCGACGACGAGGTACGCGGCGGCGTCGGCCGGGTTCGAGCGGACGAACCCGCCCGCCCCCTCCACGGCGCCGACCACGCCGGCGTCGTCGACGACGACGGCGGCCGGGGCGAACGCGAAGACGATCCGCACGAGCAGGAGGGCGACGACCCCGACGAGCAGAACGACCAGCGCGGCGGCGGCCCCGAGGAACGGGTTGACGGCGAACGCGGCGGCGATAGCGATTCCCCCGAGGAGCAGGATCCCGAGCCAACAGCAGAGCTCGGCGACGTATATCCCGAGGAACGTGAGCCAGCGGTCTCGCACGCCGGCGATGCCCGCGGTGAGCCCGCGCTCGCTCCGGAGCCGAGCGACGACGGCGGACAGCTGGCCGGCCGAGACCGCGGCGTACGTCAGGACGGCGAGCGCGACGGTCGCCGCCGTCCCGGCCAGGAGGAGGGCGATCGCCGTCGGCGACGCGAGCGGTTCGAGCGCCGGGGCGAGCGACTCGCTCCACGCCTGTACCGCCTCGGGGTCCTGCGTGTCTGGCGGCGTCAGGTCGAGCCCAGCGAGCGCGTCGCGGGCGGCCGCGAGCCGACCGGTGAGCTCGAAGTGCACGTAGACGCCGGCGAGCGCGGCGAACATCCCGATCCGGGCGATGACGGGGACCGCCGTTCCGAGGAGGTAGAACGGGAGCAGGTCGGCGGGACGCCGCCGGAGGGTGGAGGCCGTGGCGGAGACGGCGGAGGACAGGTCCATGACGCTCGATTCGGTCGTCCGCCACTTAATGGGTCCGCGTGTCGTCGGTCGGTCGCCGGCGCTCTCGCCTCGTCGACCTCGGAACCGGCTCGAACGACCCCGACCCCGCGCGTCCGAAGCTTCAAACGTGCGAACGACCCACACGACTCATGGACGTCTTCGTGTACGGGACGCTGACCGAGCCCGACCGGGTCGCCGAGGTCCTCGACTCGTTCGTCTTCGTCGGTCCGGCGACTCTGACCGGGCTCCGTCTCGTCGAGGGGCGGTATCCGACGCTCGCCCCGGGCGGGGAGACGGCCGGTCGGCTCCTCCGGACGGACGAGGTGGCCGCGCTCGACGAGTACGAGGGCGTAAGAGAGGGACTGTGTCTCCGGGAGAGCGTCCCGCTCGACGCGCCCGAGGGCCACCCGAGTCGGGCCGCCGTCTACGTGGGGGACCCCGACCGGCTCGACGCGGACGCGACGTGGCCGGGCGACTCCCCGAACGCAGATGGAGGGTTCGCGGAGCGGGTCGAGACGTACCTCGAACGGGCCGACGTGCGGGTGCGGCTGACCCCCGAAAAACGCGTCTGACGGGCGGATGACGGTGGTGCAGTCGTGCGGTTTCACTTTCGCTCCGCTAGCCCCACCTTTTTGTATGCAGGCCGCTTGGTCTCAGGTGCACGTCACACGCGTGCATTCCCCCTTTCACAGACGGCGAGCCGGTGGCTCGCCCGTCGGATTTCCGTTCGTCCCGGAGCGCGCGGTCCGTCGCGCCGGCGAACGCCGGGAGAGACGCCCCGGACCGGAACCGATTAGCGGTCGGCGCGGCGACGGGGACGCATGCTGTCCCTCTCAGACGTTCACGAGGCGCGCGAACGCGTCGACGGCGTGGCGCGTCACACGCCCTTGGAGCGCTCTCGGACCTTCTCCGAGATGAGCGGCGCGGACGTCCGGCTCAAGCTGGAGAACTTCCAGCGTACCGGCGCGTTCAAGATCCGCGGCGCGATGAACCGGATCGCGACCCTCTCCGACGCCGAACGCGAGGCCGGCGTCGTCACCGCGAGCGCGGGGAACCACGCGCAGGGCGTCGCCCTCGCGGCCCAGCGCGCGGGCGTCGACGCCACCGTCGTGATGCCGAAGTTCGCGCCCGTCTCGAAGGTGAAGGCCACGCGCGGGTACGGCGCCAGCGTTCGGCTGGAGGGCGTCGACTACGACGAGGCGCAGGCGTACGCCCACAAGCTGGAGCGCGCCGAGGGACGGACGTACGTTCACGCGTTCGACGACCCGGTCGTGATGGCCGGGCAGGGGACGCTCGGCATGGAGATCGTCGACGACTGCCCCGAGCTCGACACGGTCGTCGTCCCGATCGGGGGCGGCGGGCTGATCTCGGGCGTCGCCGTCGCGGTCAAAGAGCAGCTCTCCGACGTGCGGGTCGTCGGCGTGCAGGCCGAGGGAGCGGCCTCGGCCGCGAAGTCGCTCGAAGCCGGCGAGGTCCGCGAGATCGACAGCGTCGACACGATCGCCGACGGGATCGCCACGCGGTCGGTCGGCGAGGAGACCCTCGCGGTCATGGCGGAGTACGTCGACGAGGTCGTCACGGTCGACGACCGCGAGATCGCCTTGGCGCTCACGCTCCTCCTCGAACGGTCGAAGACGCTCGTGGAGGGCGCCGGCGCCGTCGCGCTCGCCGCCGTCCTCTCGGAGGCGTTCGAGTACGACGACGGCGAGACGGTCGTCGCCGCGCTCTGCGGCGGCAACATCGACCTCAACCGGCTCGGCACCGTGATCCGGCGCGGGCTGGTCCAGATGGGCCGCTACCTCAAGATCACGGTCGACCTGAAGGACCGCCCGGGCGAGCTGGAGCGCGTCTCAAGCATCGTCGCGCGCACCGGCGCGAACGTGTACGCGGTCCACCACGACCGCACCTCGCGGGACGTCGCCGTCAACGCCGCCGAGCTCGAACTGGAGCTGGAGACCGACGACGCCGAACACGCCGCCGACATCGTCGACGCGCTCGAAGCGGACGGGTACGACGTGGAGATTCTGTCGTGAAGCAGGCGATCACGACGACCAGTTATAAATAGAACTGCGGTGGCGCGTGCCTCCGAGCGCCCGGAGGGCGCGAGTCGCACGCGCGAGGGACGCGGCGACCGGAGCGAAGCGGAGGGAGCCGCGAGGCTGGGGAGGAGTGAGGCTGCGGTGCTGTGCGGGGCGAGGTGGGACTCAAAAGGGCAGCCGGGAGGACTCGCGCGGCTCGCTGTGGTCCTCGTCGCTCGTTCCACTCGCTCCTGCGGTCCTTGCGTTGCCGTGCTTCGTCTCCCGGCTGGGGCTTTGGCGATGTCCTCCCCGGCAGCGGCCGCGTATCGCCGAGCGGCTGGGGCTTTGGCGGCGTCACCTCAGCGGCGGTTCACTCCGAGGAGTTCGTCGAATCGGTCGCGGGTTCCGAGGCCGAAACGCTCCCGCTCACGCTCGTCGATCCGCCGAGGGGGGAACTGTCCGACTCCCCGCGGAGCGTGGTGACCGTCTCGCCGTCGTGCTTGACGATCAGTTGCCAAGGGTCGTCGCCCGCGGGAATTCGCATCGTACCGTTGTAGCGGGCGACGCCCGAACACGACCTGGACGCGTTCTCCGCCTCTTCAATCGGGACGTCGAGGACGTAGGCGGACTCGTTCACCCGCTCGAACGTCGGGCCGCCGATCGCGTACGACGGCCCCGGCAGGGAGACGTTTCGAGCGTACGTGATCTCCGTGTTCTCGCCCCCGGCAGCCACCGACGTGGAACTGTTAGCCGCGAACTCGTCGGGACAGCGGACCCCGTCGGAATCGAAGTGGAGCAGCGCCGGCGGATCGCTCGCTCCGCCGAGGAGGCTGCCGGGGCCTCCCGACACAGGACCGGCGAGGGCGACGGCACTACCAGTCACGACCAACGCGAGTGCAGCGGCGACGACGGCAAGACCACGTCTGTTCATCTCGTTTCGAACGATGGAGGAACCGCGGATAGTACCACGTATAACGCAAAGAAGGGTTTGAGTCACCGATCGCCTCACGGGTGCGAACGAGGGGCGTCGGAGCGGTGACCCGGACGCACCCGAAACGACGAACCGCGTCTCAGTCGTCCGCGGCCGCGGCGTCGACCTCGCCCTCGTACAGCTCGCCGGCGCGCTCGCGCTCGGTGAGGTACTCGTCGACGTCGAGCGCGGCTTTCACGCCCATCCCGCTCGCGGTAGCCGCCTGCTGGTAGTGGAAGTCGACCACGTCGCCCGCGCCGAACAGCCCCGGGACGCCGGTGGCCGTCTGGCCGCCGCCGCGGCCCCCCTCGGTGATCAGGTAGCCGTCCTCGTCGGTCTCGACGCCGAGCCCCTCCAGGAAGTCCGTGTTCGGCGTGTGGCCGATGGCGAAGAAGACGGCGCCCACGTCGAAGTCGTACTCGTCGACCTCGTCCGCGGTCGCGGGGTCGTCGAGCTTCTCCTTGGGGTGACCGTCCGGGTGCTCGACGAGCGTCACGTGGTCGATCCCGTCCTCGGGGGTGCCGTGGATCTCGGTGAGCTCGGTGTTGAGGAGGAGCTCGATCTCGCCGTCCTCGACCTTCTCCATCGTGCGTTCGATCCAGACGTCCTCGGCGCGGAACTCTTCCCGGCGGTGCGCGACGTAGACGGTGTCCGCGAATTTCGTCAGGAAGTTCGCCTCCTCCATGGCCGCGTGGCCGCCGCCGACGACGAGCATGTCCTCGCCGCGGAAGAAGGCGCCGTCGCAGGTCGCGCACGTCGAGAGGCCGTACCCCATCAGCTCGTCCTCGCCGGGGACGCCGAGCGTCCGAGCGCTCGCGCCGGAGGCGGCGATCACGGCGTCGGCCGTGTAGACATCGCCGTTCGTGAGCTCGGCGCGGAAGTGGCCCGCGGGCTCCTTCGAGACGTCCTCGATGACGCCGTTGCGCGTCTCGGCGCCGAACTTCTTCGCCTGCGCTTTCATGTCGTTGATGAGCTGCGGCCCGGAGATCCCCTCGGGGAAGCCGGGGTAGTTCTCCACGTCGGTGGTGAGCGTCAGCTGGCCGCCCGGCTCGTCGCCTTCGATGAGTAAGGGGTCGTTGTTCGACCGCGCGGCGTAGATGGCCGCGGAGAGGCCCGCGATACCGGTACCGGCGATGATCAGTCGGCGGTGATCGACAATATCGTCAGTCATGCAATACTGTTCGCCGCCGCGAAATATGTAGGTTGCGCCATCGGACGCGGTCGCCGAACACGAGCTGACGGCGGGACGGACGGCGGGGTCGGAGCCGTCTCCGAGCCCTCAGTCGTTCGGGAACTCCGGCACTGGACCGACCGGTTGGCTCGGCGCGTCGTCGAGCGCCTCGAAGAAGCGGCCGGAGACGAACTCCTCGACGACGTCGGGCAGCGACTCGTCCTCGGAGACCGCCTCTAAGATGCCGAGCGGGACCTGCGCGCCGGCCATAGTGGCGTGGCCGCCGGCGGAGCCGACCGAGTCGAGCGCGTCGCGGAGGAGCTCGCCCACGTCGAGGTCCGCGCCGCGCGACCGCGCCGAGGCGTAGATCACCCCGTCCTTGTAGCCGTACACGAACGTGACCGTGACGCCGTCCATATCGAGGAGGCGCTCGGACGCCTGCGCGAGGGTGTCGCGATCGCTGATCTCGCCGACGCAGGAGGCGACCGTCGACCCCCGCACGTCCCGGCCCTCGATGGCGTTCGCGAGCACCCGGAGCGTCTCCTGGCTCACGATCGGGCTCTCGACGCGTTCGAGCGTCGACTCGTCGACGAGCGGCGACAGCGACGCCGCCGCCTCGAAGTCCGGGATCGACGTCGACCGAGTGAAGTCCTTCGTGTCGATGCGGATACCGTACAGCAGGGCGGTGGCGAGCTGTCGCTCCGGCTCGACGCCGAGCCGCGAGAGGTACTCCTCGATGAGGGTGCTCGTGGCGCCCGCGTCCGGCCGGATGTCGACGAACTCCCCGTCGACCGGGCCGCGGGGCGGGTGGTGGTCCACGACGACGTCGACGGGGTGCCCCTCGGGGAGGCTGTCGTTGATCCCCGCCCGCGAGTGGTCGACGAGGGCGATCCCGCCGTAGTCGTCGAGGTCGATACCGTCGAACGTCGACAGCGAGAGGTCGAGCAGGTTCACCAGCGCGCGGTTCTCTTGGTGGGCGATCTCCCCGCCGTAACAGGGGTCCGCCGGGACGCCGACGACGTCAGCGACCCGGGCGAGCCCGATCGCGCTCGCGATGGCGTCCGGGTCGGGGTTGTCGTGGGCGACGACGAGGAGCGGGCCGGAGAGGTCGCGGAGCGTCGACAGGAGTCGGACCGGCAGTTCGTCGCCGTCGGCGCCGGTCGCCTCGCGGACCCGCGCGGCCAACGCCTCGACCGGGTCGACGACGCGGTCGGCGACCGCCTCCAGCGCCGCCTGTTGGGCCGCGGTCGGGTTCGTCCCGACGTGCGCGACGATCATCGCGTCCGGGTAGCGCTCCCTCGCGGCCTCCGCGGCGTCGACGTTTCGCGCGGGGTCGTCGCTCGCGACCAGCACGACCGCGGCGTGGTCGGGGTACGCCGACGGGTCGGTGGGGTCGGCCTCGACGGTGCCAACGTTACGGTCGCGGAGCGTCGACGCCCACCCGGTGTCGTCGGTGATCGCGACGAGCTCGCCGCGCTCCTCGATGATGCGCTCGACGAGCGTGTTCCCGACCGCGCTACAGCCGAGCAGCAGACGCCGGGCCATACCGGCGCGAAGTGACGCGAGAGGAAAACGCTGCCGTCATTCGTCGGGGGCGTCGGCGCCGTCGCGATCCCCGCCGTCGGCGTCTCCGCCCCCGCGGAGGGTCCCGTTCACCGCGGCGGCGACGTCGACCGCGGCGCGGTTCTCCGCCGCGTCGTGAACGCGCACGAGGTCCGCCCCGCGGTCGGCGGCGAGCGCGGTGGCGGCGACGGTGGCGTGCTCCCGGTCGCTCGGCTCGCGGTCGACCGCGCCGAACATCGACTTGTGCGAGTGGCCGACGAGCACCGGACAGTCGAGCGCCGCGAACTCCCCGATCCGGTCGATCAGCTCGAACGCCTCGGCCGCCGACTTCCCGAAGCCGAGCCCGGGGTCGACGATCACCTTGTCGCGGTCGATCCCGGCCGTGTCCGCGAGCGACAGCCGCTCGCGGAGCGACTCGATCACGTCTCCCACCACGTCGTCGTACTCGGGGTCGTTCGTCGGGTCGACCGGCGCGTCGAGGCTGTGCATCACGACGACCGGGCAGTCCGCCTCGGCGACGACCTCGCGCATCGCGGGGTCCTCCAGCCCGGTCACGTCGTTGATGACGTCGGCCCCGGCCTCCAGCGCCGCCTCCGCGACCGGCGCCTTCCGGGTGTCGACCGAGATCAGCACGTCGCCGTCGGCGACCGCCGGCACCGACCGAACCGCCTCGATCGTCGGGACGACGCGGTCGATCTCCTCGTCGACCGTGACCGGGTCCGCGCCCGGCCGGGTCGACTCGCCGCCGACGTCGACGACGTCGACCCCGGCCTCAACCATGCGCTCGGCGCCCGCGATCGCGTCCTCCAGCGCCTCGTGGCGCCCGCCGTCGTGGAAGGAGTCGGGCGTGACGTTGAGCACGCCCATCACGGCGGTGCCGTCGGTCCACGGGTAGTCGGGGGGCGAGCCGCCCGCGTCGGCGTCGCCTCCGGGGGCCGAGTCGTCGCCGTCTTCCGGTCCGCCGCCTGCCGATCCGCCGCCTTCCGATTCGCCGGCTACCGGTCCATCGCCCTCGTCGAGCCCGAGCCGGTCGGCGATGTCGGCCGCGACGCCCGCGAATCCGCCTCCCTCCCGGGCGCGCAGGCGGTCGAGCAGCGCGCGGTACTCTGCCACCGTGCCTCCGAGCGTGACCGGGACCTGCTCGCCGCCGGGGACGCGCCCCTCGCTCGCCCCGATCCCGCCGATCGCGGCGTCGCGCCGACGGCCGGAATCGCGCCGCGAGGCGCTCGGCGCGGTACGGCGCGCAGTCGGAGCGCGAGCACGCGGTAGGTCGATCCCGTCGGCGCCGGCGGGGTCCGCGCGTCGGGGCGGACGCCCCCCGCGTCGTGCCGGCGGGCGCCGGGCCGTCTCGGGGACCCGCCGCGCCCGCCCGCCCAGACCGACCGACTCTCGCGTCACGCGGTCGAGAGCCGCGGAGCGCCCGCGCCTCGCGGACCGCGAACAGCGACCCGACGAGCAGCACGCAGTCGTCCGGTCGGCGCGGGCGACCGCGACGTTCGAGCGCGGCGGCCACGTGTCGCCGACGGTCACCTCGATCGTGACGCGCGTCCGCGAGCGGCGGCCGCTAGACCTCCGGTGGCCTTCCGCGCGTCGGTCGAGCGCCCCGCCGACCAGAGGTGACCGCCGAGGCGTCGTCGGTGAGCGCGCCCGACGGGCGGGCGCTGCGTTTCGGGGGTCTACTTGTGTTGGCATCGCGGCGTAGACGAGGTGGAGGTCGTCGTAGTCGTACTCGGAGCGTCCCCGCCGAGCGTCCGGCAGGCGCCGGGTTTGTGCGGCGCTCGCGTCGAGCACGTCGCGCGCGCGTGTCGAGCGCACCTCGAACCGCCGTCCACGTCGCCCGCGGAGCCGTCGCGGCACCGCGGCGCCGGCGAGAGTCGCCGTCGCGCGGACCCGCGGGTTGGTCCCTCGTCGGCTGTCCCCCTCTCACCGTCCCGGGCCCGTTGCAAGACTGCCCGCGGTCCTCGGCGGGCCAGCGCGACGGCAGACCCCAGCGTTCGTCGCCTGGGTGGGTCGCGAGCGGGACCGGGTGCGGGTAGGTCGCCGCCAGCTCGGGGCGAGCGTCACCTCGCGCGTCGGTCGGGCTCACGGGCCCTCTAGGCGGACGGAGAGGGCGGGGGACGGGTCGGGACCGTCGCCGCGGCGTCGTCGCGGTTCCCTTCGGCGCGGTCTCCGTCTTGGTTCCGCCTCCCAGTCCGTGGCCGCCCCGCCACCCGTCCGGCGACGCGGCGGCGCCCTTTGCCCGGCGACCTCGCGGACGACGAGGAGGCCTCGGCCCCGCAGCCGTCACGAACGGCGCGACCGGGCTCGGCGAATCCGGCCATCGGTTCGGGCGATCTCGGGCTATCGTGTCGCGAGGACGCGGTGTGTCGAGGAGGCACGTTCGTCACGGCGGTCGCACCGGGGTGGACCGCGCTGTCGCCGTCGTACTCGCCGCCGAGCCCGACCTCCAGCACCGCGACGTCGACGTCGCGGCGCGCGAAATCGCGGATCGCCATCGCCGTGACGACCTCGAAGAACGTGAGCGGCTCGCCGGCGGCCGCGCGCTCGACGAGCCACGGCTTGACGTCCTCGACGAAGGCGGTGACCGCGTCCTCCGTCATCGGGAGGCCGTCGACGCGGACCCGCTCGGCGAGCGCGGAGAGGTGCGGCGAGGTGTAGAGCCCGACGGAGAGCCCGGCCTCGCGCAGGATCGACTCGGTCATGCGCGCCGTGCTCCCCTTCCCGTTCGAGCCGGCCACCTGCACGAACGGCACGTCGTCCTCGGGGTTGCCGAGCCGGTCGAGCAGCGCCGCGACGCGCTCGGTCCCGGGCTTGACCGAGAAGCGGCGGAGGTCGAAGAGGAACGCCGCCGCCTCGTGGTAGTCCATGTCCGTGGGTCGGCGTCGGGTCGCTTAGGCGTAACGGACCGTGCCCTCGAACCCGGCACCGGTGGGCGGTTCCCGCCGCCGCGCCGGCCCGTCGCCTCCCGCCGCGAAGAGCAACCCTTACGCGCGCCGCCGACCGAGCGATCGCATGAACGAGACAGCGGCCGCGTCGGCGTCCGCGGTCGACGAGGCCGATTCGACGGGGGACGACGGCGCCCGCGACCCGGCCCTCGTCGGCGAGGGCGTCCGGCGGTCGTACGGCGACGTCGTCGCGCTCGACGGGGTCGACCTCCGCGTCGAGGCCGGCGAGGTGTTCGGGCTCATCGGCCCCAACGGCGCGGGGAAGACGACTCTCGTCCGGGCGCTGACGGGGACGACCGACGCCGAGGGCGACCTGCGCGTGTTCGGCGTCCCGCCCCGCGAGGTCGACCCGCAGCGCGTGGGCCTGCTCCCGCAGTCGTTCGACCCGCCGGAACGCCTCACCGCGACCGAGTTGGTCGAGTACTACGGCGGCCTCTACGACGACGCCCGCGGCGTCGAGTCGGTCCTCCGGGACGTGGGGATGGCCGACGACGCGGACGCGTGGTACGAGACGCTCTCGGGCGGCCAACAGCGCCGGACCTGCGTCGCGACCGCCATCGTCAACGACCCCGACCTCCTCTTCCTCGACGAGCCGACGACCGGGATCGACCCGGCCGGCCGGCGGTCGATCCACCGCCTGATCGAGCGGCTCGCCGACGGCGGGACGACCGTCTTCCTCACCAGCCACGCGATGGACGAGGTCGAGCGCCTCGCCGACCGCGTCGCCCTCCTCCGCGACGGCGCCGTCGTCGCGGTCGGGCCGCCCGACGAGCTGATCGCCGAACACGGCGGCGCCCCCCGGTTGGACGTGACCCTCGACGGCCCCGCGAGCGACGGGCTCGTCGAGCGCGTCGACGAGCGCGTCGCGGCGAGCCTCGCTGGCGACGCCGACGCCGAGTCGACCCGCGAGGGGCTGCGGGTCCGAGGCGTTCGGCCCGAGACGATCGGCGACGCGGTCGACGCCCTCGACGCCGCCGGGGTCGCCTTCGAGTCGCTCGCGTGGTCCGAGCCCTCGCTTGAGGACGTCTACCTGCGGCTCACCGGCGAGGAGTACTCGCCGCGGGAGGGGCGGGCGATCCCGAGCGAGGAGACGCCGGCCGCGCCCGACGGCGGCGACGCACCGGACGGAGGCGGCCGATGACCCGCGTCGGCCGGATCGGCACCGAGCGGACCGCGGCGGCGCGGTCGTTCCTCCGGCGGCGAACGGCGGTGTTCTTCACGTTCTTCTTCCCGGTGATCCTCGTGGTGATCTTCGGCGCCTTGGTCCGCACCCAGCCGACCGGCGGGGGGCTGTTCGCGGAGCCGGCGGGGTACTACATCCCCGGCTACCTCGCGGTCGTCGTCCTCTTCACTCCCCTCTCGCGGGTCGGCTCGGAGATCGCCCGCCACCGCGACGGCGGCCGGTTCGAGAAGCTGGCGACGACGCCCCTCTCCCGCGCGGAGTGGCTGCTCGCGCACACACTGGTCAACGTCGCGATCATCGGCGCGGCGAGCCTGCTGATCTTCGGGCTCGTCCTCGCGGTGACCGACGCCGAGCCGGTCGTCTCGCCCGCGCTCGCCGTCCTCCCCGTCTTCGTCGCCGTCGGCGTCGCGCTGTTCTGCGGGCTCGGCGCCGTGCTCGGCGCGCTCACGGACTCGCAGGACGGCGTGATCGCCGCGAGCAACACGGTCGCGCTCCCCCTGCTCTTCCTCTCCGAGACGTTCGTCTCGCCCGACCTGCTGCCGGCGTGGTTCCGGCCGGCCGTCGCCGCCTCGCCGCTGACGTACTTCGCGCGCGGGACGCGGGCGATCGTTCACGAGCCAGGCGCGTGGGTCGGCGACCTCGCCGTCCTCCCGGCGCTCGCGGTCGCGTTCCTCGCGGTCGGCGCGTACGCGGTCCCGCGGACGGACTGAGGCGGGAACGGCATCGAACTAAGCCGGAAGGGTACCCGACGGGGGACCCGCCGTCCCCGAAGCCGGTCATTTATATCGCACGGTGCCGTCTCGGAGAGACGAGAGAGGTCCAGTGTTGACGACCGTTCAATTCACCTGTTCGGACTGCGCGCAGACCATCGAGGTCAACGAGGAGATGCGGGAGACGATCCTCGCCACGGGCTGTCCGGTCTGTACGACCGGCGCCAGCGAGGGCGACTTCTCCGACGATACCGACGACAGATAAGGTCTCGCCCGGACGGGTCGCTCGCCGGGTGACGATCGAAAATCAGCGCGTCAGCGGCCGCCTCACTCGTCGTCGCGCTCGACGACGATCGTCCGCCCGGTGAGTCGGTCGGGGACGAACCGATAGAGGTCGATGTCGAGGTCGGGCTTCCCGTCGGCCCAGATCTCGAAGAGGGGGCGGCGGGTCTCCCCGTACTGCGCGATCGTCTCGGGCGTGAGCTCGTCGAGGTCGACCCTGCGGAGCGTGCCGACGCCGACGACACTGCCGTACTCGTCGCCGTCCTCCTCGTACACCACGATCCGCGCCTTCGGGTTCGAGGCGAGGAACTCACGCTTCTCGCTGTCGGGCGTCGACACCAGCCGGAGGAAGGCGTCGCGGGACTCCTCGTCGAATCCATAGGAGATCGGGATAGCGTACGGCGTCTCGTCGCGCGCAAGCGAGAGCACGCCGGTCTCGTGGTGCGAGAGGAACGCGTCGACCTCCGCGTCGGTCATCTCGACCTCGCTGTTCGTCGCCATACGCAACGAGTCGGCGTACGCCCGGATAAAGGACACGAGACGGATCGGACCGCGGAGCCGGCGAGGCGGGTGGAGGTCCGCGCGCTCGACGGGCGGAGGTCTGCGCGCTCGGCGGGCGACGGCGATGCGGTCGACGTATCTCGGGGTAACGGCGGGGAGAGCCGAGGCAAACGACGGGGCGGCGTTACGCTGTCTGGGGGTCGCTGATGTCGCTCTCGGTGACGGGTTCGCCGCAGACGACGCAGCCGACGTCGAGCAGCGTCGCCCGCATAGCGTCGTCCACCTCGATCGACCGACGGCACTCCGGGCAGACGAACGTGTGAGTCCCTGGACTCGTCATGGATACGAGTACGACACAGACACTCATGAAGGATGGTTTGGATTCCTGAAGTTTCGGAATCCGATCAACGGCGGCTCTCGGTCGCACGCGGCCGCTCAGTCCAGTAGCGACGAAAGCAGCTTCCGCTGTGCGGCCGCGATATGCTCGCTGAACGTCGAGCGGTCGATGCCGAGCGATTCGGCGACCTCGCCGGCGTGCGCCCCCTTGGGGTGATCGAAGTAGCCGGCGTCGTAGGCGGCCGTGAGCACCTCGCGCTGACGCTCGGTGAGGTCGCTCCGGTCAACGGTGACCAGGTCCGACTCCTCCGGCGTCGACGACGACTGGAGGAGCCGCAACACCTCCATGTCCGGGGTCGACTCCCGGAACGCGTCGAGCACCGATCGGAGCGTCGGGAGATCGGTCGCGTGGAACGTGACGAGGAGGCGCCCGTCTCGGATCGTCGTCTCCGAAACCGGCAGCCCGTGCCGGTCGACCACCGCGAACGGCGAGTCGGCCGAGGAGTCGGCCTCGAACCGGTACGCGGCCTTGGCGCCGTAGTCGAAGACGACGTCGACCCCCTCGGGCACCGACAGGTCGGCGTCGGCGATGAACTCGAAGACGGCCGACCCCCCGGCCCCGTCCGGCGTGCTCCGCGCGACGCTGTAGATCGGGCTCGAACCGTCGGCGACGCCGTCGAACGGCGACGGCGTCCCCGTCGGGAGCGAAACCTCCGCTCTGATGCCGGATCCCATCTGCATCCGTCCGTGACCGCCCCCGGGCAAAACGTTGACGCCGTGGGCCCGTCTGCGGTCCCGCACCCCGGTGGTCCCGCGTCCCGGCCTCGCTTCGCGCCGCGACGCGGTCGGGCGCCTCGCTCCGCGCGGGCAGGCACCCCGCCGCGAACGGGTCGGAGGCGACCGATTCCGGCGCTCACTTATAAAATACCCCTCATATACAGGGCGGTGTTGGGGTGGGTGGAGCGGGTACCTACATCCATGAAGCGACAGGCCTCGTACGCGACTGGACCGACGACGGCGACCGAGGGAGACGAGACGCTCGACGCGACGTTCGACGCCCTCGCGGACCCCGACTGTCGGGCGATCCTCGGCGCCGCCGACACGCCGATGACCACGAGCGAGCTGGCCGACGCGTGCGACATCGCGCTCTCGACGGCCTACCGGAAGGTCGAGCGACTGAGCGAGACGCCGCTCCTGGTCGAGGGAGTCCGCTTCGACCCGGAGGGAGACCACGCCGCCGAGTACAGTCGCGGCGCCACCGACGCGGCGGTCGAACTCGGTGACGACGGCGTCACGCTGACCGTCGAAGACGGGAGCATCGACTCGCTCACCGCGCCCCCCGAGACGACCGGGATCTCTGCCGACTGACTCTGAAACGCCGGTTTTTCGGGCTGATAATCGGGCGATCAGCCTTATGTGCCGCCCGGAGAACCCGTACCGTATGAACGCCGGTCCGGATCCCGAGACCCTCCTGAACCTCGCTCAGGACAAGGTCGTGGTCCTCGACGAAGACGGGATCTATCGGCACCTGAACGCGGCCGCCACCGACGTGATCGGGTTCGACCCGGAGGCGCCCGTCGGGACGGACGCGTTCGATCTCGTCCACCCGGAAGACGAGGGACGGCTCAGGGAGACGTTCGCGGCGGTCGTCGCCGGCGAGGTCGACCCGGACGAACCGATCGAGTACCGGTACGCCACCGCGGACGGCGGGTGGGTGTGGCTCCGGACGCGGGTTCACACCCCCGGGGAGACGGGCGTCGACGGCTACGTGTTGACCTCCCGCGACGCGACCCGCGAGGTGGAGTCGCGGCGGCGCCTGGAGACGATCGCCTCCGTGTCTCCGGACGTGTTCTGGATGTTCTCCGCGGACTGGTCCGAGCTGTTGTTCATCAACGACGCCGTCGAGAGCGTGTTCCACGTCGCCCCCGACCGGCTCCGTCGGAACCCGGAGAGCTTCCTCGACGCGGTCCACCCCGACGACCGACCGTACGTCGAACGAGCGATGGAGCGGCTCTCGGCGGGCGAGTCGGCGCTGATCGACTACCGGCTCGGGACGGAAGACGGGACCACCCGGTGGGTTCGAGTGCCCGGCGAGCCGGTCGTGGAGAGCGGGGAGGTCGTCGCTGTCACCGGGTTCGCGCAGGACGTCACCGACGAGTACCGCCGCGAGCGACAGCTCGCCGTGATGGACAACCTGCTCCGTCACACGCTCCGCAACGACATGAACATCGTCGACGGCACCGCGGAGCGGATCGTCGACCGCGTGGCGGCCGCGGACGCGTTCGACCCGGAGGCGTGGGAGAGCGAGGGGGCGGGGACCCCCCCGACCGACCCGGAGGAGCTGGCCGAACTCGGAGCGGCGCTCGCGGAGGACGCCGAGACGGTTCGGCGGGTCGCCTCCGATCTGCTGACGACCGCCGAGAAGCAGCGCGGGGTCATCGACCTGCTTCGCCAGCGCGGCTCGCCGCAGTCGGTGGAGGTCGCCCCCGTCGTCGAAGCGGCGCTCGACATGGTCGTCGACGACTGCGACGGCCGCGGCGAGATCGACGTCAGCTACCGCGGACCGACCGCCGACGGAGCGGCCGGCGTCGAGCCGAACGGCTTCGAGCGGGCCGCCGACCGGGACCGCGACCCCGACGCGACCGCGGACGGCGATCCCGTCGCGAGCCTCTCCGTCTCGTACCCGCGAGGCGTGCGGGCGTTCACGCATCCGGAGCTCGACTACGCGATCGCCGAGCTCGTCGAGAACGCGATCGAACACGCGGAGTCGACGCCGCGGGTTCGGGTCGACGTGACCGAGACGACGGAGTCGGTCGGTATTTCGATCCGCGACAACTGCCCGCCCATCCCCCCGGAGGAGCGGTACGTCATCACCGACCGGTGGGAGATGGACGACCTGCGCCACACGGGCGGGATGGGGCTCTGGCTCGTGTACTGGGTCGCGAACCGATCGGGCGGCGACCTCTCGTTCGACACGCACGCGGACGGCAACGTCGTCACGCTCACCGTCCCGAGCGTCGGCCGGGAGGCGGGCGAGGAGTCGCTCGCGGCGAGACCGCCCGGGCGACCCGAGACGGCGGTGGGACGCGCGAACGCCGGAAGCGACGTCACGGGACACGCGGCCGGGAAAGAAGTCGACGGTCTGGAGGACGTCGGTCCGGGAGCGGGGAGCGGGTCGGGGAGCGATTGAGGACGGGGACGAACCGCGCCGATCCGCGGACGGTCCTCGTCCGACCCAGACGATTCCGAACGGTCGTTCGTTATTGACTCCGCTACCGAAGACGCTCCCACGGATCTTAAGCCACAGGTTCGCGTAGATTCACCTTGATGGGTACGCTCAACGAGCTGTTCGACCCGGATCGGGTCGCCGTCGTCGGCGCGACGTCGCGCGAGGGGGCCGTCGGCCGCGCCGTCACGTCGAATCTCCTCGACGATTTCGACGGCGACACCGTCCCCGTCAACCCGAACTACGACGAGGTGCTCGGGACGCCCTGCGTCGACGAGGTGGCCGACGCCGACGCCGACGTCGCCGTGATCGTCGTCCCGCCCTCGATCGTGTTGGACGCGATCGAGGCGTGCGGCGCCGCGGGCGTCCGGAACGTCGTCGTCATCACCGCCGGGTTCGGCGAGACGGGGGAGGACGGGGCCGCGAGGGAGCAGCGTCTCGCGGAGATAGCCGACGAGTACGACCTCAACCTCGTCGGCCCCAACAGCCTGGGGATCATGTCGACGCCCTCGGGCATGAACGCGACGTTCGGCCCGGAGAACGCGCTCCCAGGCGGGCTCTCCTTTATGAGCCAGTCGGGCGCGTTCGTCACCGCGGTCCTCGACTGGGCCAACGACAACGGGATCGGCTTCAAGGACGTGGTCTCGCTCGGCAACAAGGCCGTACTCGACGAGACGGACTTCGTCGACCACTGGGGGTCGGACGAGGAGACCGACGTGATCATCGGCTACCTCGAGGGGATCGAGGACGGCCGCGAGTTCATCGAGACCGCCCGCGAGACGACGCAGGACACCCCGATCGTCGCCGTGAAGTCAGGGCGGACGAGCGCCGGCGCGCAGGCCGCCTCCTCGCACACCGGCACGCTCGCCGGCTCCGACAAGGCGTACGAGGCCGGCCTGGATCAGGCCGGGGTCATCCGCGCGGAGTCGGTCGACGAGCTGTTCGACTCCGCCGGTATCCTCGGGAGCCAGCCGCTCCCGGACACCGACAGCGTCGCCATCGTCACCAACGCCGGCGGCCCCGGCGTGATGGCGACCGACGCCGTCGGCGACGCCGACCTCGACATGGCGTCGTTCACCGCCGAGACGAGCGACGCGCTCGCCGAGTCGATGCCCGACGAGGCGAACATCCACAACCCGGTCGACGTGATCGGCGACGCCGACGTGGAGCGGTTCCGCGAGGCCCTGGAAATCACCGTCGCCGACGACAACGTCGGGGCCGCCCTCGTGCTGGCCGCCCCCACGGCGACGATCGACTTCGCAGACCTCGCGGACGCCATCGAGGCGGTCAGCGAGGAGATGGACGCCCCCGTGGCCGCCTGTCTGATGGGCGGCGACCGGACGCGCGAGCCGAAACAGCAGCTCCAGGCGCGGGGGATCCCCTGCTACTTCGACCCGGCGCGCGGGATCGAAAGCCTCGCGACGCTCGCGCGGTACCGCGACATCAGGGAGCGCGAGTACGACGACCCGATGTCCTTCGACGTCGACCGCGAGCGCGCCCGCGGGATCCTGGAGACGGTGCGCGACCGCGACGACAACCGCCTCGGCGTCGAGGCGATGGAGCTGCTGGACGCGTACGGGATCCCCACGCCCGACGGCGAGATCGTCGACACGCCCGAGCGCGCCGCCGAGGTCGCCGCCGGCGTCGACGGCGACGTCGTGATGAAGATCGTCTCGCCGGACATCCTCCACAAGTCCGACATCGGCGGTGTCGCCGTCGGCGTCTCGGACGCGGACGTGGCGGACACCTACGAGGACCTGATCACCCGGGCGCGCAACTACCAGCCGGACGCGACCGTGCTCGGCGTGCAGGTCCAGGAGATGGTCGATCTGGAGGACGGCGTCGAGACTATCGTCGGCATGAACCGCGACCCGCAGTTCGGCCCGCTGCTGATGTTCGGGCTCGGGGGCATCTTCGTGGAGGTGATGGAGGACACCACCTTCCGCGTCGCGCCCGTCTCGGAGCCGGAGGCCCGCGAGATGACCGAGGAGATCCAGTCGGCGCCGCTGCTGCGCGGCGCCCGCGGCCGGGACCCGGTCGACGTCGACGCCGTGATCGAGACGATCGGTCGGCTCTCGCAGCTGGTCACCGACTTCCCGGCCATCCTCGAACTCGACATCAACCCGCTCGTCGCACTGCCCGACGCCGACGGGGCGAACGCCGCCGCCGTCGACGTGAGACTCACCGTTGACCCGGAGGAACTCGACCAATGACAGACACCACCACGACACTCGTCACCGCGACCGGAGAAGGCGCCGGAAAGACAGCGATCACCGTCGCGCTCGCGCGGCTCGCCGCCGACCGCGACCGCGGCGTCGGCTACATGAAGCCGAAGGGGACCCGCCTCCAGTCGAACGTCGGCAAGACGCTCGACCAGGACCCGATGCTCGCCCGCGACGTGCTCGGCCTGGACGCCGAGATGCACCAGATGGAGCCCGTCGTCTACTCGCCGACGTTCGTCGAGGGCGCGATCCGCGGCACCGAGGACCCCGACGCGCTCCGCGACCGGGTCCGCGAGGAGTACGATGAGCTCGCGGCCGAGCGCGACCACATGTTCGTCGAGGGCGCCGCCAGCTGGACCACCGGCGGCGTCGTCGACCTCACCGACGTCGACATCGCCGAGCTGCTCGACGCGCGGGTGGTGCTCGTCGCGGGGTACGGCTCGCCGAACGACCTCGACGACGTGCTCGCGGCCGCCGACGCCTTCGGCGACCGGCTCGCCGGCGTCGTCTTCAACAAGGTCTCCGACGACGCGTTCGACTCGCTCGACCAGGACGGGATCCCGTTCCTCGAGTCGAGAGGGATCACCGTCTTCGGCGCGATCCCGCACGAGAAGGAGCTCGCGGGCGTCACCGTCGGCGAGCTCGCCGACGAGCTCGGCGCCGAGCTGCTCACCGACGCCCCGACCGACGGCTTCGTCGAGCGGTTCCTCGTGGGCGCGATGGGCGGCGACGAGGCGCTGCGGTACTTCCGGCGCGCCCGCGACGCCGCCGTCATCACGGGCGGCGACCGCGCGGACGTCCAGGCGGCCGCGCTCGAGGCCTCGGGCGTCGCGTGCCTCGTCCTGACGGGGGGACACCGGCCCTCGGGCGCGGTGCTCGGGAAGGCCGCCGACGCCGGCAAGCCCGTCCTCGCGCTCAACACCGACACCGTCACCGCGATCGATCGGGCCGAGGGGATCGTCCGCAGCGGCCGGACCCGAGACGCGCGCACCGTCGATCGGATGGCGGAGCTGCTCGACGCGCACGTCGACATCGACGCGCTGGTGTAGGAAGGCGACGCGGCGATGTCGGAGGGCGACGCGCCGGTGTCGGGGGCCTCCGGGGGCGCCGTCACCCCCGCAATCGCCGCCCCGTCCGTCGCCGCGGGCGAACGTCTGACATACTGTTTTCAGGGAGGACGACGTAGGCGGCGTATGACCAGTCTCTCGGAGGCGTACGGCGGACGGGGACGCTCCGAGGTCGACCCGCGTCGGCTCTACCTCGGCGTGGGCTCGTTCGTCGCCGGAACCCTGCTCCTCGTCGTCGGGCTCCTCGTCGCCGCGGAGGTCACTCTCCCGAGCGGCTACAGCTCCGGCGAGGCGCGGCGGCTCGGCGGCGTGCTCGGCGGCGTGGGCGTCCCACTGGTGTTGCTCGGCGTGATGGCCGTCCTCCCCGCGGACCGCAACACGCGGGTCGCCGCCGTCGTCGGGGCGAGCGTGATGTGCCTCGGCGTCGCGCTGTTCGCGTACGCCTACCCCTACCACTGGGTCAGCGGACCGCGACCGGAGCTGACCGACCTCACGCTGCCGACGGCGGGGCTGTACTTCGTCGGCGCCGCGACGGCGCTGTGGGGCGTCTTCGTCGGCGTCGCCAACTTCAAGACGCGCAACGACCCCGGCGGCACCGTCACGATGGAGGTGACCCACAAGGGCGAGACGAAGATCATCGAGGTCGGCCGAGACCAGATCGACGGGATGGGCGGCGTCGGCCTCCTCGGCGGGACCCCCGACGGCGACGTGGAGACGCAGACGAACCGACCGGACCGAGCGGGACGGACGGACGCGACGACCGGGAACGGAGCGACGACGAGTTCGGGAACCGGTCTCGGCACGGGCTCGTCCGGAGGCGTCTCGGGCGAGCGACGGGGGGGCTCCGCCGGCGTGAGCGACGGCGGCGAGGCCGACACCGACATCCGGTCGCCCCTCGGCGACGCGGGACCCGCCGACGGGCCGAACGGACCCGCGGGTCCGGGCTCAGACGGGCGGGCCGGCGCCGACGTCTCGCCCGGCGTCGACGCCGCCGCGCGGGACGGCCCCGGCGACACCTACTGCGGGAACTGCACGCACTTCGACTACGTCCGGACCGATCAGGGGATGCAGCCGTACTGCGACCATCACGACGAACTGATGGACGACATGGACGCCTGCGAGGAGTGGACGCCCCGGTAACGGACCCGGCCGCTCCGCCGCCGTCCCGCTCCGCCGCCGTACCGCCCCGCAACCTACCCGCTCTTTCGCTCGCCGACGCCCGTCGCCGACGGGAGCTGCGACTCCGCGACGGCGAACGCGAGCGTGCTCAACACGGCCGTGAGCGTCCCGGCCGCGAGCGCCATCGCGAGGTCCGGGAGGCCGAGCGACGTGACCCCCCGCGCGTCCGGGAGGAAGAAGCCGGAGACGGCGTACAGCACGACCGCGATGGAGAGCACGTAGAAGGGGGCGTTGAGGTACCGCCACCGGAACCGGCCGCCGAGGTACTCGTCGGTGATCTGACCGAGGCTGGAGGTGACGCCGGCGACCGCGAGCCACTGGACGAACCCGTGGACGAACGCGGCCAGCGTCACGCCGGCGGTGATCGACCCGCCGCGGACAGCGCTGACCGTCTCGACCGTCTCGACGCCCTGCACGCCGCCGACGACGATCAGCGCGAGCGCGACGACGTACGTGACGAGGGTCACGCGCCCCGTGTAGAGGACGTTCCGCACCGTCGAGGCCGCCCCGTCGACGGTCTCCTCCAGCCCGAGCCCGCGGAACAGCGAGTAGAGTCCGACGAGCCCGGAGAGGATCCCCAAGACCGCCGCGCCGGCGACGTCGAAGAGGTTCGCGACGACGACCAGCGGATAGATGAGGAGGAGGACGCCGAGGGGGACGAGAATCGTGCCGCGGGTCTCCGGGTCCGCGAGCACCTGCTTGATCGTGTAGTAGAGCGATTCGAGGTCCTGCGCCTGCCGGACGACGACGCGTCGCATCCCGTCGATCGGCATCCGCGAGCGGATCACCGGGAGGACGGATTCGTCCTGCGCGCCGTCGGTGATGACCACCGCGGAGACCTCCTCGCCGGTCGACAGCTCGGCGAGGACGCGGTCGAACTCCTTCCCGACCGCGCGGTTCGCCTTCACGTCGGACCCGTCAACGCCGGTGACGGCGGCGACCTCGACCGCCTCGCCGCCGGCCGCGAGTTCGTCGTGGACGTTCACGCCCTGGAAGAGGACGTTCACGTCCGAGTCCTCCGGGTCGGCCGTCGCGAGCGCGACGGCGGCCTCCGTGACGTCGTCGGCGCCGATCACCGGGGTCGGGATCCCGGTCTTGCGGCCGAGGTCGTCGTCGAGGTCGACGCAGAGGACCAACAGCATTACGCGACGCTATGCGAGGGGCCGGCATATGTTTTCGGCTCGGAGCGGCGGCGCACGGGGGCGGGAGTTTCCGGCCCGTGTGCCGGTCGCGTCTCCTCGGTCGGGTCGGCTCAGTCCCCGCCCGACGCCGGCTCGTGTTCGATCCCGTTCATCATCTGGCGGACGTTCTCGCCGTCGCTGAATGCGGCCGGGTACGCCGCGAGCGGGAGGACGAAGTCGTCGCCGGCCGCGACCGGCTCGCCGATGTGAAGCTCCAGTTCCGTGCTCGTCCCCGTCCCCTCGATCTCTCCCTCGGCCGTGTACACGACGACCTCGGCGTCGGCGCCGAGGACCGTCGTCGTGTACTCCGAGCCGCGCTCCAAGTCGCCGACGTTCTCGTAGCGGTTCAGGATGAGCTCGGCTCGATCGCGGGTGCTCATCTCGGCGATCGGGTTGAGCGCCTGCCCGAGCACCCGCACCTGCGGCGTCGTCACCGCGGCGAAGACGGCGGCCTGGTAGCGCTGGCCGAACAGCTCGACTGCCTTGTCGTACTCGGCGACGGTGTTCGTCACGCGGACCTCTCGGGTTTGTCCGCCGACCTCGAACTCGCGCGAGACGGTCCGGTCGGTCACCTCGTTGAGCTCGTACCCGCTCTCCGACAGCGTCGCGTCCGCGACCGTCGCGGTCCCCGCGGTGAACTCGGCGGGCTCGCCGGTGGCGACGTCGAGCGCGGTGCAGCCGGCGAGGCCGGCGAGCGCGACTGCACCGCCGGCGGCGAGCGCGCGACGGCGAGTGTACGGCCCGGCGTCGGCCGACTCGGACCCGGCGTCGGCTGACTCGGCTCTCTCGTCTGCGGTCGGCTCTCCGGTCATGGCTCCCGGTCGCGTCGGGGACGGTACATACTTTGTGTTCGTCCGGCCCGAGCGGTCGGGTCGCCGGCGCGTCACGCTCGCGGCGCCCGCGACACCGGCGTGATAACGCCTCTCCCGGGAACGCGGAGTTCGCACGCTTTTTCACGCCGCGGCCGGTAGGAGGGGACAGATGATCTCCAAGGGCTGTGAACAGTGCGCCAAGGGCGGTAAGATGGTGCTGTTCGTCTACGGCTACTGCGACCAGCGGGACTGTTTCTACTGCCCCCTCGGAGAGAACCGGAAGAACGTCACGGACGTGTACGCCAACGAGCGGAAGGTGGAGTCCGACGAGGACGTGATCGAAGAGGCCAAGCGCATGAGCGCGCTCGGCACCTCGATCACCGGCGGCGAACCGCAGGAGGCGATGGCGAAGACGACCCGCTACCTCGAACTGCTGAAAGACGAGTTCGGCGGAGACCACCACACGCACCTGTACACCGGGATCACGGGGGGCCGTGAGAACATGCGCCGCCTCTCGGAGGCGGGGCTCGACGAGATCCGCTTCCACCCGCCGGTGGAGCTGTGGGGCGACATGCACGGGACCGAATGGGAGGAGATCCTGTACATCGCCCGGGAGGAGGGGCTCACGCCCGCCTTCGAGATCCCCGGCATCCGCGCGGAGCCGGAGTTCCTGGAGTTCTTAGACGAGGGCGCCGCGGAGTTCTGTAACATCAACGAGTTCGAGATGTCCGACGGTAACTACCGCCGGATGCAGGAGGAGGGGTTCGAGCTACAGGAGGGCCACATGTCCGCCGTCGAGGGATCGAAGGACGACGCGATCGTCTCCGAGATGGCGAGCCACGAGAAGGTGTACTTCTGTACGTCGGTGTTCAAAGACGCCGCCCAACACCGGAACCGGCTCAAGCGGATGGCGAAGAACATCCGCCGCGAGTTCGACGAGGTGACCGACGACGGCACCCTCGTCTACGGAAAGGCGTTCGCCGACCCCGAGCGGTTCGAGTCGCTCGGCGTCCCCGAAGACTTCTACACCGTCAAGTCGGACCACGTCGAGATCGCGTGGTGGCTCTTAGAGGAGATGATCGAGGACGGCGACCTCGACGAGGGGGAGATCGTCGAGCAGTACCCGACCGTCGACGGGACCGTCGTCGAGCGGACACCGGTCGCCTGAGCGGCGACTCGGTCCTCGCCTCCGCGTCGCATCGGCACGATATCGATCTTCCTTCTTCTGTGGGACGCGACCACATACCACACTTATGAGGGACCGGTGCGTACCCCCGCGCATGGCCTCCGAAGAACCCGTATTCGCCGACGTGAGCATCGGACAACCGGTGTACGACGAGGACGGCGAGGAGCTCGGGACGGTACGAGGAGTCGACGACGACGGCTTCTACGTCACGTCGCCGTCGGAGTCACGGCAACTGGGGCTCACCGACGCCCGCGACGTGTTCGGCACCGCCTACGTGATGTGGCGCTGTTGGGAGTGCGGCGAGATGGGCGAGATCGGGACGGAGCTTCCCGATAGCTGCCCGAACTGCGACGCGCCGCGCGAGGACCTGTACTACTGGGCGGAGGACTGATACGGAGTGTTAACGACGACGGGAGCGAGCGACGCGGGCAGAGAGTTTGGGGTTTCTACCCAAACGTGAGCTGTCGCTGATCGGGATTTATCATCGAATCACGTCGCGGTGAATCCCTCCGTAGCAGCCGCTCGCGGGGCGAGAGCGAAGCTCTCGCTCACAGCCGGCGCTACGCACCGGCGACGCCACCGCATCGGGGTTTATAAGCTATCGTCGTCGCCGTCGCGGCTGTCCGGCTCGTCGTCCACCTCCTCGCGGAGGCGTTCGACCTCCGCCTCCAGGTCCGCGATGCGGTCGGCGTCCGCCTCCTCGCCGCCAGAGCGCAGTTTGAGGAACACCACGCCTGCCGCGATGAGAACGATTGGAACGCCGAAGAGGAGGACGAGGATGATCAGGATGATCACGAGCTCGGGACCGGCTGGAACGCCGCCGAACGCGGGGACGGTGGGAACCATGAGGCCACACACTCGGTGACGCGACTAAAGCGATCGGGGCGGGGACCCGCCGTCGCCCTCCCCGCGACCCTCACCCGACGTCGGCGAAGCTCACTGAGATTCGCCTGCAGCCCGGCCTGCCTAGCGATCGCTACTCCGCGCAGGCGACCCGAGCGCACCCGGGAGGCTGCCGGCGACGCCCGCGGACCGCCCTCGCCGAACGTCTAGGCGGTCCAGCGCTCCCCCGTCGAACGCCGTTCCTCGACGGCCTCCCGCGCACCTGCCAGACGCCGACGGGCCCCAGTAGTCGTCGGAGACGTGCCGCAAGGACGCGCCCTTCGCCTGTCGCCGCGGTCGTCGATGTGTTCGAGGACGCCCAGCCGGGCCGCGTAGGTAGGCGCCGGCCGTCCCTCGACGTTACCCGGTCCGGCCCTCGCGGCCTCGCTTGGCGCCGCGAGGTAGACGCCCGCCCGGGGGTCGGGTTCCAGATCGAACCGGGCGACTTCATCTCGACGACCTCGTACTCCCACCGCCCCGGCGCAGAACGACCCAGGAACGCGGTTGCCGAGGTACTCGTTGCGGTCGGACCTCGATCCGGTCGAACCGGTCGGGTTATCGCGGATCGAGCCGCGAAGGGAACTGCCGACCGTGGTCGGTCGACCGCCGTGATGACCGCCGTCGGGACGAGCCGGCGTTCTCTCGCGCCCCAGCGCGCCCGCGAGAGGATCGGGTTGATCCTTACACGTCGAATTCCGCGGCGGTTAGAGGTACGTCATCGCCCTCGCCGCCAGTCGTCGTCTCCAGGGTCTCTGTATCGGGCGGGGGACGTGCGGGTTCTCGCCGAGCTCCGCGGTGCGGGGCGGCCGCGCGGGTCCGGTCGCGTCTTGATGTCTGGTTACCGACGTCGAAGTGAGGTCGGGCGCCCCGTCGAGCCCGATCTCCACGCGAACCGGGCGGTCGGCGGGATGGCGACCTCCCGCTGACGCCGACCCAGCCGTTCCACGCGTCGTGGACGGCTCGCGGCCGCGTCGCGCGCGGTGACGGAGGCGGAGACGCCCCCCACGCTGTCGGCGTCGCACCGCGTCCCTGACGTCGACGCCGCGCGCCGAGTTGAGCAGGCTGGTCCGGCGGCGAACAGCGAGATGGGAGACCCCTTCGTCGTACCACGACGCGGAGGTCTCGAACGCGGCCGCGCGCTCCTCGCGGCCGACCGGCGACAGCAGCCCGGTCGAGACGTTCGGGTAGTCCGAGCGACCGACGAAGATGGAGGGGGAGACGCTGCCGACCACGGCGTCGTCGGAGACGTGCTCCTCGAAGCGCCGCTCGAAGGAGTCCAGGCGGTCCAAGATGCCGTAGTCCTTCTCGGCGGCGAGGCGCCGCCGCTCGGCGCGCTCGTTCGCCTCGAACTCGATGAACTCGTCGAGCCGCATTCGCCGGTGCTAGGGGCGAGTCGGACTTGACGATGTCGCCGTCGGCCGGGCGGCGGTCAGGTCGCGAGCGACGTGACGCCGGCCGGCAGCGTCGCGCCGGTGCTCCACGCGCCGTCCTCGCGCACGACCAGCGGCGCCGGCTCCTCAGCGGCGAACCCGTCGTCGTCGACGCGCAGCGTCCCGCCGACGAGGGCGTCCCCGGTGACAGCCCACGAGACCACGAACGCCGGGTCGGCGGCGGGCACGGGGTCGGCATCGGCGTCGAACTCCCCGTCGTCCGCGGGCGCCGAGAGGGTCACGCCCGAGGGCGCGTCCGGCCCCCAGCGGTTCGCCCCGGCGTAGAGCCGCCCGCCGTGGACGATCGCCTCGCGGAAGTAGTTCGCCCAGAAGTCGCGGAAGTCGGTGTCGAGCCGGTGCCACCGGTCGCCGTCGTCGGTCCGGTAGAGCCCGTTCCCGGTGGCGGCGACGACGCCGCCGTCGCCGAGCACGCGCAGGTCGTGGACGTCGTCGTGGACGCCGCGGCCGTACCGCCGCCAGAACTCCCCGCCGAAGGCGTAGACGCCGCCCGGTTCGAGCCCCGCGAGGACCCCGTCGTCCGGGTGCATGGCGAGCGTCCTGACGCTCGGCTCGCCGTCCGGCGCCCGGTCGCGCCACCGTTCCCCGTGCGGATGCGCGGCGAGGTCGCCGACGGGGTCGAACCGCCAGTCCCCGGTCTCCGGGTCCGGGCTCGCCCGCTGTACGCCGACCGGCCGGGTGCCGACGAGGACCGTCTCCGGACCGGCGAGGACGGAAAACGGGTCCTCGGAGAGCTCGAAGCGGTCCCACTCGGTCCCGTCGGTCGAGCGGAGCAGCCCCTCCTCGGTCGCGGCGATTCGGGCGTCGCCGCTGCGGACGACCTCGCGGACCCGCCCGCACGCGGCGACCCGAGTCGGGTCGTCCAGCGGATCGTCGAGCCGATACAGCCCTCGGTGCGTCCCGCAGACGAGCATGCGTTACGGTACGTGCGCGCGATCCGAAAAACGCCGCGCCGCTCGCCCGCGCCGGCGCCTAGTCGTGGATCCCCGTCGCTTCGTTCAGCTGTGGATCCCCATCGCCTCGATCTGCTCCTGATACCGGTTGCGGATGGTGACCTCGGTCACCTGCGCGACGTCGGCGACCTCGCGCTGGGTCTTCTTCTCGTTACACAGGAGCGAGGCCGCGTAGATAGCGGCGGCGGCGTACCCGGTCGGCGACTTCCCGGAGAGGAGCCCCTTCTCGGCGGTCGTCTCGATGATCTCGTTGGCCTTCGACTGGACCTCCTCGCTCAGTTCGAGCTCGGAGGAGAAGCGGGGGACGTACTTCTTCGGGTCGACCGGACGCATCTCTAAGCCGAGCTCCTGGGAGATGTAGCGGTACGTCCGGCCGATCTCCTTGCGGTCGACTCGGGAGACGTCGGAGATCTCCTCCAGCGACCGTGGGATCCCCTCCTTGCGACAGGCGGCGTAAAGGGCGGCGGTGGAGACGCCCTCGATCGACCGACCGCGGATGAGGTCCTCGTTGAGCGCGCGTCGGTAGATGACCGAGGCGACCTCCCTGACGGATCGGGGGACGCCGAGCGCGCTGGCCATCCGGTCGATCTCCGAGAGCGCGAACTGGAGGTTGCGCTCGCCCGCGTCTTTCGTCCGGATGCGCTCCTGCCACTTCCGAAGCCGATGCATCTGCGAGCGCTTCTTCGAGGAGATGGATCGTCCGTACGCGTCCTTGTCCTTCCAGTCGATCGTCGTCGTCAGCCCCTTGTCGTGCATCGTCTTCGTCGTCGGGGCGCCGACGCGCGACTTCGACTGCCGCTCCGAGTGATTGAACGCGCGCCACTCCGGGCCGGGATCGATCTGTTCCTCTTCGACTATCAGGCCGGTCTCCTCGTGAATCAGTTCGCCGTCCGCCGTCCGCGTCAGGTCCGCGGGGTCGAAGTCCTCCGGGTCTAACTCCTCCGGGTCCAGCTCTTCCGGGTCAATTTCGTTTTCGTCGACGTCCTCGTCCCGCACACGCTGCCGGTCGTGATCCCGTTGCCGGGTGGGCCGTGTCATCGCATTTATATACTATCTTAACGGATTAACTTAAAAGTTCGTGAGAGACGGGGATCGCCCGACCGCGCGGTGAGGCGCCGGCGAGGGACGGTCTTCACCACACCGGCGACGGACCCGACTTCACCGCACCGACGAGGGACGGTCTTCACCGCACCGGCGACGGACAGGCCTTTGACGCGCCGGCGACGACTGCGAACGAATGCCGACGATCGACTGCGATCCGGTGACCGCGCGGACGCGTCTGGAGGACGCCGGCGTCCGGATCGAGCCGGGAAACACCGCCCACGAGCGGTGGCGCGCCGAGCGCGAGGGCGCCGTCGCCGTCGCGTACGACGACAAGGTCGTGGTACAGGGGAGCGACCCGACGCGGCTGACGAACCTCATCCGCGAGGGGGGCGGCCGCGCGCACGTCTACTTCGACGGCGCCTCCCGCGGGAACCCCGGCCCCGGCGCGGTCGGCTGGTGTCTCGTCACGTCCGACGGCGTCGTCGCCGAGGGCGGCGAGCGGATCGGGACGGTCACCAACAACCAGGCCGAGTACGCCGCACTGATCCGGGCACTGGAGGCGGCCGACGAGTACGGCTTCGAGGCGATCGACGTCCGCGGCGACTCGGAGCTGATCGTCAAGCAGGTGCGCGGCGAGTGGGACGCCAACGACCCCGAACTGCGCGAGAAGCGGGTGCGCGCCAGAGAGCTGTTAGCGCGGTTCGACCGGTGGTCGATCGGCCACGTTCCGCGGGAGATAAACGCGCGCGCCGACGATCTAGCGAACGAGGCACTCGATGACGCGAACTAACGACGAACCCCCGGAGTGGGCGAAGGAACGAGCGCGAGAGGTGATGGCGGCCGAAGAGCCCGAGGGTGACGGGGACGCGGCCGAGGACGGCGCGAGCGACGACGATCCGGTCCCGGCCGCGGACGACTCGGCCGCCGCGTCCTCGGCGTCCGACTCCGCGCCGCTCTCGCGTCCCTTCCCGGTCGCCATCACCCGATCACCTCCGCGAGGGCGTCGACGACCGCGTCGGCGTGCTCGCGCTCGATCGTCAGCGGCGGGAGCAGGCGCAACACGGTCCGGCCCGCCGGCAGCGCGAGGATCTGGTGGTCGATCGCGAGGTCGCGAAGCAGGCGGTTCGAGCCGCGCTTCACCTCGATGCCGATCATCAGGCCGTCGCCGCGCACGTCGCGGACCTCGTCGCCGAGGCGCTCCTCGACCTGCCCGCGGAGGTACGCGCCGACCTCGGCGGCGTGGTCCGGGAGCCCCTCGCGCTCGATGACGTCGAGCGTGGCGCCTGCCGCCGCCGACACCACGGGCCCGCCCGAGAACGTCGAGCCGTGGTTCCCGGCGTCCTCGGCGATCCAGTCGCGGCACAGCGTCGCGCCGATCGGGAGCCCGCTGCCGAGCCCCTTCGCGGTCGTGAGGACGTCCGGGACGACGTCGTGCTTATCGGCCGCCCATAGCGACCCCGTGCGGCCGAGTCCGGTCTGGATCTCGTCGAGGATCATCGCCGCGCCCGACGTCGCCGTCGCGACGCGGACCGCCTGCAGGTACTCGGTGTCGGCGGGGTTGATCCCGCCTTCGCCCTGGAGGGGTTCCAGGATCACCGCGGCGGTCTCGTCGTCGACGGCCTCGCGCATCGCCTCGGCGTCGCCGTACTCGACGAACTCGACGCCGCCCGCGAGCGGCTCGAACCCGTTCTTATACTTCTGTTTCCAGGTGGTCGCGAGCGCGCCCATCGTCCGACCGTGGAACCCCTGGGTCGTCGCGACGATCTTCTCGCGGCCCGTCGCGTGCCGGGCGAACTTCAGCGCGGCCTCGTTGGCCTCCGTGCCGGAGTTACAGAGCCAGACGTTGTCGACGTCGACCGGCCCAGTCTCGGCGAGCCGCTCGTACAGCGCCGTCCGCGCCGCGTGCGGGTACGACGCCTGCACGTACATGAGCTCTTCCAGCTGGCTCGTCGCGGCGTCGACGACCTCGGGGTGGCAGTGACCGACCGGCGTGCAGGCGTAGCTCGCCCCGAAGTCGAGGTACTCGGTGCCGTTGGTGTCCGTGACGTACACCTCGTCGCCCGAGGCGATCTCGATCGGCTTCTCCGAGAAGACGAAGCCGCTCACGCGGTCTCACCTCCGCTCTCGGCCTGATCTGCGACCGCCGACCGCTCGATCGCCGGCCCCTCGCCGCCGAGCGCGGCGACGATCGGGTCGTTGACGTTGGCGTCGGCGACGACGACGCGCCCGGCGCCGCCGGAGAGCGCCTCCGTCGCGGCCATCACCTTCTTGCCCATGAACCCCTCGGCGGCGTCCTCGACCGCCGCCAGCTCGTCGGGCGTCGACGCCGACTCGATCAGCGTGTCGGGGTCGTCGGGGTCCGCGTACACGCCCGCCACGTCCGTCAGCAGGACGAGGTCGGCGCCGAGCGCGCCGGCGACCGCGGCGGCCGCCCGGTCGGCGTCGGCGTTGACCGGCGTGACGCCGCCGTCGCTCTCTCTCCCCTCCATCGGGGGCGAGACGACGGGAGTGTAGCCGTCGCCGAGCAGTCCCGAGAGGAGACCGGCGTTCACCGACTCGATCCGCCCGGAGTGCTCGCCGCGGCGGATCTTCTTCTTCCCGTCCTCGACCACGCGGACCGCCGACTTGCGGGGCCCCGAGAGGAGCCCGCCGTCGACGCCCGAGAGGCCGACCGCGTCGACGCCGGCCTCGCGGAACCGGGCGGTCAGCTCCGTGTTGAGCTTCCCGGCCATCGCCATCGTGAACGCCTCCATCGCGTCCGCGTCGGTGAACCGGCCCGTGACGCCGGAGGCGGACTCGACGTACTCCGGCTCCATGCCGAGCCGCTCGATCGTCTCGTCCGACGACCGTGAGCCGCCGTGGACGACGCGGATCCACCGCCGTCCGGCGGCGAGGCGGCGACCGTCGCCGACCGCGCCGCCGGGTCGACCGCCTTCGCGCGCGATCCTTGACGACGACGCTCGTCGGCGGGTCCCCCGCCGTCGCGACCGCGACCTCGCGTCGGCCCGCCCTCCATGGGCGAATCCCACCGGGTGAGTCCCCCGAACTCGAGACGGGCCGGTCTCCGGCCAAGTCGAGCGCGACGTCCGCGGTGGAGCCCCGACTGGCCCGCGCCGACCCTTGGTCATAGTTGTCCGATGCCGAGAAGACGACACGCGCTCCGGTTGCCGGGGTCGAGGCCTCGAAGCCGACTTCGCCCGTGGTTCGGCCCGCGACCGACTTCGGCTCTGGGTAAAACGGTAGACGCCGCCCCCCGGAGACGATCCATGAAGGCTCGGCGTACGTCGCCGCGGTTACGCGTCCACCAGGTCCCCCTTCGAGCGGCTCGTCGGGGAGACGTGGCAGGTGCGCTCGCGCCGCGCACCATGTCGACCGCGTGGACGGTGAAGGAGACGTCGAGTCCGAGGTACGCCTCGATCTCCGCCTCGTGGCGGTGTCCGGTCGGGGCGTACGGGCGGACCACGCCGGAGCGCTCCGGGTGCGAGGAGGCCGCGCCGCCGCCGGCGCCGCCCTCCGAGGAGCCGACCTTCACGTCGACGACGACCTCGCCCGCGTCCGGGCCGAGCGCACCGGCGTCCACGAGCGGCTTCAGCCCGAGGATCGTCGCCGCCGCGTTGCAGCCCCCGCCGGCGATCAGGTCGGCGCCGGGGAGGTTCTCGCGGTTGATCTCGGGGAGCGCGTACTCCGCGCGCTCCAGGTACTCCGGCGACTCGTGGCCGTCGTACCACTCGTCGTAGGCGTCGGCCTCGGGCAGCCGGAAGTCGGCCGAGAGGTCGACGACGGTGTCGGCGACCTCGAAGTACTCGTCGATCCGCCCCATCGAGACGCCGTGCGGCGTCGCCGAGAAGAGGACGTCGACCGACTCGAGGTCGCCCGGGTCCGAGAAGCGCAGGTCGAGTCCGCGCAGGTTCGGATGCGACCGGCCGACGGTCATGTTGTCCGCCGACCGCGACGTGGCCTGCACCACGTCGAACGCGGGGTGGCCGGCGAGGAGCCGCAGCAGCTCGCCGCCGGTGAACCCGGTGCCGCCGACGACGCTCGCGGTGTACGTCTCGTCGGGCGTCGCGTCGTCCGCGGCGGTCGCTCCGGACTCCGCCGTCATGCGGTCGCCTCCGTGGCGTCGTCGTCCGCGGCGTCGCCGTCGGCGGCCGCGGCGGCCTTCGCCTCCAGCCAGTCGACGACTTCCGCGGGGACGTCGACGTCGGTGGCCGCGTCGAGCGCCTTGAACTCGACGGTGTGGTTCACCTCGTGGACGGTGTACTCGCCGGAGTCGGTCCCGCCGACCTCCATCAGGTCGACACCGAGCATCCCGCCGCCGACCGCCTCGCTCGCGCGCTCGACCAGCTCCAGCGCGCGGTCGTCGAGGTCGAACGACGCCGTCTCGCCGCCCTTCGCGGCGTTCGTGAGCCAGTGGTCAGACGACCGAGTCATCGCGGCTATCGGCTCGTCGTCGACCGCCAGCACGCGGATGTCGCGGCCGGGCTTGTCGACGAACTCCTGCACGTAGAACACCTTGTGCTCGTAGTGGCCGAGCGTCTCCTTGTGCTCTAAGATCGCCTCGGCCGCGTCCCGGGTGTCGATCTTCGCCATCAGCCGGCCCCACGAGCCGACGACGGGCTTGAGCACGCAGGGGTAGCCGAACGACTCGATCGCCTCCAGCGCGGCCTCCTTCGTGAACGCGACCTCGGTCGCCGGGGTCGGGACGTCCGCCTCGGCGAGCGCGAGCGAGTTCTTCGCCTTGTCGGCGCAGACGTCGCCCGTCTCCGGGCCGTTCACGACCGGGACGCCGTAGCTGTCGAGGAACCGCGCCGCGTACAGCGAGCGGCTCGTCGACAGGCAGCGGTCGACGACCAGATCGAGGCCGTCGACGTTCGCGGTCGTCGACTCCAGGCCGAACCGCTCCTTGCGTACGTCGATCTTCTCGACGTCGTGGTCCCGGTCGCGGAGCTCGTTGAGCAGGAGCTTCTCGTCCTTCCGGATCCGGGAGTAGAGGATCCCTACGCGCATGTCGACCACTCGGGAGTCGCGGTCGCGGCGATCGTCGCCATCTACTCGCCCCAGTCCTCCTCGAGTTCGGGGGCCTCCTCTAACACGACGGGGTCCAGCGAGATGACCTCCAGCTCGGTCCCGGTGACCGGGCTGTCGATGATCTCGCCGACCTCGACGTCGGTCGGAAGCTCGATCTCCTCGCCCGTGATCGGGTCCTCTGCCAGCAGCGTGTCGGTGTCGGTCGTCATCGTGGCAGACACTCGACTGCGAACGGTGATAAAGGCTTCGAACTTATTGGATAGTTTACATAAAATGGATCGGCCGCTAATGGAAGCAGTTCGGCGAAATCGGGCCATATCGAGATCGGATGTCAGATCTCGGTAGTAAATGTGTTCCCCTTACGGGGACGGTCGTCGACGTCGGTCGGGGGGGCGCCGACCGAGGCGACGAACGCCGAGCGGTCGTCGCGGCTCAGACATAGCGATCGACCTCCGCGCCCAGCGCCTCGCTCGCGGCGGCGAGCGCGTCGCGCTCCGCCGCCAGCGCGTCGCGGTCCGCCTCGATCCCGGACTCGACGACGGCGAGTTCCTCGGCGACCGCCTCGGGGGCCGGTCCCCCGGCGGAGTCGCGGCTCGCCACGCTGGCCGCGGGGTCGAGCGCCGACTCCAACTCCTCGCGGCTCACGTACGCCGAGAGGGGCTCACCGGTCACGTTTCGAGTGGCCTCGTCAACTTTTGCGGCCGCCGCGTCTGGCGAGTCGTCGTCACCCACCGTCTCCGCGGCCGTCGCGACGATCTCGTGGGCCGTCCGGAACGGCAGCCCGCTCATCGCGAGCAGGTCGGCGACCCCCGTCGCCGTCGAGAAGCCGTCGCCCGCGGCGCCCGCGAGCGCCGCCGCGTCCCAGTCGGCCGTCGCGACCGCGCCCGCCGCGACCTCGGTCGCCTCCCGCACGTCGTCGGCGATCTCGAACACGCCCGCGTGGGCGCGCTGGAGATCGCGGTTGTACGCGCGCGGGAGCCCCTTGAGCAGGCTCAGCGTCCCCGTCGCCTCCCCGATCGCGTCGCCGGCGACGCCGCGGGTCAGCTCCAGCGTGTCGGGGTTCTTCTTCTGCGGCATGATTGACGACGTGGACGAATACGCGTCCGACAGCTCCACGAACCCCTTGTTCGAGAAGAGGATGAGGTCCTCCGCGAGCCCCGACAGCGTCGTCGCGAGCGTGGCGCAGGCGGTCGCGCCCTCCGCGAGGAAGTCGCGGGCCGACGCCGCGTCCGTGGAGTTCCGGACCTGACCGTCGAACCCGAGCAGCTCGGCGGTGCGGTCGCGGTCGATATCGAACGGCGTCCCGGCGAAGGCGGCCGCGCCGAGCGGCGACCGGTTGACCCGGTCGTACGCGTCGAGCAGGCGCTCGGTGTCGCGCGCGACCCCGCCCTCGTACGACAGCAGGTAGTGCGCGACCGTCGTCGGCTGGGCCGGCTGGAGGTGCGTGTAGCCGGGCATCACGGTCTCGGCGTGCTCGCTCGCCACCTCGACGAGCGCCTCGCGGAGCGCGACCGTCGCCTCGGCGGCCGCGAGCAGGTCCTCACGGAGCCGGTACCGGATGCAGGTCGCCACCTCGTCGTTGCGCGAGCGGGCGGTGTGCATCCGCCCGCCGTCCGGCCCGACGCGGTCGATGACGGCCGTCTCGATCGCCTCGTGAACGTCCTCGCCGTCCGGGAGGTCGCCGTGACCGGCGGCCTCCACGTCGTCGAGCGCGCCGAGGATCTCGCCGGCGACCGCGTCGTCGACGATCCCCCGCTCGGCGAGCATCACCGTGTGCGCGCGGTCGACCGCGAGGTCCGCCTCGAAGATGGCCGCGTCGGCCGCGAGGCTCGACAGGAACTCGCGGGCGGGGCCGCCGCTGAAGCGGTCGCGCCGGACGGCGGTGCCGGGATCGTCGTCGGTCATCTATTCGGACTCGCCGTCGGTTCCGCTCCCGTCGGTCGCCAGTTCCGGCTTCGACACCGACGCCTTCACGTCGTTGGCGAGGCGCTCCTGGAGCCCGTGGTACTTCGCGACGCCCGTGGCGTCGGCCTGCGCGATGCCGGCGACGTCCTCGGTGTTGAACGAGGCCATCTCCTCGGAGTAGACGGCGTACTCGGAGTCGCGGGCGACGACGCGGCAGTTCCCGCCCGACACCTTCACCGTGGCCGTGCCGGTCACCACGTCCTGCGTCTCGTCGACGAAGGCGTTCAGGGCGTCGACGACGGGCGCGAACACGAGGCCCTGGTACGCCTTCTCGGACCACTCCTGCTCGATCCCCTTCTTGAACGAGCGCTCGTTCTTCGTGAGCACGAGGTCCTCCAGCGCCTGGTGGGCCGTCAGCAGGACGGTCGCGGCCGGGTGCTCGTAGTTCTCGCGCACCTTCAGCCCGAGCATGCGGTCCTCCATCACGTCGGTGCGGCCGATGCCGTAGCCGCCGGCGTACTCGTTGAGGTGCTGGATGAGCGGCACCGGGTCCATCGCCTCGCCGTCGACGGCGACGGGGACGCCCTCCTCGAACGTCACCTCGATGGTGGTCTCGCCCTCCGGCTCGGCGGTCCACTCGTAGATGTCCTCCGGCGGCTCGTAGTCCGGGTCCTCCAGCTTGCCGCCCTCGACCGCGCGCGACCAGATGTTCTCGTCGATGGACCCGACGCCGCCGTCGCCGGCCTCGACGGGCAGGTCCTTCTCGGCCGCGTAGTCGATCTCCCACTCGCGGGTGAGCCCGAGCTCGCGGACGGGCGCGATGACCTCCAGATCCGAGCCGCGCCAGACGGCCTCGAACCGGAGCTGGTCGTTCCCCTTCCCCGTGCAGCCGTGCGCGATGGCGTCACAGCCCTGATCCTCGGCGACGCCCAGGATCGCCTCGGCGATGACGGGGCGCGCGAGGGCGGTCCCGAGCGGGTAGCCCTGGTACGTCGCGTTCGTCTTCACCGCGTCGAAACACAGGTCCGCGAACTCCGCTTTCGCGTCGACGACGTGGAGGTCGAGCCCCAGCGCCTCGGCGGTCTCCTCGGCCTCGTCGAACTCCTCGGTCGGCTGCCCGACGTCGACGTTGACGCCGATGACCTCGTCGTAGCCGTACTCCTCTTTCAACAGCGGCACGCAGACTGTGGTGTCGAGTCCCCCACTGAACGCGAGTGCAACGGTTGCCATTACAGGAGTACACTGGGTTCACACTCTTAAATTCACCGCTTTAGATATAGTAAGAAAAAGGCAGCGGCGACGCTATCGGCGGACACAGCTGTCACTCTACGGGACGAAACGGCGCGAACGCGACGAGGGATGAAGATTACTGGCCCGAGGGGGCCCGTCGTCGCGCCGCGCCGGAAGCCGGTCGCGGCGGTCGGACGCCTCGTCGCGGTCGCGGGGCTCGTCGGCCTCGGAAGAGGGCGGCGTCGAGACGAGCCTCCGCGGTCATCACCAGTACTTAGTTTCGTTCCGAGATAAAAACGTTCCGCACCGGCGGCCCGATCGCAAGCCTTGCCGCCCGCGGCGAGGTCCGGCCGCGTCGGTCGACGAGCGGACCGACCGCGCCTACAAGGCCTCCCGATACGCCTCCAGCGTCCGCTCGACGTCCTCCTCCGTGTGCGCGTAGGAGGTGAACTGGCACTCGAACTGGTTGGCGGTGAGGAACACGCCGCGTTCTTTCATCTCCTGCCAGAACACGCGCTCCCAGCGGTCGGTCGCGGCGCTGGCGACGTCGGCGCCGGTCTTCGGACAGCTGTCGTACCGGGCGCAGTCGGGGTCCTGCCGACAGCCGCCCGCGCAGCAGGCGTCCGGGTCGTCGGGCGCCTCGCGGGTGAAGATCGTCTTGAACATCGAGTCGGTGCCGACGACGGTGTACTCGGGCGCGCGCTCCGCGCAGATCTCGGCGATCCCCTCGCGGAGCTTCCGGCCGAGCCGGTCGACGTGCTCGTACACGTCGTTCTCGGCGGCGTACTCCAGGTTCGCCTTCCCGGCGGCCATCGTCACCGGGTGCCCGGAGAAGGTGCCGGACTGGAACACGTCGCCCGCGGGCGTGAACCCCTCGATCACGTCGGCGCGCCCGCCGATCGCGCCCACCGGGAACCCGCCGCCGATGATCTTGCCGAAGGTGGTCACGTCCGGCGTGACGCCGAACTTCGACTGCGCGCAGCCGAGGCCGCCGACGCGGAACCCGGTGATCACCTCGTCGAAGATCAGCAGCGAATCGTGGCCGTCGCACAGCTCCCGGAGCGTCTCGTGGTAGCCGTCGATCGGCGCCACGATCCCCGTGTTGGCGAGGATCGGCTCGACGAGGACGGCGGCGATCTCGTCGCCGTGCTCCGCGAACACCTCCTTGGCGGCCTCCGGGTCGTTGAACGGGATCGGGAGCGTGTGCCGCGCGAACTCCTCGGGGATGCCCGCCGTCGACGGGTGCGCGTCTCCCGGCGACCCCTCGACGAGCGTCGACTCCTGCGCGCCGTGGTAGCCGCCCCGCATGACGACGATCTTGTCGCGGTCGGTGTGGCCCCGCGCGAGCCGCACCGCCGACACGGTCGCCTCCGTCCCCGAGTTGACGAACCGGATCGACTCGACGCTCGGGACGTGTCGCGCCACGAACTCGGCGTGCTCGACCTCGATCTCCGTGGGCGCGCCGTACATCGGCCCCTCCGCGACGTGCGACTGGATCGCCGCTTCGACGGGGCCGGGCAGGTCGTGGCCGTACAGGAGCGGGCCGTACCCCATCACCCAGTCGACGTACCGGTTCCCGTCGGCGTCGATCACGTGCCCGCCGTCCCCGCGCTCGATGAAGAACGGGTGCGGCATCGTCGCTCGAACGGAGGAGTTGACCCCGCCCGGCATGACCGACAGCGCGCGGTCGTACAGCCCGCGGGAGCGCTCGTGGTTCATACCGATCGGTTGGGACGGCGGGATGAAAGTAGTTGCCGACCGCCCCCGAGATCGGCGACGCGCCGTCGGACCCCGCGTCGAAGGGCGCCGCGGCTCGGCGCCGTGGCGTCGTCGAAAAAGCGCGCGTCGAAACCGCTCGCTCGCCGCTCCGAACCGCTTCCGGGCCGGTCGCGCCGCTACCAGACTACACCGCCTCCGGGCCGGTCGCGCCGGTGCGGACCTGCAGCGCGTCCTCGACCGGCATGATGAACACCTTCCCGTCGCCGGGCTCGCCGGTCTTCGCGGCGTCCGCGATCGCGTCCGCGACCTCGTCGGCCGGGATGTCGGCGACGACGACCTCGACCTTCACCTTCTGGTGGAGGTCGACCGTGAACTCCTCGCCGCGCCACTGGCCCTTCTTGGCGGGCTGGCTGCCGCGGCCGGAGACGTTCGTCACGGTGAGCGAGGGCGCGTTGACCTCCGCGAGCGACTGCTTGATGGCCCCGAGCTTGTCCGGGCGGACGACCGCGGTGACCATCTTGATCTGGGAGCCCGCCTCCTCGCCGCCGTCGGCGCGCGGGGAGTCGTCCGTGGTGTCGACCACGGCGGGGCCGCCGTTGGTCGCGACGCGGTCGCCACCGAACTCGGGGTAGGTCTCGACGCCGTGCTCGGAGATGTCGAGCCCCTCCTGTTCGTGTTCGGGCGTGACGCGGGCCTCGCCGCTCAGCTTGAGGGCGTACCAGACGGCCGCGGTCGCGGTGAGCGTCCAGCCGCCGATGATGACGACGCCGGTCAGCTGGGCGACGAAGTGGGCGCCGACGCCGGCGCTGAGGGCGCCGGGCGCGGCGACGAACGGGAACAGCAGGGTCCCGAGCACGCCGGCGCTGCCGTGGACCGGGAACACCGCGCAGACGTCGTCGATCTTGAGCGTGTCCGAGACGAACTCGAAGACGAGTGGGAGCTGTCCGCCCGCCAGGAGACCGACGACCAGCGCGCCCCACCACGCCGTGGTGTCGGGGATGGCGGTGATGCCGACGAGCCCGGCCAGCAGGCCGTTGGCGACGTACAGCGTGTCGACCTTCCCGGTGCGGAGCCACACGACGAGGGCGGCGCCGATTCCGCCGGCCGCCATCGCGATCGTCGTGCCCATCGCGACGAGGTTGACGGTCAGCGTGTTGAACACGCCGCCGCTGACCACGGAGGCCGTCCCGACGTTGAAGCCGTACCAGCCGAACGCGAGGATGAGCGTCCCGAGCACGGCGAACGTCAGCGAGTGGCCGGGGATGACGTTCGTCGAGCCGTCCTTGGCGTAGCGGTCCATCCGCGGACCGAGCACGGCGGCGGCGGTGAGACCCGCGATACCGCCCATGCCGTGGACGATCATGCCGCCGGCGAAGTCGTGGAACGCGACACCGGTCAGCTGCGCGACGAGCCCGTCGCCCGACGCCGACCAGGTGAACGCGATGACCATTGGGTAGATGACCGCGGCCAGCAGGAACGTGTACGTGACGTACGCGCGGAGCTTCGCGCGACCGGCGACCGCGCCGGACACGATCGTCGCGGCGGTCATGGCGAACACCGCGCCGTAGAGCCAGTTGACGTACGGTCCGACCGCGCCGGACTCGACGGCGAGCTCGCCCCCGGAGAACAGCGTCCCCGCGGCGGAGACCGGGCCGCCGGAGCCGCTCATGACGCTCGTGAACGCGGTCCCGATCAGGAAGAACACCGCCACTCCGACGCTCCACGTCAGGAGGTTCTTCGTCAGCTGGTTGGCGACGTTCTTCGAGCGAACCTGCCCGGCCTCGAGCATGGCGAAGCCCGCGTGCATGAAGAAAATCAGGAACGTCACCATGAGGATCCACGTCCCGTTCATCGCGGACGCGAACGTGCTCGGATCGATCGTCGCGAGTACGCTGGTCGTCACGATTCGACCACCTCAACTGAACATACGTCCTTCGAACTGCGCGTTTCGTCCGTGTTCATGTGCTGAATCACGTTCTGGCATGGAGTAACAGGGATATATAAACGTTTGAGTTGGGTTTCACAAAAAACCGCTTTGATAATACGGCGGATGTCAGATATAAGGACGGATACATGGTGTATAAGGTTATATTCTCGGCGGATCTATTGCAATCCTTGCGATCGAATCGGACGGACGTTTTGTAAAATTATTGGCAATAAGCGACGGATCGGGCGATATCGGGGTGCGTGGCGCCGGGCGCGGCCGCTTCTGGCGATTTTTGCCACGCGGGATCTCCGCCGTTACCGTCGTGGGGGTGTCAGACCCCCGATTTCGAGCAGTTCGGGCGTTCCGAAAGGAAGTTTACGTTTGTCAACCGGATCCGCATTCGAATTCCGGATCCGGGAGCAGGGCCGCACGTTCGCGTTCGAATCGGGTACAGACGGCGCCGGACCGGGATCGGGTTCCGCTATTCCGGCTTCAGCCCCTCGCCCTGCACGCGCATCACGGCCTCGCCGTCGGCGAGGTTCGGCGCGTCGACGAGGCGGACGATCCGCTTGTCGCCCTTCGACTTGCGGAGGTACATCCGGAACGTGGAGGCGTGACCGAGGATGTTGCCGCCGATCGCCTGCGTCGGGTCACCGAAGTAAGAGTCTGGATTCGACGCGACCTGGTTGGTGACGAGGATGGCGGTGTTGAACAGGTCGCCGATCCGCATCAGGTCGTGGAGGTGCTTGTTGAGCTTCTGCTGGCGGTCGGCGAGTTCGCCTCGGCCGACGTACTCGGCGCGGAAGTGGGCGGTCAGCGAGTCCACACAGACGATCCGGATGGGCCACTCGCTCTCCTCGTGTTCCCCGGCGAGCTCCTTGGCCTTCTCCGCGAGCAGGATCTGGTGGTTGGAGTTGAACGCCTTGGCGACGTGGATCTGGTCGAGGAACGCCCCGATCAGCTCCTCCATCGCCTCCTCGTCGCTCGGCGTGCCCTCGATCTCGCGCCGCTCCATCTCGTCGGCGAGGATCTCGTCGTCAAGTCCGCGGACCATGTCGTCGATCCGCTCCGGCCGGAACGTGTCCTCGGAGTCGACGAAGATACAGCCGCCGCTGAGGCCGCCGTGCTCGGGCGGGAGCTGGACGTTGACGGCCATCTGGTGGGTCACCTGCGACTTCCCGGACCCGAACTCGCCGTACACCTCGGTGATCGACTGCGTCTCGATGCCGCCCCCGAGCAGTTCGTCCACCTCGTCGATCTGCCAGGAGAGCTTCCCGATCTCCTCGCGGCGTTCGAGCACGGTCGCGCCCGTCTCGAAGCCGCCGACGTCGGCGGCGTCGCGGGCGGCGTTGATGATGTCGCTGGCGGACGACTCGCCGATGTCCGCGGTGTTCGACATCTCGCCGGGGCTGGCGACGGCGATCGACTGGTAGCTCTCGAACCCGTTCTCGACGAGCTTGTCCGCGGTCGCTGGGCCGACTCCGGGGAGGTCCTCGAGTTCGTCTTCTGGCATGTACACGACTCTTGTTCGCCATCCCGTATAAAGACTGGTTTACACCTGAGTGAAAGTGAAAAGACGGCCGGGCGCGCTCCGGAATGAGTCCGGCTCCGTACATATAAGCGTCCGCGCCGAAACGAGTCCGGTTTCCCGGCGGGCGAAACTTGTCGTTTCGCACCCGCAACGCCGGTCCGGTCGGCGACGCGCCGCCGGCCGGTCAGAAGCCCACGCGTCGGACGTACCCGAGCTCGCGGATATCGACGAGCAGCTCGCCGGGCAGCTCCGCGTCGGTGATCACGTACAGCTTCGGGTCGTCGGTGAACTCGGGGTCCTCGCTCAGCACCTGCCGGATCGAGATGTCGTGCTCGGCGAGGATGCCGGTCACCTCGGCGACGATCCCGGCCTCGTCGGCGGCGGCGACCTCGATGGTGAGGACCGTGAGGTCGAGGACCGGCGCCAGGTCCATCAGGCTCGGCACCGAGGAGATGTTGGTGAAGATGCGCTTCAGTTCGGGGTCGTCCAGGATGGCGTCGGTCGTCGAGTCGACCACCCGCCGGTCGACGTCGAGCTCGCGCGCGATCCCGGTGTACGGGATCTCGATTCCGCCCGAGACGACGCGGCCCTCCTCGTTGACGGAGAAACCGCGCTCTAAGAACAGCCGGATGACCGCCTGCTGGCTCGGTGACCCCTCGAACTTCTCGAGGATCTCGTCGAACATTCGTTACTACGGGCGGTCGCGGCGCGCCGGTATAAATGACGGTGCGTCGCGCCCGTCGGCTCGCGTCGCGGGAGCGACGACCGGCCTCAGTCGACCAGCCCGGCGTACGCGCCGCCGAGCGCGACGCCGTACACGAGGTGACCGATCGCGCTCAGCGCGCTGACGTTGGGAAGCGGGGGATTTGCCGGGGAACCGACCGCGGAGAGCCAGACCGGCATCACCAGCACGGCGAGCGCGACCCAGACCGCGAGCCCGTACGCCGCGCCGGCGCCGAGCGACGCTCCGGTGCTCTCGCCGATCGAGGGCCGCACCCCGACGAGCGCGGCGAAGCCGACGCCGATGACCGCACCGTGGGACATGTGGACCACCCAGCCGAGGAACGGCGCCGCCGGCGGCGCGAGCCCGTACATCGACGGGATCACGACCTCCAACAGCGGCGCGGGGATCACGTACGTCATCACGAGTCCGAAGACGACGCTGCCGACGAGCCCGCTCGCCACGCCCGCCTTCCAGTTACCGGCCTCGGTCGATACTTCGCTCGTCGCTGTCGCGGTTTCAGTCGCCATGTCGTCTCCTACCTCGCGAAAGAACCGGTAATACGTGCTGGTAAAATGCGTTCGCCGTACACTCGACCCAAACTTATATGTTCGTTAGGTTTTCGTTAGTAAATTAATACTCCGATACCCCGTCAGCGACGCCGATCGTCCCTCGACCACTTCCGCCGCGGCACCCCACCCCTTTTAGCCGATGGCGACGAACCTCGGCCCGTGTCAGAGTCGCCGCATCTGCGGTTCTTCCCGTACGAGGAGCCGTATCCGAACCAGCGCGAGGCGATGGACAGGATCGCCAACGCGCTGGACCGGGGACAGGACGTGCTGTTCGAGGGGGCGCCCGGAACGGGCAAGACCCTCTCCGCGCTCGTGCCCGCCTTAGAGCACGCCCGCGAGCACGACCGCACGGTCGTGATCACGACTAACGTCCACCAGCAGATGCGGCAGTTCGTCGAGGACGCCCGCGCGATCACCGGCGAAGAGCCCATCCGCGCGGTCGTGTTCAAGGGGAAGTCGTCGATGTGTCACATCGACGTCGACTACCAGGAGTGTCAGACCCTCCGCGACACCACCCGCGAGCTGGTCGAAACGGAGAGCGAAGTCCGCGAGCTGGAGACCCGCCAGCGCGAGCTGCTCGCCGAGAGCCGCGAGGGCGACGCCGGCGCGGCCGAGGCCCGCGAGGCGATCATGGACGAGCTCGACGAGCTGGAGACGGCGATCGACGAGTACGAGGCCGCGAACGTCTGCGCGCACTACCGGAACAACCTCGTCGAGGACACCGACGAGTTCTTCGGGTGGCTGTTCGACGACGTCCGCACCCCAGAGGACGTGTACGCGTACGCGGACGAGCGCGAGCTCTGCGGCTACGAGCTGCTCAAGGAGGGAATGGAGGGAGTGGACCTGGTCGTCTGCAACTACCACCACCTGCTCGATCCGAACATCCGCGAGCAGTTCTTCCGGTGGATCGACCGCGACCCGTCGGAGATAATCACCGTCTTCGACGAGGCGCACAACGTCGAGGACGCCGCCCGCGACCACGCCACCCGCACGCTCACGGAGACCACCCTCGACGCCGCCTTGGAGGAGCTCGCCGACAGCGACGACGTCCGCGCCGAGGCCGCCGAGAACGTCGTCCGCGCGTTCCGCGACGCCGTGGTCGAGACGTACGACGACGCGCTCGGGTTCGGCGAGCGCGAGTCGGTCGGCGAGAACTGGGAGGACCTCTCCGTCGCCAACGACGACCGCCGCGACGACCTGACGCTGGCGTTCCTCCGGAACTACGAGGGGAAGGGGATCGACACGGAGACGGAGCTCGCCGTCCAGCTCGGGCAGGCGTTAGACGAGGAGTACGAGCGGCGCTACCGGGACGGCGAGACGACGACCCGGACCGAGTGTCAGACCCTGCAGGTCGCTCGGTTCGTCTCGACGTGGATGGAGGAGGGAACCGAGCTCGGTCAGTACCCGGTCGTCTCCGTGCGTCGCGACGGCGCCACCGACGAGGTGTACGGCCGCGCCGAGCTGTACACCTGCATCCCCCGTCGAGTGACCGAGGCGCTGTTCGACGAGGTCGCCGCCTCGGTGCTGATGAGCGCGACGCTCCGCCCCTTCGATGTCACCGAGGACGTGCTCGGGCTGGAGGACGCGGTGTCGCTCGCGTACGAGATGGGGTACCCGGAGGAGAACCGTCGGACGTTCGCGGTCGACGCCCCGCCGCGGTTCGCCTCCGAGCGCAACGACCCGGAGACCCAGGAGGCGGTGTCGTCGCTGCTGCGCGACGCGATCCGTTTCACTCCGGGCAACACGCTCGCCTTCTTCCCCTCGTACGCCGAGGCCGAACGGTACTACGAGCGGCTCGGCGGCTCGGCGGGGACCGGTGCCGGAGGCGACGTCGGGGCCGGAGCCGGATTCGCGGGCGCCGACCTCGGCTCCCTCTACCTCGACGGGCCCGATCAGGACGAGGAGGACCTGCGCCGGACGTTCGTCGACAGCGACGACGCCGCGCTGTTCACCTCGCTGTGGGGAACGCTCGCGGAGGGAGTGAGCTTCGACGCCGACGACGCCCGAACGGTGGTGGTCGTCGGCGTTCCCTACCCGTACCTCTCCGACCGGATGGAGGCGGTCCAGGACGCCTACGACCGGGCGTTCGCCGATCGCGACCGCGCCCGCGACCCCGGCTGGGCGTACGCCGTCGAGATCCCGACGATCCGCAAGACCAGACAGGCGCTCGGCCGCGTGGTCCGCGGTCCCGACGACTTCGGCGTCCGGATCCTCGCCGACCGCCGGTACACGACGGCGGACATGGGCAAGTACTCGGTCCGGAGCGCGTTCCCGCCGGAGGAGCGGGAGGAGCTGCTCGACGTCGACCCCGAGAAGCTGAAGTTCGCGATGCTCAACTTCTACGGTGACCACGACGCGTACGACGGGTCGCCACCGGAGCCGTGACGCTGTGGGGCCGCCGCCGAGCAGGGGATGGGCTGTGGGGCCGCCGCCGAGCCGGGGGTGAGGCTGTGGGGCCGCGGCCGTGCCGGATCCGCACCGGACGTCGGCTACCCCGGCATCGTCGCGAGCAGCGCCGTGATCCCGAACAGCACGATCGACAGCAGCGTCGTGATCACGGCGTGGATCACGGTCATCCCGGCCACGACCCGCCGGGGCTGGTCGTAGCTCCACGCGAACATCGCGCCGTCGACGAGGAGCGCGGCCGGGACGAGGAGCGCCTCGGAGACGGCGAACGCCCCACCGACGACGCCGATCACCGCGGGGAGCGGACCGACGTAGAGGGCGCGGCGCGGGTCGACGTCGCCGAGGACGTTCCGGGCGGCGAGGTGTGCGGTCACGGAGAGGAACAGCGCGAACAGGATGGTCGTCCCCAGCACCGTGATCGGCGTCACCGTCTGAAGAAGCATACCCGACCTACGGGACGGCGGGTAAAAGTGGTCGCGGGATCGGTCCGTCGCGAGCGGCGCGGCGTCGCCCGCCTACGCCAACAGCCCGAGGCCGTCCAGCTCCTCGACGATCACGTCGACGGCGGCCGCCGCGTCGTCCGGGCTCGTCCCGCCCGTGACGACGAGCTTCCCGCTGCCGAACAACAGCGCCACGACGTCCGGTTCGTCCAGCCGGTAGACGAGCCCGGGGAACTGCTCCGGCTCGTACTCGATGTGTTCGAGCCCGAGCCCGATCGCGATCGCGTTGAGGTTGAGGCTCTCGCCGAGGTCGGCGGACGTGACGATGTTCTGGACCGTGATCTCGGGTTCCTCGATCGGGATCTGGAGCGCGCGGAGCTCGTCGAACACGATGGCGAGGCTCTCGTGGACGGCGTCGATCGAGTTCGCGCCCGTGCACACGATCTTCCCGGACCGGAAGATCAGAGCGGCCGATTTCGGGTCCGTGGTGCGGTACACGAGCCCGGGGAACTGCTCGGGGTCGTAGTCGGCGCCCTCCAGGTCCATCGCGACGCTCTGGAGATCGAGCTCCTGCCCGATCCCCGTGGAGGCAACGACGTTCTCTATCGTGATCGTCTCCTTCGGATCGGCCATTACTACTAACACGATCGGTTGATTCATTTAAAAAGGTGCGTGGTCGGAACCGCTATCCTCTTGCGAGCGGCTCCCCGACTCCGGGGCGTGTACTGGCTCGAACTCGCCGGGGAGACGGACGCCTTCGCCGCCCGCGAGGCCGCCACCAGCGCGACCGGCGTGGAGGCCTGCTCGCGCCCGGGGTCGCCCGCCCGCCCGGCGCGTCGGACTCACCCATTAGCGACCGCGCGGGCGACGACCACGCGCCGGCGGCGACCGCCCCCCGGGCGCCGCGGAAAAAAAAGGGTTTTGCCGCGCCGATCGCGCCGGAGTGCGCCGGCTCGCTACACCCGCGCCGCCACGAGGCGGTCGCCCGCACGGACGCCGACCTCGCCGCCGCCGTCGCCGCGCTCGACGCGGCGCCGCTCGACCGCTCGGGGACGGTCGCGGTGCGGGCCCGGAACGTCCGGAACACGGCGACCGTCTCGACGAGCGACGCCGAGCGCGCCCTCGGCGGCGTCCTCGTCGACCGCGGCTTCGACGTCGACCTCGACGACCCCGACCACGTCCTGCGCGCGCTGTTCGCGGCGGGCGAGCGCGCCGCTCACGACGCGATCCCCGGCGCCGACGGCGGCGACGCGTCCGTCTGCGCGCTCGGCTGGGTCGCCGCGGAGGCCGCCCGCGACTTCGCCCCGAAACCGACCGACCGCCCGTTCTTCCAGCCGGGGAGCATGGCGCCGGCCGACGCCCGCGCGTACGCCAACCTCGCGGGCGCCGCGCCCGGCCGGACCCTGTTCGACCCGATGTGCGGCACCGGCGGGCTCCCCCTCGAAGCCGGGCTCGTCGGCGCCGACGTCGTCGCCTGCGACGCCCAGCGGAAGATGGTCCGCGGGACGCGGGAGAACCTCCGCGAGTACGTGGGTGACTCCCCTGAGAGCCAGACCTGGGACGTCGCCCGCGGCGACGCCACGGCCCTCCCGATCCGCGACGACGCGGTCGACGGCGTCGCCTTCGACGCGCCGTACGGCCGCCAGTCGAAGGTCGCCACCCACGACCTCGCCGACCTCGTCTCGGGCGCGCTCGCGGAGGCGGCCCGGGTCGCGCCCCGCGCCGTCGTCGTCGCCGACCGGGACTGGCGCGGGTCGGCCCGCGCGGCGGGCTGGACGGTCGACGCCGCCTTCGAGCGCCGCGTCCACCGGTCGCTCACCCGACACGTGCTGGTGCTCGATCGGGCGTGAGCGCGTCCGATCTCGGCCCGTGATCGCCGCGACAACGCCGCGTTCGCACCGTCCCGAGAGTGAACGACCGGTCGGTGATACTCGGCAGCTGAGCGTCGCAGCCGACAAGTTTCAGTTTCACTCTCCCTCCGGGCAACGGTTAAGTGGACGGCCTCTCGTGGTGTGCATATGACCGGGGACGCCGGCGGCGACATGCTCTCGTGGGACGAGTCGGTGTTCCGCGACGAGTCGGTGTTCGAGATCGACCACGTCCCCGAGACGTTCCGCCACCGCGAGAGCCAGCTGGAGAGCCTGAAGTACGCGCTCCGCCCCGCGGTGCGCGGCTCTCGCCCCCTCAACACGATGGTGCGCGGCCCGCCCGGCACCGGCAAGACGACCGCGGTCCAGAAGCTGTTCGGCGAGCTCGGCGCCCGCACCGACGTCCGGACGGTCCGCGTCAACTGCCAAGTCGACTCGACGCGGTACGCCGTCTTCTCGCGGCTGTTCGAGGGGATATTCGACTACGAGCCGCCCTCCTCGGGGATCTCCTTCAAGAAGCTGTTCGGTCAGATCACCGACCGGCTCGTCGAGGAGGACGACGTGCTCGTCGTCGCCTTAGACGACGTGAACTACCTCTTCTACGAGAACGAGGCGTCGGACACCCTCTACTCGCTTCTGCGCGCCCACGAGGCGCACTCGGGCGCGAAGATCGGCGTCATCGTCGTCTCCTCGGACCTCGGGCTCGACGTGATCGACGACCTCGACACCCGCGTGCAGTCGGTGTTCCGCCCGGAGGAGGTGTACTTCCCCGTCTACGACGCCACCGAGATCTACGACATCCTCTTCGAGCGCGCGAAGCGCGGCTTCCACGACGGCGTCATCGCCGACGCCGAGCTGGAGCGCGTCGCCGACCTCACCGCCGAGAGCGGCGACCTCCGGGTCGGGATCGACCTGCTCCGCCGCGCCGGACTGAACGCCGAGATGCGCGCCTCGAAGACGATCGCCGACGAGGACGTCGAGTCGGCGTACGACAAGTCGAAACACGTCCACCTCTCGCGGTCGCTCCGTGGGCTCTCGGAGTCCGAGCGCGCCCTCGTCCGCGTCCTCGCGGAGAACGACGGCGAGCGCGCCGGGACGGTGTACGAGGCGTTCCGCGACGAGACCGACCTCGGCTACACCCGTTACTCCGAGATCATCAACAAGCTCGACCAGCTCGGCGTGATCGAGGCCGAGTACGCCGACGTCGAGGGGCGCGGCCGCTCCCGCGAGCTCTCCCTGGCCTACGACGCGGAGGCGGTGCTGGACCGGCTGGAGTGATCGACGCCGACGCCTTTTCGGTTCTCCCCGTCGAGTCGGTGGTATGAAGACGAGCGGCGGGAGCGACGCGGCGAAGCGACGCGCCGGCGAGTCGGCGGCGGCGGCGGTCGACGACGGCGACGTCGTCGGCCTCGGAACGGGCTCGACCGCGGCCCACGCGATCCGCAGACTGGGCGAACGAGTCGACGCCGGGCTGGACGTCCGCGGGGTTCCGACCTCGTTCGCGAGCCGCGAACTCGCCGCCGACCGCGGGATCCCGCTGCTCGACCTCGACGAGGCGACGGGGCCCGACGCGCCCGGGATCGACGTCGCGATCGACGGCGCGGACCAGGTCGCGGTCGGCGACGGCGGGCCGACCGCGGGCCCGCTCATAAAGGGCGGCGGCGCCGCGCACGCCCGCGAGAAGCTGGTCGACGCCGCGGCCGACCGCTTCCTCGTCGTCGCCGACCCGTCGAAGGAGGCCGCGGCTCTCGACCGCCCCGTTCCGGTAGAGGTGCTTCCCGCCGGCCGATCCGCGGTGGCCGAGGCGGTCCGCGCGGCGGGCGGCGAGCCGACCCTCCGCCGCGCGGAGGGGAAGGACGGCCCGGTCGTCACCGACAACGGGAACCTCGTGCTCGACTGTTCGTTCGGCGAAATCGCGGAGCCCTCGGCGCTCGCGACGACCCTCTCCGCGACGCCGGGCGTCGTCGAACACGGCCTCTTCGTCGACCTCGCCGACGAGGTCCACGTCGGAACGGACTCCGGGGTTCGGGTGCTCACGCGCTGATCTCCGGGACGCGGTCGCTACCGACGTGCGCGGCGGTCCCGCCGCTCTGCGGTCGGCGCGCGGTCAAAAAATCGGGTCGAGAGTCGCGTCCGCCTTAGAGGTCGCGCGGCTGGACCGTCTTCCGGTCGTTGGCCTCGGCGCGGCGCGCGGCGTCTTCGAGCAGCTCGTCCACTTCGTCGTCGAGCGCGTCGTAGAAGTCCGAAGCGACGTTCTTGTCGTCCAGCGCTTCCTTGACGGCCGCTTTGACAATAAGGTCTGCCATGCGATCGGTGATATCCATCGACAGTTAATAAGAGTTCCTGAATTCGACCGCGAGGGGCGCCCTGCGGCCCGTTCGCGAGGGGGTGCCGGAATGCTTCCTTATAAGCTTTGTGAGACCGCTCGGCGAGCGGGGCCGCTCGCCCGCCGCGGACCGATAGGTTCGACCCGTTCGGCCCCTGACGGGGACGCATGCGCGACACGCTCAAGGCGCTCGACGCCGGCGATATCGGCGTCGCGGAGGCGGAATCGCGGCTCGCGGGCTACGCGACGACGGCGGCCGGCCGGTTCGACGCCGCCCGCGAGCACCGACGAGGGATCCCCGAGGCGATCCTCGCGGAGGGGAAGACGCCGGCGGAGGTCGCGGCGCTGACGGCGACCGCGGTCGAGACGACCGGCCGCGCGCTCGTCACCCGGGCCGACGTCGAGGACGCGGCGGCGATCCGGACGGCGATGGCGGACCTCGATCTCGAGACCGCGGCGTCGCTCGACCCCACCGTCGACCACGACGAGCGGGCCGGGACCGTCGTCGTCCACGCCGCCGACTTCGACCCGCCCGCGCTCGACGCGACGCTCTCGGTCGTCGCGGCGGGCACCGCCGACGCGGCGGCCGCGGGCGAGGCGGCGGTGGTCGCCGGCGAGATCGGCGCGACCGTCGACCGCGTGGACGACGTCGGCGTCGCGAACCTCGACCGGATCCTGGACCAGCGCGACCGGGTCCGCGAGGCCGACGTCGTCGTGGTCGCGGCGGGCCGCGAGGGGGCGCTCCCCACGGTCGTCGCGGGACTCGTCGCGGCGCCGGTGATCGCGCTCCCGGTGTCGACGGGATACGGCGTCGGCGGCGAGGGCGTCGCCGCGCTCCACGGTGCGCTCCAGTCCTGTTCGGTGCTCACGACGGTGAACGTCGACGCCGGCTTCGTCGCCGGGGCGCAGGCGGGGCTGATAGCGCGCGCGGTCGACGCGGCGCGGCGCGACTGACCGCCGGCTCCCCACCCGTCTCATGACGGGGCTTTATATGTAGATTTCCGGAAGCTGGCGGGGGTGAGAAAGGGTATTTGTCCGTCGAAACCTTACGATCTATCGCCGGCAATCACCGGTACCGAATGCCACTCTGTGACCACTGCGGGTCGCACGTCTCGGACCGCTTCGCACGCGTCTTCGCGGACGAGTACGGCGACCTGAACGCCTGTCCGGACTGTTCCGCGAACGCCGGGATCGCCGAAGTCTCCCGAGAACGCGCTCGTACTGGGGACTGACCCGGTCGATCCCGCCGCGACACCGCACCCGACCGCGTTCGCGCCGCCCGCGCGTCCGGCTTCCCCGACCGCGCCGAGACCGGCAGGTATTCCTCGCGCCCGCGCCGACCGGGCGCCGTGTCGACGCCGAGTCAGGACGCGCCGCACCACGTCTACGTGATCGAGTGCGCGGACGGGACGCTGTACACCGGCTACACCACCGACGTGGAGCGGCGCGTTGCCGAGCACGACGCCGGAGAGGGCGCGAAGTACACCAGGGGACGGACTCCCGTGACCTTACGGCACGTTGAGTCGTTCGACTCGAAGTCGGCGGCGATGTCGCGGGAACACGAGATCAAGTCGCTCACCCGCGCGCAGAAGGAGGCGCTGATCGGGGCGGAGAACGACTGAGTCACGCCGGCCGATCCGCGGGGCTCGGCCGGTGTCGGTCGGCTCCCGGCTACTCCACGAGCCGTTCGATTTCGGTGACCAGGATGCCGCTCGCGCCGACAGTCTTCAGCTCCGAGATCGTCGCGAACACGTCGCGCTCCTCGACGACGGCGTGGACCGCCACCATCCCGTTCCCGTCCTCGTCGGCCTCGACGTCCATCACCGTCGGGCCGCCGAGCCCGGGGATCACGTCTTTGACCTCGTCGAGCCGCTCCGTCGGCGCGTTCATCATCAGGTAGCGCCGGCCGTCGGCCGCGAGCACGGACTCGAACGCGGTCAACACCTGTTCGACCTTCGGGTCGTCGACCACGTCGGGGCGCGCGAACAGCCGCACCGAGGAGTCGAGCACGTCGTCGATCACGGCCAAGCGGTTCACCTTCAGCGTCGTCCCCGTCGAGGTGATGTCGACGATGGCGTCGGCCATGTCGACGTGGGGCGTCAGCTCCGTCGCGCCCGTCACGGTGACCACGTCGGCGTCGACGCCCACCCGATCGAGGTAGTCGTGGGTGACCGCCGGGAACTCGGTGGCGACGGTCCCGCCGGCGAGGTCGCCGACGGTCTCGACCGCGCCGTCCTCCGGGGCCGCGAGGACGAGCTTACAGGAGCCGTACCCCAGATCGAGCAGGTCGACGAGGTCGCCGTCGGCCGCGGACGCGGCGCCGTCCGCCACGCCGCCGGACTCCGCCGCCTGATCGAGCCCCGTGATCCCGAGGTCGGCCGCGCCGTCCCGGACGTACTCGGGGATGTCGGCCGCGCGCGCGAACAGCACCGTCACGTCGGGGTCGACGGTGTCGGCGTACAGCTGGCGGTCGGCGGTCTCCTCGACGTGGAGCCCCGCGCGCTCCAACAGCGAGAGCGTCGGGTCGTGCAGGCGGCCCTTGTTGGGGACGGCGATGCGCATACGGATAGCGTCGCGGGGCGACGGGGAAACGTTTTCGTCCGGTGAGCGGCGGACGGGATCCATGCGCAGCCGACTAATCAGACACCGTGGCGGCGGCGCGTGCCGACGAGCGGCCGACAGGCCGTGAGTCAGCGCGCGCGAGGGAGTCGCTGGCGTGGGACGCGCCAGCGACAGGGCGAGAGCAAAGCTCTCGCTTGCAACCGGCGCGTAGCGCCGGTGACGAGGCTGGGGAGGCGTGAGGTACGGTGGCCGTGCGGGGGCGGGACTCAAAGGGGCAGTCGCCGGCGGCTTCGCCGCCGGCTGCCAGAGGCGCGAAGCGCCTCGCTGTCGCGAGGACGAAGCACGCTGCAGCAAGCACCGCAGCGAACAACGCGAGTGAGGAGCGCAGCAAAGCGCGCGAGTCCTCGCGGCTGGGGCTTTGGCGGTGTTCACCGTCGATCGGCAGCCAACGGTTTATAACCGAGCGGCCGGGACTTTGGAGACCTCGATCCTCTCTACCGACCGGCATTCCCGCCTCCGGCCGCGCCAAACCGCCGTCTGACCACCCAATACGCGACGGGGAGACAGCAGGCGAACGCGATCGGCCAGACGGTCAGCTGCGCGGCCGGGTCGGGCGGCGACACGAGGCTTCCGGCGATCATCCCGCCGATTCCGGCGACGGCGACGGTAACGGCGGCTCGCTCCACTCGGCCCGGCGGCCGCTCGCGGGGCCGCCCGCGACGCCACCAGAGGAGGTAGTACGCCAGTACGATCCCCGAGAGCGGTGCGAAGACGGCCCAGACGGTCGGATAATCGCTTCCGCGAGCGTGTGCGTCGAAGTTCACCCAGACGCCTGTCGCCAACAGAACGAACAGGAAGAGGGCCATGCCGAACGCGACGGCGGGTGAGAACGGGAGGGACACGATCTGGTGTTCAGCCCGATCGATAATGGGTCTTCTCCGGAGCGGAACCGTCCGCGCGAGACGATTTCGCCGCAGTCACTTACCTAGCCGCGCCGCTCAAGTGTCTCGCCACCCAACGACGCGTATCGTGAGCGACGCCGACTCTCCCCTCTCGGAGGACCGCCCGACCGTCGACCGCCCGCTCCGGGTCGACGCCCCGTTCGAGCCCGCGGGCGACCAGCCCGAGGCGATCGAACAGCTGGTCGAGGGGTACGAGTCGGGCGCCGACAAGCAGACCCTCCTCGGCGTCACCGGCTCCGGGAAGACGAACACCGTCTCGTGGGTCGCCGAGGAGCTGGACCAGCCGACGCTCGTGTTGGCCCACAACAAGACGCTCGCGGCCCAGCTGTACGAGGAGTTCCGCGAGCTGTTCCCGGACAACGCCGTCGAGTACTTCGTCTCCTACTACGACTACTACCAGCCGGAGGCGTACGTCGAGCAGACGGACACGTTCATCGACAAGGAGATGTCGATAAACGAGGAGATCGACCGCCTCCGCCACTCCGCGACCCGCTCCCTGCTCACCCGCGACGACGTGATCGTCGTCGCCTCGGTCTCGGCCATCTACGGGCTCGGCGACCCGCAGAACTACCGCGACATGGCGCTCCGCCTGGAGGTCGGCGAGGAGGTCGGCCGCGAGGAGCTGCTCGCCCGGCTCGTCGACCTGAACTACGAGCGCAACGACGTGGACTTCACGCAGGGCACCTTCCGCGTCCGCGGCGACACCGTCGAGATCTACCCGATGTACGGGCGGTACGCGGTCCGGGTGGAGCTGTGGGGCGACGAGATAGACCGCATGATCAAGGTCGACCCGATGAAAGGCGAGGTCGTGAGCGAGGAGCCCGCGGTCATGCTTCACCCCGCCGAGCACTACTCGATCCCCGACGACCAGCTGGAGCAGGCGATCGCGGAGATCGAGGACCTGATGGAGAAACGGGTCAGCTACTTCGAGCGGCAGGGCGATCTGGTCGCCGCCCAGCGCATCGAGGAGCGGACCACCTTCGACATCGAGATGCTCCGGGAGGCGGGCTACTGTTCGGGGATCGAGAACTACTCGGTGCACATGGACGACCGGGAGTCGGGCGACGCCCCCTACACCCTCCTCGACTACTTCCCCGACGACTTCCTCACCGTGATCGACGAGTCCCACCAGACGATCCCCCAGATCAAAGGGCAGTACGAGGGGGACAAGTCCCGGAAGGACTCGCTCGTCGAGAACGGGTTCCGGCTCCCGACCGCCTACGACAACCGTCCGCTCACCTTCGAGGAGTTCGAGGAGAAGACGGACCGGACCCTCTACGTCTCGGCGACCCCGAGCGACTACGAGCGCGAGACCTCCGACCGCATCGTCGAGCAGATCGTCCGGCCGACCCATCTCGTCGACCCGAAGGTGGAGGTGACGGGGGCGACCGGGCAGGTCGAGGACCTCCTCGATCGGGTCGACGACCGGATCGAGCGCGACGAGCGCGTCCTCGTCACCACGCTCACCAAGCGGATGGCCGAGGACCTCACGGAGTACTTCGAGGAGGCCGGCGTCGACGTGGCGTACATGCACGACGAGACGGACACCCTCGAGCGCCACGAGATCATCCGCGACCTCCGGCTCGGCAACATCGACGTGCTCGTCGGGATCAACCTGCTCCGCGAGGGGCTCGACATTCCGGAGGTCTCGCTCGTCGCGATCCTCGACGCCGACCAGGAGGGGTTCCTCCGCTCGACGACGACTCTCGTCCAGACGATGGGGCGGGCCGCCCGCAACGTCAACGGCGAGGTCGTCCTCTACGCCGACCGGATGGCCGACTCGATGGAGGCGGCGATCGAGGAGACCCAGCGCCGCCGCGAGATCCAACTGGAGTACAACGCCGAGCACGGCTACGAGGCGACGACGATCGACAAGCCGGTCGGCGAGACGAACCTCCCGGGGTCGAAGACGGACACCTCGTCGGTCAGCGTCGGCGACGTCGAGAGCGAAGACGAGGCCGAAGCGCAGATCGAGGCGCTCGAAGACCGGATGGAGGAGGCCGCGAGCAACCTGGAGTTCGAACTCGCCGCGGACATCCGCGACCGGATCGCCGAGCTCCGCCGGGCCTTCGAACTCGACGCCGACGACGGAGGCGTGCCCGCGCCGATGGTCGACGAGTAGGCCGGCGCGCCGATCCGTCTCGGCCGTCCGTCTCGACCGTCTCGCTCGACCCGGCTCGACCGTCCCGCTTCCACGCCCTCGGTTCGACGCCTCCGATCGCCCCGCGTCCGCCCGATTCTCACGCGCCGAGACGCGCGACGACGGGGTTTTATCTCCGACCGTCAGAGCCCGTCACATGCACCGCCGCGCGGTCGTCGTCGGCGCCCTCACCGCCGCCACGGCGGGGTGCGTCGACCGCCTCCACGACCTCGCGGCGTCGACGCCCCGCGACCTCGGCGTCCGGAGCCGCTCCATCGACGGGAACCCGCTGGTCGACGGACAGAGCGTCCTCGACCGTCCCGCGGAGATCATCACCCACGCCGCCTCCTTCCGATCGAGCGCGGAGGCGAGGAGCGCGCTCCGTCCCGACGCGACGGAGACGCGGGCGTTCGTCGACGCGACCGCCTTCGTCGACGACGACGGGGAGGCCGTGCTCGTCGTCGCCCAGCGGCTCACGGCGCCGGCCGTCGCGCTCCGACTCGGTGCGATCAGCCGCACCGGCGACCGCTCGCTCCGGATCGCCGTCGACCGAGTCGGCGTCCGCGGCGACGTCGACACCGACGACCCGGTCGTCAAGACCCTCCTGATCCGACTGACGGACGAGCGGGGACCGCCCGAGCGCGTCGTCGTCTCGATCGACGGCGACCGCGCCGGCGTGACCGTGTAGGGCCCCGCCGCGGGCGACGCGTTCAGATCGCGCGCCGCCGACCCGCGTCGCGCCCCTCGCATCCCGGCACCGATCCCGTCTCAGTCCCGCGATCGTTTTGTGTCCCGGCGACGTTCCCGTCGGTATGACAGCTCTCCGCCGCCGCCTCCTCGGACTCGTCCTGCTCGCGGTCGCCGGCGCCGCGTTCGCGGGCGCCGCCACCGTCGCGCCCGCGGTCGTCCCCGGATCGGCGACCGCGTCCGGCACCCCAGACTTCGTCGTGCCGTCCCCGGTCTCGCTGTTGGTCGCGCCCGCGCTCCTCGCGGCCGGGTCGGTACTGGTGGTCTCCGGCGGGGCCGCGCTCGTCGACGCCGACCTCTCCGCGCGGACCGCCCTCCTCGCGCCCGCGCTCGGTGCCGTCGGCGCGCTCGCGCTCGGCGCGGGGATCGGTGCGGGCTTCGGGGCGTCCCTCGCCGCGTTTGGCCTTCCGGAGTCGCTCGCGGCGCTGCGCTCCGGTCCGCCCGCCGCGGTCGCGGCCGGCGCCGTCGTCGGCGGGGCGGTGGCGCCCGTCGTGCGCGCGTCGACCACGGAGGACACGGTCGCGCTGCTCGTCGCCGCGGTCCTGCTGCTCGCCTCGGTCGTCGCCGTCCCCGGCTCGGTGCTCGCTCTCGTCGCCGGGGGCGTCGCCGGCGTCCTCGCGGTGGGCGCGCTCTGGGCGGTCGATCCGGCGAACTGGCGCCCCTGACGGCCCGGATTCGTTCGAGACCGACTCCGACCCTAGTTCCCCGGGCGCTCGCTCTCGGCCTCCAGCTCGACGTCGCGGTCGGCCTCGCAGGTCTCCTCCTCCTGCCGGGTGAGGTCGACGTCGTCCGAGTCTCACGTCTCGTCGGTCTCTCGCTCGCGTCCGGCTCCGGGTTCGCGCTCCTCGCCGAACTGCTCGGCGGAGTCATCGCGACTGGACTACGCGGGTGCTTGACGCCGCCAGTTGGGCACTGTAGCGACCACCCGTAACCGGAGATTACCGCTCAGTCCCCGTCTCGGCACCGCCCATTCGTGGATCGGAGGAACGACTCCGCCCTCCTAGTGTGAAAGTGAACTTGTTATACTGCAATTTTGTTGGTAATACTTATACCGGTGGAGTCTGTGTGGTCCGATACGGTTCACACGGCTACACTCACGTCACGCTGTAAGACCGTCTCCCGAGCGACACGACTGCGGTCGGACTCACCAGACTGATGCTAGACAGTGGCAGAGGCAATTCAACGCAATCGGTCACGTTTGAGATGACCAACGATGAGTGAAAGCGAAAACGCAAACACGAACGCGAGTACAGGCGCAGACATAGAGACGGACATCTTCTCGGAGAGAAAACAGCTGAAGCCCTACGAGTACAGCGAGTTTCTCGACTACGTCGAGGCGATCCGGAACAGCTACTGGGTACACACGGAGTTTAATTTCGACGGAGATGTCCAAGACTTCAGGGTCAACACGACTCCTGCTGAGCAGACCGTTATCAAGCGGACGATGTTGGCTATCGCGCAGATCGAGGTGCAAGTGAAGACGTTTTGGTCGGATATCTACGAGGAGATGCCCAAAGCCGAGGTCGGGAACGTGGGTATGACCTTTGCGGAAAGCGAGGTGCGGCACATGGACGCCTACAGTCACCTACTCGACGTCTTAGGAATCACGGACGATTTCGAGCAGGTAACTGAGGAGCCGGCGATCAAAGAGCGGATCGAGTATCTCGATGAGTATCTGGAGAAGAGCGAGAGCGATGACGAACGGGAGTACGTGATGAGCATCCTGCTGTTCAGTACGTTCGTCGAACACGTCTCGCTATTCAGCCAGTTCCTCATAATGACGAGCTTCGACAAGCACGAAAAGAAGTTCACGGGGATAGCGAACGCCGTCGAAGCAACCAGCAAAGAGGAGCAGATTCACGGTCTGTTCGGGATTGAGCTGGTGGAGACGATCAGCGAGGAGAACCCGGACCTCTTCGATGACGACTTTGAGGAGGACGTCCAAGAGGCCTGTCGGCAGGCCTACGAGGCAGAGCTGGAGATTCTGAATTGGATATTTGCTGACGGCGAGCTGGAGTTCCTTCCTCGAGCGCACGTCGACGCGTTTCTGCGAGACCGGTTCAATCAGAGTCTAGAAACCGTCGGCGTGGAACCGATATTCGAGACGGACGACGACCTGCTTGAGGAGACGCGCTGGTTCGACGAGGACATTATGATGACCAAGGACAACGACTTCTTCAGCAAGCGGTCGACCACGTACAACAAACACACGCAGAGCGTTACCGCCGAGGACATGTTCTAACAATGGCACAAACAGAATTCGAAAGCGTTGAGCAACAGCATACGGAACCGTTCTACTGGCTGAACGAGGACAGTAGGGAGTTTCTCAGAGAGGGGTACCTGATCGAGGGCGTCGAAGCGGAAGAGAGAGTCAGGCAGATAGCGGAGCGCGCCGAAGAGATCCTCGGTGAGGAGGGCTTCGCGGACAAGTTTTACGAGTACATGAGTCGGGGCTTCTATAGTCTCGCGAGCCCGGTGTGGTCCAACTTCGGACTGGACAGAGGCCTTCCTATCAGTTGCTTCGGCAGCTACATGGAGGATAGCATCGAGAGCATTCTCTACACCCAAGCCGAGGTGGGTGAGATGACCAAGCAGGGCGGCGGCACGAGCGGGTACTTCGGTGAGCTGCGGCCGCGAGGCAGTCCGATAACGAACAACGGCAAGAGCAACGGGAGTTACAGCTTCACAGAGCTGTTCGATACGATCATCAACGTCATCAGCCAGGGCGAAACCCGGCGGGGGCAGTTCGCCGGCTACATCGACGTCGAACACGACGACCTGGAAGAATGGCTTAACATCAAAACCGAAGGGGACCCAGTACAGGACATCTACTACGGAGTCATCATCGGTGACGACTGGTTTCAGGCGATGATTGACGGCGATGAAGAGAAGCGAGAGACTTGGGCGGACATTATCGAGACCCGGATCAATATCGGCGTTCCGTATATAATCTTCCGGGGGAACATGAACGAGGGGAAGCCACAGGTCTACAAGGACAAGGATTACCAGATAAACGCGTCCAACCTGTGTACCGAGATAGCGCTGCCGGCCACGGCGGACGAGAGCTTCGTCTGCTGTCTCTCAAGTATGAACGCTCTCCACTACGACGAATGGAAGGATACCGATGCAGTGGAGACTCTGACGCGATTCCTGGACGCGGTGATGGAGGAATTCATCCAGCGCACGGAGGGAGTACAGTTCATGGAGCGGGCCGTGCGGTTCGCGAAGAGACACAGAGCGATAGGGATCGGCGTCCTCGGGTGGCACAGCTACCTCCAGAGCAACATGATCCCCTTCGACAGCATGGAGGCGATGGAGAAGAACGGGGAGATCTTCCGGATCATCAAAGAGCGGAGCTACGAGGCGAGTGAAGCGCTTGCGGATGAGTTCGGGGAGCCGGAGGTTCTCGAGGGCTACGGCAGGCGGAACACGACGACGATGAGCGTGGCTCCGACGAAATCGAGCAGCGTCATTCTGGGTCAGGTCAGTCCGAGCATCGAGCCGCTGAAATCGAACTACTTCGTGCGAGACGGTGCGAAGCTAAAGTCGACGCAAAAAAACAGATTCCTTCAGGCGATACTGGCGGAGCGGGGCAGAGACACCCGCGAAGTCTGGGACAGCATCGCCAATAAGGACGGGAGCGTTCGACATCTCGAGTGTCTGACGGACGAAGAGAAAGAGGTGTTCAAGACCTTCGCCGAGATACCGCAGATGGCGATCATCAATCAGGCGGCACAGAGACAGAAACACATAGACCAAGCACAGAGCGTGAACATCTCGATCGATCCGAGTGAAGTGAGCGTCAAGGAGATCAATCAGCTCTACATAGAAGCTTGGAAAAAAGGGGTCAAGAGCCTCTACTATCAGCACAGCGTGAATGCCGCACAGAAATTCAGTCGAGATATTCTCGAGTGTAGAGCCTGTGAAAGCTGATCGCTACTCGTGGCGGCTCGCCTACCGTCTCAGTCACTCCCAGACTCCGACTCCAGATCGATGTCCCGGTCCGCCTCGAGGTGGGCGTCTTCGGCTCTGGGAACGTCAGCGACCCGTGCGGCGGCGCGATCGTGGTTCCGGCGAGCTTCTCTGTCGACGACGTGCGGCAGCCGCGAGTCGGGCTTACGTCCCCGGGCGCTCGCTCTCGGCCTCCAGCTCGACATCCCGGTCGGCCTCGCGGGTCTCTCCCTCCTGACGGGCGAGGTCGACGTCGCGGGCCGTGTCCGCGTCGCGGGTCTCGTCGGTCCGTAGATCGCTGTCGGCGACGGTGTCGAGTTGTTCGAGGGCGCTCTCGATGTCCTCCAAGCCGAGCATCTTCTCCGTCTCCTCGTCGAACTCCTTGCTCTCTAACCCCTCCATCTGCTGGACGTCGGAGCCGGAGAGCGCCTTGCCGTAGCGGCCGACGAGGCTGGTGAGCTCCTGCGGGAGGACGAACGTCGTCGATTCGCCCTTGCCGATCTCTTCGAGCGTCTCCATCCCGCGCTCGATGATGGCGCGCTCGCCCATCGACTCCGCGGACCGCGCCCGGAGGACCGTCGAGATCGCGTCCCCCTGCGCCTCGAGGATCTGGCTCTGCTTTTCCCCCTGCGCCCGGATGATGTTCGACTGCTTGTCACCCTCGGCCTGCTCGACCGCCGAGCGGCGGTCCCCCTGCGCCTCGAGGATCATCGCGCGGCGGCGGCGCTCGGCACCGGTCTGTTGTTCCATCGCCCGCTGGACCTCCTGCGAGGGACTCACTTCGCGGACCTCGACGGCCTCGACGCGGATCCCCCACTCGTCGGTCGGCTCGTCTAACTCCTCGTTGATGCGGTCGTTGATCTGGTCGCGACGGGAGAGCGTGTCGTCGAGCTCCATGTCGCCGAGGACGGCCCGGAGCGTGGTCTGCGCGAGGTTCGAGACCGCCTTCTTGTAGTCGTCCACCTCGAGGAACGCCTTCTTCGCGTCCATCACCTTGATGTAGACGACCGCGTCCGCCGTCACCGGCGAGTTGTCCCGCGTGATCGCCTCCTGCTGCGGGACGTCGAGCGTCTGCGTCCGCATGTCGAACGCGTACGTCCGGGAGACGAACGGCGGAATGAGGTGGACGCCCGGCTGGAGGAGCTTCCGGTACTCGCCGAACACCGTGAGCGCCTCCTTTTCGTAGGCGTCGACGATCTCGACCGCGCTGACGACCGTGACCGCCGCCAGCAACACCGCGAGCGCTCCGACGCCGAAGACGAGGCTCTGGCTGAGGAGGGCGAAAGCGACGAGGAGGGCGGCGCCGAGCGCCGTGTACTGCCAGACGGCGTCCGGGATACCGCCGACCGCGTCCTCTAGCTCGAGGGTCTCGCCGCGCGGACCTTGGGTTCCCATAACTTGAGTTACGGTTCGACGCTGTTAACGGTTCGCACGAGTCGGGCGCGGCAGCGGTGCCACGCCACGATGCCGTCTCCGAGAAACCGGTAACGCCGGCAACTGCGGGCGCAGTTAAATACGTGGCGGGCCCACGTCGATCCATGCCATCCGACGAGGACCAGCCCGACCGCGAGTTCCGCACCCGAAGCGTCCACGCCGGCTCCGACCCGGACCCGGCGACCGGCGCCCGGGCCACGCCCATCTACCAGACGACGTCCTACGAGTTCGAGGACGCCGACCACGCCGCCCGGCTGTTCGCGCTGGAGGAGGCCGGCAACGTCTACTCCCGGATCATGAACCCGACGAACGGCGCCCTCGAAGAGCGGCTCGCCTCCCTGGAGAACGGCGTCGGCGCGATCGCCACCGCTTCCGGGATGGCGTCGCTCGACCTGGCGACGTTCATGCTCGCGTCCGCGGGCGACAACATCGTCTCCTCGTCGGCGCTGTACGGCGGCACCTACACCTACCTCACCCACTCCGTCGAGCGGCGCGGGGTCTCGACGCGGTTCGTCGACCCGCTCGACTACGAGGGATACGCCGACGCCATCGACGAGGACACCGCCTACGTCCACATCGAAACCATCGGGAACCCCGCCCTCGTCACGCCGGACATCCAGCGGATCGCCGACATCGCCCACGAGCACGGCGCCCCGCTGTTCGTCGACAACACGTTCGCGACGCCGTACCTCTGCCGCCCGCTCGACCACGGCGCTGACCTCGTCTGGGAGTCGACGACGAAGTGGCTCACCGGCAACGGCACCACCGTCGGCGGCGTCCTCGTCGACGGCGGCTCCTTCCCGTGGGGCGAGTACCCCGAGAAGTTCCCGGAGATCGCGCAGGACAACCCCGCGTACCACGGGATCAACTACGTCGACGCGTTCGGCGAGGCGGCGTTCACCTTCGCGGCGGTCACCCGCGGGCTGCGCGACTTGGGGAACCAGCAGTCGCCGTTCGACGCGTGGAACACGCTCCAGCAGACGGAGTCGCTTCCCCTCCGAATGGACCGCCACTGCGAGAACGCCGGCATCGTCGCGGAGTACCTCGACGAGCACGGGGACGTGGCGTGGGTGAACTACCCCGGACTGGAGAGCCACGAGACCCACGCGGAGGCGAGCGAGTACTTGGAGGGCGGCTACGGCGGCATGATCACCTTCGGGCTGGAGGGCGGCTACGAGGCCGCGAAGGGCACCGTCGAGAACGCCGACCTCGCGTCGCTGCTGGCGAACGTGGGCGACGCGAAGACGCTCGTCATCCACCCGGCGTCGACGACTCACCAGCAGTTGACCGAAGCAGAACAGGAGGACGCCGGCGTCACCGGTGACATGGTGCGGCTCTCCGTCGGCATCGAGGACCCCGCCGACATCGTCGCCGACCTCGAAGCGGCGATCGAGCGCGCGACGGCGTAACCGGCCGCGAGACGGCCGCCTTCGTTTATAAGTCGTCGGCGTCGAACTTCCAGAGCCCGACCAGCGGCGGCGCGACCGTCCAGAACACGAGCATCGACGCCGCCGATATCTGTCGGTTGACGGTCTCGCCCGCGAACAGCTGCCCGCCGAGGAACGCGTTCGACAGGATCTCGACGCCGGTCGTCGGGTTCGACACCCGGAGGAACGTCCGGACCTGCTCCGTCGACACCGGGAGCGGGTCGACGATCCCGCCGGCGGCGCCGAGGAACTGGCCGGTGACGGCACCCCACAGCAGCACGAACAGGACGTAGATCGAGACGCCGCCGATCAGGGCGCGCCGCTGGGTCGACGCGGCGGCCGAGCAGCCGACCGCGATCGCGACGAAGACGACCCCGAGCACCGCGGCGAAGACGGTGAACCCGAAGTACGAGCCGACGTTGAACGCCGCGATCCCCCCGGTCTGCGCGAGCACGGCCAGCACGGCGGCGGGGAGCAGGAACCCGACGAACACCGCGACCGACAGCGCGGCGCCGCGGCCGACGACCTTCCCGAAGACGACGTCGGCCCGCGAGTGCGGCAGCGAGAGGAGCAGCTTCAGGGATCCGGACTCGCGCTCGCCGCTCACGGCGTTGTAGCCGATCACGACCGCGACGAGGGGGACGAGCGTCGTCACGAGGAACGGTCTGACGAAGAAGCGGAGGAGGAGCTCCGTCGCGAACTGCTCGCCCTGTCCCGTCGGCCTGATCACGAACGCGAAGACGGCGACGAGTAGCGAGAACAGCGCCACGAGAGCGATCATCCCCCGCGAGCGCACCGCGTCTTGGAAGTCCTTCTCCGCGATGGCGGCGAGGGTCATTCGGCCACCTCCTCGTCCGGAGCGACCGAGCCGGGCCGTCCGCCGTCGGATCCCGCCGCGTCGCCCTCAGCCGCGTCGCCCTCCGCCGCGTCGCCTTCCGCCGCGTCGCCTTCCGTGTACGCCAGGAACAGGTCTTCCAGCGACGCCTCCCGGGTGTGGAAGTCGGCGACGTCGACGCCGGCGTCCTCCAGCGCGGCGATGACGCGTGTCTTCGCGCCGTCGGCGCAGCTCACGACGAGCGCGTCGCCGTCGCGGTCGACGCGGCTGCCGCCGTCGACCGCGTGGACCGCCTCGACTGCCGCGTCGCTCGCACCGCCCGTCCCGCTCGCGTCGCCGACCGATATCTCCAGCGTCTCCTCGCCGCCGACGGCCTCGCGGAGGCCCTCGACGGAGTCCTCGGCGACGAGCTCGCCGTCGCGGAGGATCCCGACGCGGTCGCAGACGGCGTCGACCTGTTCGAGGATGTGCGAGGAGAAGAAGACGGTCGCGCCGCGGTCGGCCTCGCGCTGGACGATCTCTCGCATCTCCTTCGCGCCCGCGGGGTCGAGCCCGGAGGAGGGCTCGTCGAGGACGAGCAGGTCGGGCTCGCCGACGAGCGCCATCGCGAGCGCGAGCCGCTGGCGCATCCCCTTCGAGTAGCCGCCGGCCTTCCGGTCGGCGTCGTCGAGCAGCCCCACGCGCTCTAACAGGGCGTCTGGGTCGTCGTCGGCCTCCTTCGATCGGACCGCGAACTCGACGTGCTTCCGCCCGGAGAGCCGGTCGTACACGGCGAACCCGTCCGGGAGCACCCCGGTCCGCCGCCGGATCGCGACCCCGTCGCCGGTGGCGTCGCGTCCGAGGACGCGCACCGTCCCCGCGGTCGGGCGGACGAGGTCGAGCAGCATGTCGATCGTCGTCGACTTGCCGGCGCCGTTCGGGCCGAGAAACCCGTACACCTCGCCCTCCTGTACGGTGAGGTCGAGGTCACGGACGGCCGTGACGTCGCCGAACTCCTTCCGCACGCCACGCAGCTCGATGGCGGTCATACACTCCCGTTCCCGCGTCTCGCGATAAAGGGTTGCGGGTCTCGTCGGCCAGGCAGCGGCGCGTAGCGGCGTCGCCAAGCCGAGCGGTGCAGCACGCGCCGAACGCCCGCGACGCTCGGACTCGGAAACCGAAAGTGATTGCTCAGTTGAAGTAAAAAAATAAACCTACATAATATGACTATTACTCGTACCTCACCGTCGACGCTTCGACGACGGATCGAACGCATTTAGAATTTGAGACTTTTAGGCCGACTCGGCGGGTAGAGTCCACAAATTTTAATTAATACTCTTCGGGAGGTCGATCGGGATGCTTCCCGTACCACTCCAGTCGACTGTTCAGTTCGCTCACAGTCCATTATTAACATTTATAATTAGTTTGATACTTGTCGTCGCGCTGCTCGTGTGGCTGGACCTCCCGGCGTTCATCGGGCTGATCATCTCGGCGTTCCTAGTCGGCGTGGTAAACACGATCTTCGTCGCGGACTTCACCGCCGCGGACGCCGGGAGTGAGGTCGCGACGGCGTTCGGGAACGGAATGGCTGGGATCGGGATACCGATCCTCATGGCGGCGGTCATCGGGAAGGGAATGCTGGAGAGCGGCGCGGCACAGCGGGTCGTTCGCGGGTTCCAGGGCGTACTCGGCGAGAGTAATTCCGATATCGCGCTGCTCGGGAGCAGTTCGGTGCTCGCGGTTCCGGTCTTCTTCGACAGCGTGTTCTACCTGATGGCGCCGCTCGCACGGTCGATGCGCGCCCGAGTCGGCCGCGACTACACCCTGTTCATCGTCGACGTCGGCGCGGGGGCCGCGACGACGCACGTGTTCGTCCCGCCCACGCCCGGCCCGCTCGCGGTCGCCGACCAGATCGGAAGCAACCTGTTCACGACGATCGTCATCGGACTGGTGACCGCCATTCCGGCGGCGATCGTCTCCGGGCTCGTGTACGGACGCTGGATCAACAGCCGACTCGACATCCCGCTGCGTGACACGATGGCGACCTCGACGGAGGAGTTACAGGCGGCCGCGGACCGGCCGACCAGCGAGCTTCCGGGAATGCTCGAATCGCTGGCGCCGATCCTACTGGCGGTCCTGCTGATAGCGTCGTCGACGTTCGTTAACACGTTCCAGGAGGCGATTCCGGCCCTGGCCTCGGTACAGCCGATCACGGACTTCATCGGAAACAAGAACGTCGCGCTGACGGTCGCCGCGCTCGCGGCCGCGTACACGTTCTACCGCTACGACACCATGAGCCGGAGCGAGTGGAGCGACGAGCTCACCGAGGCCCTGAAAAGCGGCGGGAACATCGCCGCGATCACGGCGGCCGGCGGCGCGTTCGGCGCGCTGCTCGCGGCCTCCGGCATCGGTGACTACCTGGCCGGCGCGCTCCAAGAGGTGGGGGTCGGTCTGCTCGTCACGGCGTGGCTCATCGCCGCGATCGTGCGCATCGCACAGGGGTCGGCCACGGCCGCGATGCTCACCGCCGCCGGGATCATGGCGCCGCTTACCGGGCAGCTGACCGTCCACCCGGCCTACCTCGTGATGGTCATCGGCGCCGGCGGGAACATCTTCTCGTGGTTCAACGACTCCGGGTTCTGGCTCGTCAGCGAGATCGGGGGGCTCACCAAGACGGAGACGCTGAAGACTTGGACCGCGCTGACGACGATCATCTCGGTGACGGGGCTCGTCACCGTGCTGATCGTCTCCGCGGTCCTCCCGCTGGCCTGACGCGGTCGACTCGGCGTCCGTTTTCCCGCCGACGCCGACCGGGTGACCCTCGGCGCTACCCGTCGTCCTCGGGCGGCCACGCGACCCCGCGCTCGGCGAGGAGGTCGGCGAAGGCGTCCTCGTCGAGCACGGGGACGCCCTCGGCGTCGGCGTCACTTCGCTTCGACCGCCCGGGGCTCTCGCCGGCGACGAGGTAGTCTGTGTTGCCCGACACGCTCGACGTGGCGTTCGCCCCGTGCGCCTCCACGTGCGCCTGCGCCTCGCTCCGCGTCGCCGACAGCGACCCGGTGAAGACGAACGTGAGCCCGTCGAGCGCGTCGCCGGCCTCGACCTCGACCGACTCGGGCTCGACGCCGCGCTCGCGGAGCCCCTCGATGGCCGCCCGATTCTCGTCGCTGTCGAGGAACGCCCGGATCGACTCGGCCACCTCTGGACCGACGTCGTCGACCTCGCGAAGCGCCGCCTCGTCGGCGTCGAGGACCGCGTCGAGGTCGCCGAACGCCGCCGCGAGCGCGCGGGCGGTCGTCGCGCCCACGTCCGGGATCCCGAGCCCGGCGAGGAAGTCGCCGAGCGGCGGCTCCTTCGTCGCCTCCAGCTCCGCGACGAGGTTCTCGGCGCTCGTCTCTCCCCACCCCTCCAGCGCGGCGAGCTCCTCGACGGTCAGGTCGTAGAGGTCCGGCAGCGACTCCACGAGCCCGGCCTCGCGGAGCTGCTCGACGCGCTCGGGACCCAGCCCCTCGACGTCGAGCGCGTCCCGCCGCGCCCAGTGTTCGACCGCCCGCTCCAGCTGCGCCGGGCAGCCGAGCCCGCCGGTGCAGAAGGCGAGCGGGCCGTCGCGCTCGACGGGGGCCTCGCAGACCGGACACGCCTCGGGGAACTCGTACGCGCCCTCGGAGCGCTTCTCGACGACCTCGGGGACGTACGGGATCACGTCGCCGGCGCGGTAGATCCGCACGCGGTCGCCGACGTTCACGCCGAGCGTCTCGATCTCGGCGGGGTTGTGGAGGGTCGCCCGCGAGACGGTGACGCCGCCGACGTCGACGGGGGCGAGCTCGGCGACGGGGGTGAGCCGGCCCGTCCGCCCGACCTGCACGGTGATACCCTCCACCGTCGTCGTCGCGGTTCGGGGCGGGAACTTGTACGCGAACGCCCAGCGCGGCGCCCGCGAGGTCGACCCGAGCGCCTCGCGGTGCGCCCGGTCGTCGGCCGCGATCACGACGCCGTCGATCTCGTAGTCGAGGTCGTCGCGCTCGGCCATGAGGCGCTCGCGGTAGTCGAGCGCGCCCTCGATGTCGCCGACGCGCTCGACCCGGTCGGCGCGGCGGAGCCCGAACGCGTCGAACGCGTCGAACTCGGCCCAATGGGTGTCGGGGCGCTCCGGCGGCTCGGCGTCGTCGCCCTCTGCCCCTTCCGCCGCCCCGTCGCCGGCCTCCCACGCCAACACGTCGAAGAAGAAGACGTCGAGCGGGCGCTCGGCGACGACCGCGGGGTCGAGCTGTCGGAGGGTCCCGGCCGCGGCGTTGCGGGGGTTCGCGAACGGTTCCTCGCCGCGTTCGATCCGCTCCTCGTTGTACGCGTCGAACGCGTCGCGGGGCATGTACACCTCGCCGCGGACCGCCAGCGTCCCCGGCGGGTCACCGCGGAGCCGGCCCGGAACCGAGCGGATCGTCCGCACCTGCTCGGTGACGTCGTCGCCCTCGAGGCCGTCGCCGCGAGTCGCGGCGCGGGCGTAGACGCCGTCCTCGTACACCACCTCGACGGAGAGGCCGTCGAACTTCGGCTCGCAGACGTACGCGACGTCGTCGGGGTCGAACCCCTCGGCGTCGAGCCCGCGCCGGACGCGCTCGTCGAACTCGCGGACCGCCTCCGCCTCCGTCGCGTTGTCGATGGAGCGCATCGGCGCGACGTGCTCGACGGTCTCCAGTTCGTCGAGCGGCTCGCCGCCGACGCGGCGGGTAGGCGAGCCGTCGGTCGGGAGGTCGAACGCGTCCTCCAGCTCTTTGAGCCGGGCGAACAGCCGGTCGTACGTCTCGTCGGAGACCAGCGGGTCCGCCTCGACGTAGTACCGGTGGTCGTGCTCCCGGACCGCCGCCCGGAGCAGGGAGGCCTGCTCGGCGGCGTCCTCGGTCGAGAGCTCCTCGACCGGCTCGAAGTCGGTCGGCGGCGACTCGACGTAGGGGTTCTCGTCCGGGTCCGCGTGCCGGGGCGACGACCCGGATTGCGCGCTCGTCATCGACCGATCCTTGCGGCGGCTCGGGTTAAAAGCGACCGTTCGCGGGCGATCGGACTCCAGTCGATCGCCCCCGGTCGCGGTCCGGTCCCCGCCCTACGCGACCCGGTCGCCGGCGGCGAACACCGCCGCCGGCTCCCGCCACGCCTCGACGTCTTCGGTCGGGTCCGCGTCGAGGAGGACGAGGTCGGCGCGGTACCCGGCCTCGACGCGGCCGACGTCGTCGAGCCCGAGCAGGTCGGCGGCGTTGACGGTGGCGGCCTCCAGCGCCGCCTCCGGGGAGAGGCCGTAGTCGACCATGTACGCCAGCTCTTGGGGAATGTCCTCGAAGAAATTGAACGGCGTGCCCGCGTCGGTGCCCATCGCGATCGGCACGTCGGCGTCGAGCGCGTGGTCCCACGCGTCGTCGAAGCGGTCGGCGGCGTCCTCGGCCTTCGCCACGGCGTCCTCGGGGATCCCGGCCTCGATCCCGTTGTCGACGATGCCGCGGAGCGCGCTCGCGGTCGGCACCCAGTAGGTGCCCCGGTCGGCCATCATTTCGGCGGCCTCACGGTCCATGAAGGTGCCGTGTTCGACGCTCGTGATCCCGGCCTCGACGGCGTTCTTGATCCCCGCTTCGCCGTGGGCGTGGGCCGCGGTCGGCGTGTCGGTCGGCGCGGCCGCGTCGGTGAACGCCGCCAGCTCCTCGGGCGTCAGCTCGGGGGCGCCCGTCACCGCGCCCTCGGTGAGGACGCCGCCGGTCGCCATGCACTTGAGCACGTCCGCGCCCGCCTTCAGCTGCTCGCGGGCCGCCTTCCGGACCTCCGCCGGCCCGTCGGCCTCGCGCCCGAACCAGTTGCCGTGGCCGCCCGTCATGATCACGTTGCGACCGCACGCGAGCACCCGCGCGCCGTCGAGTTCGCCCTCGGCGACCGCCTCGCCCGCGTCGAGCGCGAGCGTTCCTCTGCTCCCGAGGTCGCGGACCGTCGTGACTCCGGCCTCGACCGCCGCCCGCAGGTTGCTCGCGGCGCGGTAGCTCGCGGCGTAGTCGCTCTCCGACACCGCGGTCGAGACGTCCGGGCGGCCGTCCATCATCACGTGGACGTGCGCGTCGATCAGCCCGGGCGCGACGGTCTTCCGGGCGGCGTCGATCTCCTCGTCGACGTCACCCGCGTCGTCGACGTCGTCGCCGACCGCGACGATCTCGCCGTCCGCGATTGCCACGTCTGCCTCGCGACTCCCCGCCGCGTCGACGACCCGTCCGCCTCGGAGTACGTACATACCATATGGGGGACCGTTCGACGGGTAAACGCTCGGGTCGCGGTAGTCCGGAATTTACACTTGTTATCGTGTCACACACCATCAGTAATAAACCGACGGTCAAAGTCTCCGCACCCATGCCAACTCCTGACAACCCGGACCGTGGCGGCGGACTGTACGCGCGACGGATCGGCGAGCCGACCACGAGCGACGAGGTGAACGGTTACTGGCTGTTCGGGGTCGGCGTGCTGCTCGGGCTCGCCGGCGTCGCGCTGTTCTTCGTCACCGAGTCGGCGACGACGACCCCCGGCATCGCGTACGCGCTGACCGCGCTGGCGCCGCCGTTCGTCATGCTCGGGGCGGTGATACGCTTCCCGCTACGCCGGACCGGAACGTACCTCGGCTACCTCGGGACGGCGGTGAGCGTCCTCGGCGTCGTGTGGTTCGTGAACATCTTCCCCGATGGGTGGTTCACCGCCTCCGGCGATTCGACCGTGATCACGCTGTACGGGGTCGGGCTGCTCCTCATCGGGCTCGCGGGGACGGTCGTCCCGCTGCTCTCCGATCCGGTGTACGAGGACTACGAGCAGATGCGCGACGAGACGGCCGCCGCGACGGCGGAGCGCGACGAGACGAGCGCCGAACTGGAGGCCACCCGCGAGGAGCTCTCGTCGACGGAGGCTGACCTGGCGTCGGTCCGCGACGAACTGGCGTCGACGCGAGAGGAGTTGGCCGCCGCCGAGGAGCGCGCGGAGGACCTCGACGCGGAGGTCGCGGTCGCGCGCGACGAGGCGGCGTCGCTCCGCGAGAGCAAGGCCCGCTTCGAGCTGTTCACGGACGCGGGCGGGAAGCCGCGCTGGCGGCTCCGACACCGCAACGGGAACGTGATCGCGACGTCGGGCCAGGGGTACAGCAGCCGCGGGAAGGCACAGCAGGGGCTCCACAGCGTCCGGCGGAACGCGCGCGGCGCCGGGCTCCTCCGGATCGAGACGCCGGTCGAGGAGGCGGAGGCCGTCGCGGCCGACGACGGGCCGGAACCCGAGGACGCCGACGAGCCGGCCGTGGCGGTTCCGAGCGAGGACGAGGGGATCGAGAGCGCGGCGACGTTCGAGCTGTTCGAGGACGCGGGCGGGGAGTGGCGCTGGCGGCTCCGGCACCGCAACGGGAACATCGTGGCCGACTCCGGCCAGGGGTACGCCTCCCGGTCGAACGCGGTCGAGGCCGTCACGAACCTGAAGACGAACGCTCCGGGCGCCGGCGAGGAGACGGTCGCGTAGCGGTCGCCGGCCGAGCCGTTTTTTTTCAGCCGTTCAGGACGCCGCGAGCAGCTTCAGCCGCAGCTCGCGCTCGTCGACTTCGTACTTGAACGCCGGGTGCCCGTCGACCAGCACGTAGGGGACGCGTTCGCCGTACTCGTCGGCGAGTTCGGGGTCCTCGTCGACGTCGACCATCTCGAGGTCGATCGCCACGTCGAGCCCGGCGGCGGTCTCCTCGATCGTCTCCCGCGCGGCGTCACAAAGGGCGCAGTCCTCGCGGGTGTACACCGTGACCGGGACCGACGCGTCCGTATCGCTCATGCGAGCGGGTAGTGTCGTCGACGACGAGTCGCTTTCGGTCGCCGATCGGCGCCGCCGCGCGTCGGTGGACGCGACGCGGACTCGGTCCGCCTCAGAACACGTCGGGGTCGTCGCCGATCTGTCGCCGCCCGCTGATGATGCTCGGGGTGCCGCCCGTCTGGATGATGTTGAACGCGGTCATCAGGTCCGAGCGGGAGATGATCCCGACGAGCCGCTCCTGGCGGTCGACGACGGGCAGACGGCCGACGCCGTTCTCCTGCATCGTCTGGAGGGCGGTCATCGCGTCGGTCTCCGGGCCGACGGCGACGACGTTCGTCGCCATCACGTCGCCGACGGTGTACGCGTCGCGCTCCACCTCCCGGACCGACCGCGCGTCTTCCAGGGTCACCATCCCGACGAGGCTCTCGCCGCGGAGCACGGGGTACCCCGTGTGCCGCTCCTCGAACATCCGGCTCATCAGCTCGGCGACCGAGGTGTTCTCGCGCACGGTGTGGAGGTCCTCGCGGCCGGTCATCACGTCGCCGACGGTGACGTCCTCGAAGGCGGCCTTCAGCGTGGTCTGCTGGGCCTCGCCGGAGGCGGCGATGTAGATGAAGAAGGCGAGGACGATCAACAGCAGCTGGAAGTTGAACAGCCCGATGAGCCCCATGACGAACGCGAACGCCTTTCCGACCGCGGCGGCGCGCTGGGTCGCCTGCGCGTGCGGCTGGTTCCGGGCCAGGAGCGCGCGGAGGACGCGCCCGCCGTCCATCGGGAACGCCGGAAGCATGTTGAAGACGGCGAGCACCACGTTCAACAGCGCGAGGTAGCCGAACACGAACAACACCGCGTTCGACCCGACCGGCGCCAGGACGAACACGGCGTAACAGCCGGCGCCGACCGCGATGCTGACGACCGGCCCCGCGATCGCGATCCAGAACTCGTGTTTCCAGTCCTCGGGGAACTCGCTGAAGCTGGCGAGCCCGCCGAGCAGCCACAGCGTGATCGATTCGATCTCGTAGCCGTACCGCATGGCGACGATCGAGTGGCCGAACTCGTGGAGGAGGACGCCGGCGAACAGCCCGACCGCCGCCGCCAGCCCGAGGGCCCACGGCGTGAGCCCCCCGGCGAGCGCGGCCGGGTCGATGCCGGCGCCGAGCGACTCGTTCATCACGTCGGCGATCATCTCGATCTGCGAGCCGATGAGGTAGGCGAACAGCGGCAACACGATCAGGAACGTCCAGTTGAGCCTGACCGGGATCCCCAGCGCCGTCCCGATCTTGAGTCCACGCATGCCTCCGAATACGTCGGGTGGGAGGTTAAACGTCCTGACGCCGACGCTCCCGAGAACCCGCGACGGTGACTCGGCCCGACCGGCGCCGACGCGCGCCGCCGTCGTTTATAAACACCTTGCCGCCGATCGGTCGGTATGGGAGACTCCACTGACGCAGCGGCGAGCGCATCGGACGCGGTCCTGAAACGCGGCGACGAGGTCGGGTACGAGGCGGTCGACGCCGCGGACGGGCTCCGGAAGGGCGTGCTCTTAGACGAGTCGGACGGCGCCCCGCACTTCGCGATGCGGCGGTTCGAGATCGCGTCGGGCGCCGCGGTCCCGCGTCACACGAACGCGGTCGAACACGAGCAGTACGTGCTCGCCGGCGAGTACGTGGTCGGGATCGGCGAGACGGAGCACGCCGTTTCTCCGGGTGACGCGCTCCTCATCCCGGCCGGCGTCGAGCACTGGTACCGGAACGACGGCGACGAGACGGGGGCGTTCATCTGCGCGGTGCCGAACGGCGACGACGCGATCGAACTCGTCGAGTGACCCGTCGCTCCCTCGCCGCTCACTCGATCGTCCCGACCCGGTCGGCGACGTAGCCGAACTGGTCGCGGTAGCCGTACGGCGACAGCAACACGGGATAGAAGGGCTCGTCGGCGCGGAGCTGCTCGTCGCCGGCGGCCGCGAAGGCCTCGCCGACCTCGACGCGCTCGAAGTTGCGCGCGAACACCTCGTACCGCTCGGCGTCCGGCTTCGGGATCCGGTCGCGGAGCCGGAACACCTCGACGTCGTCGCGGCCGCCCGCGTCGACCACGTCTTCGGCCCCCGGCGCCGGGAGCGCCCCGGTGGCGGCCAGGAACGCCCGCGTCAGCCAGTAGGCGTTGTCCGCGGCCCCGTCGGACCCCTGCAGGCCGGCCTCCACCTCGAGCGTGTGCGGGTGCTCGATGAGCCGGCCCTCGGTGAAGGCGTCGGTCTCGATGACGACGTCGACAGGGAGGTGCGGAGCGACCGCGCGGGTGACCTCGTCCATCGAGTCGATCACCGCGAACGGCTCCGCGGACGACTGCGTCGAGTGGATCGCGAGGGTGGTACACCCCTCGACCTCGGGGAGGAGCTCGGCGGCCAGTCGCTCCTCGTGGGCGGCCGACTCCGGGTCGCCGGGGAACGCCCGGTTGAGGTCGGCGTCGAGGTAGCGCACACCGGCGTCGAGCGCCGCCTCGTTGGCGACGATCAGGCGCACGGGGCGCTCGACGTCGACGTCGCTGTCGAGGAGCCGTCGGACCGCGCGGGCGCCGCAGGGCTCGTCGCCGTGGATCGCGCCGACGACCGCGACCTCGGGCTCGCCCTCGCCCAGTTCGTACACGTCCATACCCGTCGGACGCGCTCGGCGGGTAAGTCGCGTTCGGATCGCCGCCGCGCTCGGACGGCGCGTCACCCCTCGTCGACGCCCCTCAGCCTCCCTCGTCGGCGCCCCTCAGTGCGCCTCGTCGACCCGCTCGGCGTACTCGTAGTCCGCCGGGTACGCCTCCGGGCGGGCGTCGTCCAGCGAGATCTTCCAGCCGTCGAGCGCGGCCGGATCGTCGAGCGCGGCCCGGAGCGCCGCGCGCACCTCGGCGACGTCGACGCCGTAGAAGTCGTCCGGGACGCCGCGGAGGTACTGCAGGGCGGTCTCGAACAGCGACCGCATCCCGTCGTCGTTCTCGAAGTCGACGTGCTTGTACGCGCCCGCGGCGACCTGCACCATCCCGTGGAGGAAGGCGCTCTCCGTCGTCCCGCTCCCGTAATTGTACCACTCGTCCTCGAAGCAGTCGTGCGACTCGTGGTACGCGCCGGCGTTGAACAGTCTGACGCCGTGTTCGGTCGCCCGGCGGAGCGTGGCGTGCTCCCAGTGGCCGCCGGCGACCCGGGCGTCGCCGGCGGGGTCGGCGTCCGCGTCGCCGTCGCCCGACCGGTCCGCCTCGTCGCCGCCCGCGTGCCACCCGGTCGGGTTCCCGAGCGCGGGAGCGACGCCGGGGTCCCGGGTGTGTTCGTCCATGCGAACGCCTCTCGGGCCCAACGACGTAACCGTTTCGCGGCCCGGGTCGCGCCCGACCGCGCGCGCGACGCGGCCGGGATCGAACGCCTCTTTCCTGCGGCCGACGTCGAACCGGTCGATGGACTTCCGGCTCCTCTCCGCGATCGGGGCCGCATTCGTGTGGGGGAGCTACATATTCGTGTTGAAGCGCTCGTTCTCGGGGTATCCGCCCGCCGGGCTCACGGTGCTGATAAACGCGGCGGCGATCGCGTGGTTCCTCCCGGTGACCGTCGCGACGAACGACCTCGGCGGGGCGGCGATCGCGAGCGACCCGCCCGCCGCGCCCGGGCGGATCGCCCGGTCGATGGCGGCGGTCGACCCAGCGGCGGTCGCCGTCGTCGCCGGGACCGCGGCGGCGACCGCGGCCGCGTTCGTGCTCTTCCTCCGGGCGATCGCTCTCGGCGACGTCTCCTACGTGACCCCGATCAACAAGGTCGTCCCGATGTTCGTGCTCCCGCTGGAGGTGCTGCTGCTCGGCGAGGTGCTCGCGCCGATCCAGGTCGCGGGCGTCGTCGTCGCCACGGCGGCCGTCTACGTGGCGAACTACGAGCCCGGGAGCCTGCTCGCGCCGCTGGTCGGCGCCGTCCACTCTCGGCCCGCTCAGCTCGCCCTGGTGAGCGCGGCGTGTTACGCCCTCGCCGACCTCGGGAAGCGCGTGGCCCTCCAGGAGCTCGCGATCCCCGGGACGCTGTGGGTGCCGCTGCTCCTCGCGGGGGCCGGGCTAGTGCTGCTCCCCGCCGCGATCCGGAATCCGCCCGCCGTGACCCGCCGCGACGCGCCGAAGTTCCTCGCGGCCGGCGCGCTCGTCGCGCTCGGCGAGCACCTGACCACCGTCGCGTTCGCGTCGCTCCCCGCGAGCGTCGCCTCGCCCGTGATCAACACGCAGGCGATTATCGCCGTCGTGCTCGGCGGGATCCTCCTCGGCGAGCGTTACTTCCGCGTCCGCCTCGTCGCCGCACTCCTCGCGGTCGTCGGCGTCTCGATGATCGCGCTGTGAGGGCGCGGCGAGTCCGCCCGTCCGACGCCGAATATATTATCATTAGATAATTGGGGTATATTTAAAAATTTAACATCTGATAAATAAAATAAGCGGTCGCATGCCACACGATACCTCACGGCGGAGCGTGCTCAAAGCGATCGGGGGGGCCGCGACCGTGCTCGGCATCGTCGGCACCGCCGCGGGGCGGGGCAACGCGCCCATCCCGCGGTTCGCCGCGTTCAACGTCGAAAACTTCGAGACGGGCCAGGTACAGGAGAAGGGCGACGAACACGCGGCGGCCGCCGCCCGCGTGATACAGGAGATCGACCCGGACGTGCTCGTCGTCAACGAGCTCGCGAACAACGTTCAGGAGGCGACGGTCGACGACTCCGTCCCCACGGATCAGACCAACGTCGAGGCGTTCGTCGACAACTACCTCAGCGAGCCGCAGAGGAAGAACCTGGAGGGGATCAAGTACGAGTACACCCTTCAGCCCGAGAGCAACACCGGACTCCTCTCGGAGGACGACTACGACTTCAACAAGGACGGCGTCGCCGGCGAGCGTCCCGACGACGCCTTCGGATTCGGGGTCTATCCCGGCCAGTACGCGTTCGGCATCGCGAGCAGGTACCCGTTCGACGAGGACGCGATCCGGTCGTTCCAGGAGCTCCTGTGGGCGGACATGCCCGACAACCTGATCCCGCTCGCGGACGACGACGGTGTCGACACCCCGGAAGGGAATATCTACCTGACCGAGGCGGAGCTTGGCGCCTTCCGGCTCTCCTCGAAGACGCACATCGACGTGCCGTTCGACGTCGACGGCGACACCGTCCACGGCCTGTTCTCACACCCGACGCCGACCGGCTTCGACGGAGCCAACAACTTCAACGGTCGCTGGAACCACGACGAGAACCGGTTCTGGGCGGACTACGTCTCCGGCGCGGACTACATCTACGACGACTCCGGAACGGAGGGCGGGCTTAGCGACGACGCCTCATACGTTCTCCTCGGCGACATGAACGCCGGCCCCGGCGACGAGCCGCTCGACCCGGCGACGAAGTACTTCATCGAGAACGACGACTTCGACAGCCGCAGCCTTCCCACCAGCCCCGGCGGGGCACAGAAGGGCGACCCGGACGCGACGGCGGACTTCGGCGAGTTCGGCATCGCCCACGTCGACTGGGTGCTTCCCTCGCCGGATCTCTCCCTGCGTTCGTCTTCTGTCGTCTGGCCGAGCGCGAACGCGAACAAGCGCGGGCTCTCGGACGACGTGACCGCCGCCTCCGACCACCGTCTCGTGTGGGCGGACGTCGCTCCGGAGTAACGGGTCCCGCGAGCGCGTCCCCCGCGGGTCGCCGGCGCGGAAATCGGTGGTTTAAATCTCCGCGGGGGCGTCGGTCCGCCTGCGTGCGAGGGTAGCCAAGCCCGGAAACGGCGGCGGACTCAAGATCCGCTCCTGTAGAGGTCCGTGGGTTCAAATCCCTCCCCTCGCATCGCCGGGGTCCACCCCCGTGATGCGGAAGACGCTCTCGGAGCGCTCTTCCCTCGCAAAATCTCACACTCGATTCACTCCTAGCCGCCGGCGTCGCCAAGCCCGGAAACGGCGGCGGACTCAAGATCCGCTCCTGTAGAGGTCTCGTGAGCGAGCACCGCGAGCGAACGAGAGCACGCGAGTCGCAGCCGGCGAGTGAAGCGAGCCGGACCGTCTCGCGGAGGTCCGTGGGTTCAAATCCCTCCCCTCGCATGAGCGCGTCCACAACGCGCGAATGCACAAGGGGGGAGGATTTGAATCAGGGAGCGCCTCTGGCGCGACCGTGGTTCAAATCCCTCCCCTCGCATCGCCGGGGTCCACCCCCGTGATGCGGAAGACGCTCTCGGAGCGCTCTTCCCTCGCAAAATCTCACACTCGAACCGACGAGCCGCGGGAAGGTCACTTCGTCGTCTTATGCCCTTTACGCACCGGTTTGCCGACGGTCCGCCAGCGCGAGCCCGGCGAAGACGACGACGGCCAGCTGGACGCCGACGCCGACGGCGGAGCCGACCCCGGCGACCGCGTTCGTGAGGACGCGGTTCGGATCGAGGACGACCAGCAGGGCGGCGCTCGCGACGAGGTACGCGACCGCGGCGACGACGCCCGTCGCCAGCGCGGTCGACCCGTCGCCGTCGGTCGACGCCCGGCGACTCCCGCCCGCGACGGCGACGCCGAGCAGGAGGCCGTAGATCAAGAGGAACGAGACGAAGCGCCCGCCGAGCGTGTACAGCGCGATGCGCTCCGCCGACGGACTCGGTATCGACGACCCGACGAGCAGGGCGGCGGAGCGACGCGTCACGGCGGTCGCGACCGCGGCGACGCCGCGACCGCGGGGGTATCGGGGGACAAGTTCATGACGGCGAGCGGTGCGGCCGCGAGCCACGAGTGCTTTCGCCGCGATCGTTCCGCGGCCGCCCTGCCGCCCGTCCGAGCGCCATGCCTTTTTATCCATACCGTCGACGGACCACCATTTGACCGAACGGACCACGCGGACTGGCTCCGCGTCGCCGGCCGGCGTCGGCGTCGCGGGCCTCGCGGGGTGTAGGCGCGCATCGGCGGCGACCCGTCGGCGACTGCGACGACGGACTCCGACTTCGAGGGCGTCGACCTCCCGCTGGCCCTCGACGACCGGCGCAGTCGCCCGACGGACTCGCCTCGCAGTTCACATGGGGCTCCGGAACCACGGCCACATCGACGCGACGGTTCCGGAGACCGTGGAAGGAGCGTGGGCGTGCCGGCGAACCGCCGGCGACCACACCGCTCGAAGGGAAGCCCGATGCGGGCGCCCTCGGCACGTCCTCGTCGCCGACGACACGGGCCGCGTCCAGTCGATCGCGACCGACGGGGAGCCGAACTGGTCGACCTCGATCTCCGACGACGCCCGCGGGAGCCACGGCACTCCCGCGATCGCGGACGGCACGGCGTACGTGGGGACCTACGACGGCGTCGTCTCCGCGGTGTCGGTCGCGGACGGCGAGATCCTGTGGCAGACCGACGTCGGCGACGCGGCCGCCGCCAGCCCGACCTACCACGAGGGGCGGCTGTACGTCGCCGTCGAGTACGCGACGCCGAGCGGGACGGTCGTCGTCATGGACGCCGAGACCGGCGACGTGGAGTGGCGCGACGACCGGCCGACAGACCACCCGCACTCGACGGTCGCCGTCGACTTGGAGCGCGACCGCTTCCTCTTCGGCTCGAACGACGGTCACGTCTACGCGTGGTCGGTCTCCGACCGCGAGCGCGCCTGGACCTACGACACCGGCGGCGACGTCAAGGCGCCGATCGCGGTCAGTCGCCGGATCGCGGTGGTCCCGTCGTGGGCGGAGACGGTCACCGCCGTCGACGTCGCCGACGGCACGGGGCTCTGGGAGTTCGAGACCGACGACATGGTCATGTGCGCGCCCGCGGTTCACGACGGGACGGTCTACGTGGGGAGCCACGACGGCAACGTGTACGCGATCGACCTCGCGACCGGCGAGGAGGAGTGGTCCACCCCGGTGAACGGCTGGGCGACGGGCAGCGTGACCGCGACGAACGAACACGTGCTCGCCGGCTCCTACGACGCGCACCTCTACGCGCTCGACCGCGCGGACGGCTCGGTGACGTGGGCCGTCGAGGGGAAGGGCGACGTCACCAGCGCACCGCTCGTCACCGACGACGCGGTCTACTACGCCGAGCGCGCCCCGGAGGACTCCGACGAGGCCGGGATGTGCTACAAGCTCGCCGCGCCGGAGTAGCGCGGTCGGCGCCCCGCCTCGGCTCCACGGTCGACTTCCGACGGCGACCCGTCTGGGACTCGCCGCCGACTTCCGACGGCGACCGTCGGTGCGCCGCGTAACGTCACGAACGTCCACTTGAAACGGAGGGTCCGAAACGGTTTTGCCGGCCCCTGACGGACGGTCGATATGCCAACGGATCCCGACACAGGGTACGACCCGTCGCTGGGTCGGAAGTTCGTGTTCGTCACCGGCGGCGTCATGTCCGGGCTGGGGAAGGGGATCACCGCCGCCAGCACCGGGCGGCTCCTCGCGAACGCGGGCTTCGACGTCACCGCGGTGAAGGTGGACCCCTATCTCAACGTCGACGCCGGGACGATGAACCCCTACGAGCACGGCGAGGTGTACGTGCTCAAGGACGGCGGCGAGGTCGACCTCGACCTGGGCAACTACGAGCGCTTCCTCGGCACCGACATGACGTTCGACCACAACGTCACCACGGGGAAGACGTACCAGCACGTCATCGAGCGCGAGCGCGCCGGCGACTACCTCGGCAAGACCGTCCAGATCATCCCGCACGTCACCGACGACATCAAGCGGCGCATCCGCGAGGCCGCCGAGGGGTCCGACGTCTGTCTCGTCGAGATCGGCGGCACGGTCGGCGACATCGAGTCGATGCCCTTCCTCGAGGCGCTCCGGCAGTTCGCCCACGAGGAGGACGACGAGGACATCCTCTTCACCCACGTCACGCTCGTCCCCTACTCGAAGAACGGCGAACAGAAGACGAAGCCGACCCAGCACTCGGTGAAGGAGCTGCGCTCGATCGGGCTCCAGCCCGACATCCTGGTCGGCCGCTCCGAGGACCGGCTGGACCGGGAGACGAAAGAGAAGATCGCCCTGTTCTGCGACGTGCCCACGGACGCCGTCTTCTCGAACCCGGACGTCGAGGACATCTACCACGTCCCGCTGATGGTGGAAGACGAGGGGTTAGACGAGCACGTGATGGAGCGGCTCGGCCTCGCCGAGGAGGCGCTCCCGAAGGCGGAGCGCTCGACGGAGTGGCGCGAGCTGGTCACCCGCGACCGCGACGAGGAGCTCGACGTCGCCCTCGTCGGCAAGTACGCCCTCGAAGACGCGTACATGTCGATCCACGAGGCGCTGAAACACGCCGGGATCCAGACCGGGACCGAGGTGAACGTGCTCTGGGTCGACGCCGACGAGACCACCGAGCGCCACGAGGAGCGGCTCGCGTCCGCCGACGCGGTCGTCGTCCCCGGCGGGTTCGGCTCCCGCGGCACGGACGGGAAGATCGAGGCCGTGCGGTACGCCCGCGAGAACGACGTCCCCTTCCTCGGGCTCTGCCTGGGCTTCCAGATGGCGGTCGTCGAGCACGCGCGCCACGTGCTCGGGCTGGAGGGCGCGCACTCCGCCGAGATCGACCCGGACACGCCCTATCCGGTCATCGACCTGCTGCCGGAACAGTACGAGACGGAGGACATGGGCGGGACGATGCGGCTCGGGGCCCACGAGACCGCCATCGAGCCCGGCACGCTCGCGGCGCGGGTGTACGACGCCGACTCCTGCACGGAGCGTCACCGCCACCGCTACGAGGTGAACCCCGAGTACATCGAGGAGCTGGAGGCCGACGGGCTGACCTTCTCCGGGCGCGCCGACAACCGGATGGAGATCTTAGAGCGCCCGGACCACCCGTTCTTCTTCGGGACGCAGGCGCACCCCGAGTTCCGGTCGCGGCCGGACCGCGCGAGCCCGCCGTTCGTCGCCCTCGTGGAGGCGGCGCTGGGATCGACGGACACAACCGAGCGGAACGCGGACGTGAGGCTATAGATGGTCGAGACGGAGGCATTCATCGACGAGGCGATAACCGAGATCCGGGAGGCGATCGGCGACGCGAACGCCGTGATCGCCCTCTCCGGCGGGGTCGACTCCTCGGTCGCGGCGACGCTCGCGTACGAGGCGGTCGGCGACCAGCTCACCCCCGTCTACGTCGACACGGGGCTGATGCGGAAGGGCGAGACGGCGGAGATCCGCGACACGTTCTCGTTCATGGAGTCGCTGCGGGTGATCGAGGCGCAGGACCGCTTCTTCGAGCGGCTGGCGGGCGTCACCGACCCCGAGGAGAAGCGCCACGTCATCGGCGAGGGGTTCATCGACGAGTTCGAGGGCGTCGCCCGCGACGCCGACGCCGACTACCTCGTGCAGGGGACGATCTACCCCGACCGCATCGAGTCCGAGGGGAACATCAAGTCGCACCACAACGTCGGCGGGCTCCCCGAGGTCGTCGACTTCGAGCGCATAGTCGAACCGGTCCGCGACCTGTACAAAGACGAGGTCCGCGAGGTCGCCCGCGAACTCGGCTTGGAGGAGATCATCTCCGAGCGCATGCCGTTCCCCGGCCCCGGGCTCGCCGTCCGCATCGTCGGCGAGGTGACCCCGGAGAAGGCCGCGGTCGCCCGCGAGGCGACGCACGTCGTCGAGGAGGAGCTGGAGGAGTACGACCCGTGGCAGGCGTTCGCCGCGGTCCTCGGGAAGGCGACCGGGGTGAAAGGCGACAACCGCGTCCACGGCTGGGTCGTCGCCGTGCGCTCGTTCGAGAGCCGCGACGGGATGACCGCCCGCGCGCAGGAGCTCGACTGGAGCACGCTCCAGCGGATCCAGAGCCGGATCACCGGCGAGAACGAGAGCGTCGCCCGCGTCGTCTACGACGTGACTCACAAGCCGCCCGCGACGATCGAGTACGAGTGATGGCGGGCGAATCCGCTCGCCCCGACGGCGGTCGGGCCGAGGGCGACCGCGCCGGCGAGACGGGCCCTGACGGCGGCGCGCTCGCCGTCGTCGCCGGCCCCGACGAGCACGGCCTCGGCGAGGAGCTGGCCGCGCTCGGCGTCGAAATCCGCCGGATCGACGGGCTCGTCACCGCCGACGCGCTCACCGACGCCGGCATCGCCGACGCCGCCTACTTCGTCCTCACCGACGTCGAGGAGGCGACCGGGATCCCGATCGCTAAGGAGCTGCACCCGGGCGTCCTCGCCGTGACGTACGCCGAGCGGTCCCTGCCGGAGTTCGTCGCGGGCGTCGCCGACCTCGCGATCGACCCGGCCCTGATGGACGCCGCGACCGTCGCCGAGGAGCTGGTCGACGGCGCCGCCGACCGCGCGGCGTAGTCGGGTCACCACGCCGACCCCGGCCCCGAAGCCGACATTTATAAGAAACGCGAGTATTCTTCGAATCGGACTGTTGTTCGACATCGAAATTTCAGTCGTCGTCGCCGGTCCGGCGAGAACGCCGTTTCTGCGGGTTTTTGCCCGCGTACGCTCGTGTCTCCGACTCACGCCGGTCACCGTCGAACTCACCGAGAATAGCCCTCTGAAATCCATTTAAACGGCGTTTAGCGGACGGTAAGTCCCAGATCTGCGTTCAGTTCCCGGCTCGTCGACGTTTTGTACCTCGAAATGACTGGTATCTCATTTACTATTTGTTTTGAAACATCCTCTCTCTGCGCGACCGCCGCCGCGGTTCCGCGAGCAGTAGCATTATTTCGGTGTGCACCGTACTATGGTGTGTTATGTCACAGCAAGAGATCGAAGAGGAGCTGTACGTCGACCAGTACACGCTCGGGCTGGTGGGTCCCGATCAAGAGTGGGCCGGCACCGTCGCCGACGGCGGCACGGTGACGACGTACACGCCGCCGGGCTGTTGGGGGCCGATGGTCACCCCCTCGTTCCGGGGCGGTCACGAGGTGACGCGACCGATCCGCGTCGAGGGCGCCGAGGTGGGCGACGCCGTCGCGATCCGCATCCGCGACGTGGAGGTGACGAGCCTGGCGACGAGCACGGGGTCGATGGCCGAACGCGAGGAGGCGTTCCGCGACGACCCGTTCGTCGACCACCGCTGTCCGGAGTGCGGGACGACGTGGCCCGACTCCTACGTCGAGGGGACCGGCGAAGACGCGATCCGTTGCGCCGAGTGCGGCGCCAACGCCTCGTCGTTCGGCTTCGAGTACGGCTACACCGTCGCGTTCGACCACGAGAACGCGGTCGGCGTCACGCTCGACGAGGAGGGGGCCCACGAGCTCGCGCTCGACGCCGACGAGGTGATGGACATCCCCGAGAACTCCCGGCAACACCCGATCCTGCTGTACGAGCCGGACGGCATGCCCGGCACGCTCGGTCGCCTCCGGCCGTTTATCGGCAACATCGGGACGACGCCGTCGGTGACGATGCCCGACTCGCACAACGCGGGCGACTTCGGGCAGAGCCTCATCGGCGCCGACCACGACTACGGCGTCGAGACCGAGGCGGACCTCGAGAAGCGCACCGACGGCCACATGGACATCCCGGAGGTCCGGCCGGGCGCCACGCTGATCTGCCCCGTCGACGTCGACGGCGCCGGGATCTACGTCGGCGACCTCCACGCGAACCAGGGGGACGGCGAGCTCTCCCTCCACACCACCGACGTGAGCGGCACCGTCACCATGGACGTGGAGGTGATCGAGGGGCTCGAACTCGACGGCCCCGTGCTGCTCCCGAACGAGGAGGACCTCCCGTTCATCAGCGCGCCGTACACCGACGCCGAGCGCGAGGCGGGCCGCGAGCTCGGCGCCGAGCACGGCGTCGAGACGGAGACGGAGATGGCGCCGATTCAGGTCGTCGGCTCCGGCGCCACCGTCAACGACGCCACGCAGAACGCCTTCGACCGCGCGACGAAGCTCCTGGACATGAGCGAGGGCGAGGTCCGCGGGCGCTGCACGTTCACCGGGGGCGTCCAGGTCGGGCGGCTCCCGGGCGTCGTCCAGCTTGACATGCTGGCGCCGCTCGCCGTCCTCGAAGACCGCGGCCTCGACGGGGCGGTCCGCGACCAGTACGACCTGTAACGCCGCCGTCGGGCTACGCGTCCGTCTTCCCCGTCGGCCTACTCCTCCGGTTCCGTCGCCTCGCAGTCACAGCCCCCCGACGAGAGCAGGTCGGCGACGCCGTACCGCGAGCCGCAGTCCGTACAGAGCACGCTCACGTCCACCAGCACCCGGAACTCCCCGAGCGTGAGCGCCGGGGTCTTCCGGAGTCCCCGGAGCTTCGACTCCGCGACCGAGACCAGCCGACCGCGGAGCTTCCCGATGGCCCGGGCCGCGGTCGTCGCGCGGTCGCCGTCGTCGGGCTCGTACTCCGCGCCGCGGTGGTCTTGGAGGTAGCTCCGGACGGCTTGGTACGTGACCACGTCGCAGTCGAGGGCGTCGACGTCGACCCCGTCGCGTTCGAGCCGCCGGCGGAGCTGCGTCCGGTCGGCGGCGGCGACGTCGTCGCTCGTCAGCGAGCGCACCACCGCGTCCAGCTCCCGCGCCGACAGGCGCACCCCGGTCTCGTCGAGCCGCGACTCGACGAGCGCGCGGTTGAACTCGTACGCGAGGTCGCGCAGGCTCGTGTGGTCGTCGCCGGTCGCCGTCCACCGCGCTTCCAGCTCGTCGCCGACGCCGTCTAAGTCGTACTCGTCGACGAGGCGCGCCACCTTGTTCCGGCGCCCGCCGCTCGTATCGGTCATTCGTTGGTACCACAGTCGGGCAGCGATATAGGCGTTACCGTGGCCCCGAGGGGCGGCGGCGGGACCGCTCGAAGACGGCGCCGCGACCCCCCGCCGGCCCGCGCCGAACGGCACCTATATGCCACCGCTCCCGGATCCGTCGGACACGCAATGATGCGCCACGACGTCGCCATCGTCGGCGGCGGCTGCGTCGGCCTGTCGGTCGCCAAACACCTCGCCGAGCGAACCGACCTCGACGTCGCCGTCCTAGAGAAGGAACACCACCTCGCCGCCCACCAGAGCGGTCGGAACTCCGGCGTGCTCCATCCCGGGTTCAACTACCCGCCGGGCTCGAAGAAGGCGCGGTTCGCCACCGAGGGCACCGCCCGGATGAAGGCGTACTGCGAGGAGCACGACGTCCCCTGCGAGGAGCTGGGCGTCCTCGTCGTCGCGACGGACGACGAGGAGGAGGCGCGGCTCGACGACCTCGCCGAGCGGGCCGAGGCCAACGGCGTCGCCTACGAGCTGCTCGACTCCCGCGAGGCGATCCGCGAGCACGAGCCGCACGCGGAGGGCCAGGCCGCGTTCCACGCCCCGGAGGCCGCCTCCGTCGACTCCGAGCAGTACGTCTACGCGCTCGCCCGCGAGGCCCGTGACCTCGGGGTTACCATTTATACGGGCTACGAGGTCTCGCGGATCGAGGAGGCGGCCGAGGGGTACCGGCTCGACACGAGCAACGGCCGTTTCGAGGTCTCCTCCCTCGTCAACGCCGCCGGGCTCCACGCCGACACGCTGGCCCACCAGGTCGGCGTCGGCGAGGAGTACCAAGTGGTCCCGTTCCGCGGCGAGTACTACGAGGTGCGGCCCGAGCGCGCCGAGCTCTGCGAGACGATGATCTACCCGACGCCGAACCCCGAGCTCCCTTTCCTCGGCGTCCACTACACCCGCCGCACGGACGGGAAGGTGATCGTCGGCCCGAACGCGGTCCTCGCGTTCGGCCGCGAGGCGTACGACAACACCGACGTCGACCCCCGCGAACTGCTGGAGACGCTCACCTACGGCGGCTTCCGGCGGCTGCTCGCCTCGCCGCTGATGCTCTCGGTCGCGTGGGCGGAGCTGAACAAGTCGTACCGGAAGGAGAAGTTCGCGGCGGCCTCTCAGAAGCTCGTCCCCGACGTGCGCGCCGAGGACCTCCGGAAGAGCTACGCCGGGATCCGCGCGCAGCTCGTGAGCGCCGACGGCGAGCTGGTGAAAGAGCCGCTGTTCGTCGAGCGCGAGGACGCCGTCCACGTCCTCAACGCCGTCTCCCCCGGACTGACCTCCTCGCTGCCGTTCGGCGAGCACATCGCGGAGCGGCTCGCGGCGAAGGTGACCGTTTAAGTCCCGGCCGGCCGACGTTGCGACCGGCACTCACGGGGCGGCGCCGGAGCCCGGGCTCCCCACCGCACGCCCCGCGTCGGACCCATGACACCACACACGCCCATCCCGACTCGCGGCGGCCCCGCCCGGGCCGCCGTCGACGGTCGCACCGCTCCTCGCGAGCGCCACGCCACTCGCGAGCGCTCCACCCGTCCGGACCGAGGGGACCGATGAGCCGCGGTCCCGACCGGCGGCCGATCGAGCGCCGGCTCCACGGCGACGTGCCGACCGTCGACGCCGAGGCGGCGGCCGCCGCGGTCGACGCCGACGCGACGGTGCTCACGAGCGGCTTCGGCAGCGTCGGCTACCCGAAGGCGATCCCGCTCGCGCTGGCGTCGTCGCCCCGCGACCTGTCGCTCACGCTGGTCGCCAGCGGGAAGGTCGGCGACGAGATCGACGTCGACCTCGTCGGCTCCGGGCAGGTCGAGCGCCGGTTCTCCTACCAGTCGTCGCGGGTCGCCCGCGAGAAGACCGACGCCCGCGAGATCGCTTTCAGCGACCGTAACGCCTCCTCGATCGGCGACGAGGTCCAGTACGGCGGGCTCGTCGACCCCGACGTCGCCGTCGTCGAGGCGGTCGCGGTCGGCGAGGACTGGTTCGTCCCCTCCACGTCGCTCGGGCAGGTGCCCGCCTTCGTCGAGGCCGCCGACGAGCTGTACGTCGAGCTGAACCGCCACCAGCCGCTCGAACTGCAGGCGCTCCACGACGTCTACCGCCCCGACGCGCCGCCGGACCGCGGACCGATCCCCCTCTCCGACCCCGGCGAGCGAATCGGCACCGCACACGTCGGCTTCGACCCCGAGAACCTCGCGGGCGTCGTCGAGACGGAGATTCCCGACTCGACGTACACCTTCCGGGACCCGACGGACGACGACCTCGCGATCGCCGCCAACCTCGGTTCGTTCCTCCGCGAGGAGCTGGATCGCTCCCCCGTCTTCGACGACGCGGTCCACCTCCAGTTCGGCGTCGGATCGCTCGGCAACGCCCTGATGGGCGAGCTCCAGGCGCTCGACTTCGGCGACCGCGAGGTCGTCTACTTCGGCGAGCTCATCCAGGACGGGCTCTTCGACATGCTCGACGAAGGCGGGCTGGCGGCCGCGAGCGCCACGTCGCTCGCGCTCACCGACGAGGGGCAGGCGCGGCTCTTCGAGGACGTCGAGCGCTACGCCGAGGACGTGGTGCTCCGGCCGGCCGACGTCTCCAACCACCCGGGGCTCATCGACCAGTTCGGCGTGATCGGCGTGAACAGCGCCATCGAGTTCGACCTCTACGGCAACGTTAACTCCACGCACGTCCGCGGCGAACGCATGATAAACGGCGTCGGCGGCTCGGCCGACTTCAACCGGAACTCGCTGATCACGGTGTGTGCGCTCCCCTCCGCGCTGAACGACGGCGCGGTCTCGCGGGTCGTCCCGCAGACCTTCCACGTCGACCACACGGAACACGACGTCGACGTCTTCGTCACCGAGCAGGGCGTCGCCGACGTGCGCGGGCTCTCGCCGGTCGAGCGCGCGGAGCTGATCGTCGACCGCTGCGCGCACCCCGAGTTCGCGCCCGGGCTGCGCTCGTACCTCGACGACGTCTGCGAGCGGGAGTATCACATCCCGCAGGACGTCGAGCGCGCCGCGGAGTGGTTCGAGTGAGCGCGGCCTCGCCCGTTTCTACGGGCGAGCCCGCAGCGAGAAGCGCCGCGAGCGAGCGGCGAACGGTCGACCGGTCGGACGGCGGCTACAGGCTGACGCCGCCGCCGGTGAAGTAAAGTAACACCCACCAGCCGTAGCCGACCGCCAGCGCGATCGCCGTCAGTATCTCTAAGCCCGTGACGTAGGTGTCGCCGTGGGTTCTCCGGAACTCCTGAATCAGCTCGATGCGCCGCCAGACCGGCATCAGCGGATCCGGAACGACTTCCGCGAGGCCGCCCACATCGGACGTGTCGACTTGGTCTTCGGGGGCCTCTCTGCTCGGGCTCATTGTTTCACCTCCCTGGTGAACGGGCTCTTGAGACCGCGGACCATCACCTTCTCCGCGACGAAGACGGCGACGAAGACGGCGATGCCCGCGACCTTCGCGAGCATCATCGGGTACGTCATGACGAGGACGCCGAGCACCGCGAGCGCGCCCCGGGTGAGGACTACGCGCCCGACGGACATCTCGAACGGGTAGTTCAGCCCGTAGATGATGGAGATGGCGCCCATCACGACGAGGAGGCCGGTCAAGAGCGTGTTGACGCCCGGCGACATCGAGATCAGGGCGGGGTTGTAGACGAACGCGACGGGGAGGACGAACAGCGGCGCGGCGATCTTCAGCGCCGCCCCGCAGGTCCGCCAGAAGTTCGCCTCCGCGATGCCCGCCGCGACGACGGCCGCCGTCGCCACCGGCGGCGTGATGCCCGCTAAGATGGCCGCGTAGAACATCGTGTAGTGAGCGGTGATCTCCGCGACGCCGAACTCGGAGACGAACGTCGGGACGATGAGGATAGCCACGATGACGTAGGCGGCCACCGTCGGCATCCCGACGCCCATCACGATGGCGACGGCCATCCCGAGCAGCACCGCGAACAGCAGGACCCCGCCGGAGAGGTTGATCATCAGCAGCGCGATCTTCGCGGGAACGCCGGTCGTCGAGAACAGGTTCACGACGCCGCTGATGACCACGAGGATGATGGCGATGGGCGCGAGGATGATGGCCCCTCGCCGGAAGCCGTGAATCGTGTTCTTGATCTGCGTGACGAACTCCGAGACCGGCGAGACATCCGAGCTGTCGACGAGCCGCTGGAGCGGCGGCATCAGAACGCCCGTGAGCATCATCGCGAACACGGTGTACATCGCCGACGTCATCACCGTGTACTGGGCGAAGCCGAGGTAGTAGATCAGGACGCCGAACGGGATGCCGAACCGCAGCGCCTCGGCGATCTTCTCGTTGCGCGATAGCGTCTCGTCGAAGAACTCCGAGAATTCCATGTCTTGGTCGCTGGAGTCGCTGATCGCGGTGTAGTGGACCGCGATGGCGATCGACGTGACCAGGATCGCCGCGGGGACCAGCCCCGCGACGACGATGTTGAGGTACGCCACGCCGAGGTACGACGCCATCACGAACGCGGAGGCGCCCATGACCGGCGGGAGCACCTGTCCTGCAGTCGAGGCGACGGCCTCGATGCCGGCCGCGCGGTGGCCGGACATCCCGCTCTCTTTCATCGTCGGGATCGTGAACGACCCCGTCATGGCGGCGTTCGCCGTGTACGAGCCGTTGATAGAGCCGATGACCGCCGAGGAGAGCGCGGCCGTCTGGGCCACGCCCGAGCGGATGCGGCCGGCCGCGACGATGGCGAGTCGGAGGATCAGGTCGAACGCGCCGTACGCGAACAACAGCCCGGCGTACAGGAGGAACGGCGCGATCCAGGACGCGGTCAGCTGCGTCAGCGAGCCGTAGAACCCGTACAGGTCCGTGACCGTCGCCTGGAGGAGCGTCAGCTGGTTCATCCCGGCGTGTCCGAGGACGCCCGGAACGGCGTCGCCGAACATCGCGTACAGCATCACGCTGATAACGAGCCCGAGGAAGAGGTTCCCGAACTCGCGCCACGTGAGGTACAGCAGCGAGATGATGATGAGTCGCGCGAGCATGTACTCGTGTTCGCTGGCGAACCCCTGACGCAGGAGATACACCATCTCGAAGTTCAGGAAGAAGTAGAACGACGCCGTGATGAGCACGCCGGCCGCCGGTAGCAACACCAAGGCGTCTATCCGGCTGCCTTCTTCGATCGATTCGCGGGTCTCGTTGAGCGCGTACACCGTCATGATGCCGCCGACGAACAGCACGGCGTACTTGACCGGCGACCACTGCTGGGTGGACGCCCACCAGAGGACGACCGCCCAGAACAGGACGGCCGTGAGCGTGACGCCGATGTCGAGGCCTCGTAGCCACCCCGCGGGACCGGTCTGCCGTTCGGATTGTGTAGCCATGTTTGGGTATGCGTTTGTTTGTAGTAAAATATTAGTTGGATCCCGGTTCGCCAGTCGGAGCTACGCCTCGGGAGGGGTTACGCCGTGTCGCCCTCTTGGAGGCTGTCGTCCCAGGCGTCGTTGTCCTTGTAGTACTGGACGGCACCGGCGTGGACCGGGATGCGCTCCTGCGCGTAGGCGAGCATGTCCGCGGTGCCGCCGAAGTCGTTGAACTGCGCTTCGCCGTCGTTGACGACGTCGTTGTGTTCGTCGACGACGCGGCACAGCTCGTAGACGGCGTCGGGATTGGCCTCGGGGTTGAACGTGTAGTTGACCTCGAGGTCCCAGGTGAACACCTCGTCGGTGCCGATGTCCGTGCCCGCGATCTCCCAGTCGCTGTAGGACGTCCGGGTCGTGCCGGCGCCGGAGTACGACTCCGCGGACTCGATGAGCGCGTCCGTCGGTTCGACGTAGTGGAGGTCGACCCGGGAGGCCATCTCCTGAACGAAGCCGGTGTACCGAACGCCCGGCGAGCCGTACGCGATGGACGCGTCGATGGTGCCCTCCTCCATCGCGCCGGGCGCGTCACCGACGCCCATGTCCTGGATGTTCATCTGGTCGTAGACGTCCGCGGTCGGGTCCTGCGACCAGACGTCGAGGGTCGTCGCGCGCGTCGAGTACCCCGGCTCGGCGGGGTAGACGTTCGCGCCGGCGAGGTCGTCGAACGTCTCGATGCCCGTGCCGTCGCGGGCGACGATGTAGATGCTGTACGGGAACGCGGCGAACCCGTACTGGGGGATTCGGGACACCGACTGCTCGGCGAACCGGCCGCGGTCGTCGAGCGCCTTGTTGAGCGAGTTGTTGTCGGTGATGCCGGCGTTGAACTGGTTCTGTGCCATCCGATAGATGGTCCCGATGTAGCCGGGGCTCTCGATGGTCGAGTAGTCGAGCGTGTCGCTCTCCTGGCTCACCGCGCGCTCGACGGCGAGCCCGACGTCCTGCGTCCCGCCGGCGGACGTCCCGACTCGGAGCGAGAGCTCCGCGCTGTCGTCGCCATCGGAGCCGTCCGACCCGTCGGAGCCGTCAGAACCGTCGGAGCCGTCGGAGCCGTCGGAGCCGTCGGAGCCGTCGGAGCCGTCGGAGCCGTCGCCGCCGGCACAACCCGCGAGTCCGGTGATACCTACCGCGCCCGTGCCGTACAGGAACTTGCGCCGATTGACTGAGTTATCTGCCATGCTCAACCGTGTACATTCGGTCGATCAATAACAATGTACCTGTTTATTTCAGTTTAAACGGAGAGAATACTCCACGTCGTGAACCCTGTCGAACACGTCGCGGCCGCCGACTTAGTCCTCGAGGATCACCGTCACCGGACGGTCGGCCGCGAGCAACACCGACTGCGTCGTGCTCCCGAACAACATCTTGCCGGTCGGGCTCCGTCGCCGCCCGCTCATCGTGACGTTGTCGACGTCGAGCTCCGCGGCGACCTCGACGATCGTGTCGGCGGGGTCGCCGTGCTCGCGCCGCCTGGCCGTCTCGACGCCGGCCGCCGCCAGCCGGTCCTCGACGGCGTCGACGCTCTCGGGGTAGTTCTCCTCGTCCCACACGTCCTCGGAGTCGACGCGGCCGGCCTCGCCGCTGACTTCGAACCCCTCGTAGACGTTGAGTATCACCGCCTCGACCTCGTCGGCGGCGTTCGGCAGCGACGCGACGGCGTCAGCCGCGGCCAGTACGTGCTCGACGTCCCCCCCGACGGGGAGCAGTACGCGGTACATACGGACACCTAACCGAACAGCGGGTAATAAAGATGGCTGCCGGCGGCGCGGTCGGCGGACGCCGCCCCCCGGTCGACGCGCCGACCGCCTACCGCGCCGACCGCCTACCGCGCCGACCGCCTACCGCGCCGACCGCCTACCGCGCCGACCGCCTACCGCGTCACCGGCGCGTCGACCGCGCCGATCGACTCGACGACCGCCCGCACCTCGTCGCCGGGGTCGATGGGCGCCGCGCCGGGCGTCCCCGTGCTGAACAGGTCGCCCGGCTCTAACGTCATCACGTCGGAGTGGAACGAGACGATCTCCGCCGGCGGGAACAGCATGTTCCGGATCTCGTTTTCCGCCCGCACCTCGCCGTTGACCTCGGTCCGCACCGAGAGCGGCTCCAGGTCGAGCGGCTCCTCCAGCACCGCGAGCGCGGCGCCGGGCACGAGGAACGTGTCGTAGCTCTTCGCCCGCGTGAGGAAGCGCGGGTTCCGCTGGAGCACGTCCTCGGCGGTCATGTCGATCACGGGCAGGAACCCCGCGATCACGTCGTCGACGTCGCCCTCGTCGACGTTCCGGCACGTTCGGCCCATGACGACGGCCAGCTCCGCCTCGGCGGTCACCCGCTCGCTCTGCGACTCCGGCGGCAGCCGGATCGGACCGCCGGGCCCCGTCAGGACCGACGACGGCTTCATGAAGCTCGCCGGCTCCGTCGGGCGCTCCTCGTCGAGGTCGCCGGCGTGCTCCTCGTAGTTCAGCCCGATCCCCCACAGTTTCCCGAACGACGCCAGGGGGGCGCCGAACGTCACGTCCGCCGCCGGGACGGGGTCGGCGGTCGCGTCGGCGACGTCCGCGAGCGTCCCCGCGGCCGCCCGGGGGAGCGCGTCGCGGACGCTCTCCAGATCCGGTTCGACGGCGCCGAGAGGGACGTACCCCTCGTCGCCGCCGAGCAGGGGGTCGCCGGTCGCCGTGCGTGCGAGGTACTTCATCGGGGGGTCGCTCCGTTCATCTCACTCCTCGCGGTCCGTCCAGAAGTCGAACGAGCGCCCGGGCGCGAACACGTCGAGGCCGACGGCGCGCTCGTCTCCGGTGTTCTCGACCCGGTGGGCCTCGTTGGACTCCAGCAGGACGGAGTCGTTCTTCTGGAGCGTGACCGAGTCGTCCTCGGTCGCGACCGTGAGCTCGCCCTCCAGACAGAGGCACACCTGCTCGTTCTCGTGGTCGTGCATCGGCGAGCTGTGGCCCGGCGGCTTCTCGAACCACTCGAAGGAGAACTGATCGCTGCCCGCCATCGCCACGCGCCGCCAGCCCTCCTCGGGCTCGTACGTCTCCGCCTCGTCGAACGGGACCGGGTTCATAAGTTCGCTCCGGTCGAGCCGCCGTCGATCGGGAGCGCGGTGCCGTTGACGTAGCCGGACTTCGGCGACGAGAGGAACGCGACGGTGTTGCCGAGCTCCATCGGGTCGCCGATGCGTTCCAGCGGGTTCCCGGCCCAGTCGTCGAGCCCCTCCTCGTAGGAGTCGTAGTCGCCGCGCTCGACGGCGGCCTCGACGAGGTCGCGGATGCGGCTCGTCTCGTGGGGGCCGGGCAGGACGGCGTTCGCGCGCACCTCCGGCGCGAACTCCTTCGAGAGCGTCTTCTCCAACCCGATGACGCTCATCCGGACGGCGTTCGACAGCACGAGGCTGTCGATTGCCTCCTTCACGCTCCGGGAGGTGATGTTGACGATCGTGCCGCCGTCGCCCTCCTTGAGGTGCGGGTACGACTCCCGCGCCAGCCGGACGACGCTCATCACGAGCAGGTCGTAGGCGTGCTGCCAGTCCTCGTCGTCGGTGTCGAGGAATGCGCCCGAGGGCGGGCCGCCCGCGCTCGTCACCAGGTGGTCGATCGTGCCGAACTCGTCGACGGTCGTCTCCACGAGCGCCGCGACCTCGTCGGCGTCGGTCAGGTCGGCGGACTGCGCGACGACCTCGCCGGTCGCGACCGCCTCGACCTCCTCTTTCGCGGCCGCCAGCCGCTCCTCGTCGCGGCCGTTGATGACGACGTCGACGCCCTCGCGGGCCAACGCCTTCGCCGATGCCTTGCCGAGTCCGCTGGACGACGCCGTGACGAGGGCCGCGTTCCCGTCGATCTGTAGGTCCATGCCTCACCCATCCCGAGTGCGGCGTGAAAACGTTTCCCTACAGGCAAGGGGACGGGAATCCGTCGGACGAGGCGACCGCGGTCGGGGCGCTATGCGTCCGGACCGCCCGACGGCTCGGTCGCCGGTTCGGCGTCGACCTCACCCGCCGCGTCCTCGAACCCCGCCGTCCCGTCGTCGAACCCCACCGTCTCGCGGCCGACCACCGTCGCCGCCTCCGGGAGGTCGTCGACGGCGGCGTCGGAGACCAGGAGCTCCCCGAGGTCCTGCGTGTTCTGGACCCAGACGATCCGGACGGTCTCGGGGTCGTACCCCCCGAGCGCCGCCAGCGCGGTCCGGAGCGCGAACTCGTCGTCGGGCGCCACCACGGGGAGCTTCGACTTCGAGAGCGACCCGCTCGTGAGCGCGTTCGCGTACGTCTTCTTCAGGTCGAGCTGGTCGACCGCGGCCCGCCGGGTGAGGTCGGCGAGGCCGATCCCGTTGCCGTTCCCCTTCGTCGCCTCGGTCAGCCCCCGCACGTAGATGAGGTCGATGTCGGGGGTCTCGGGGTCGGGCGCGTTGAGGACGCGGTAGCGCCCGATGACGTTCGTGTCCATCCCGGCGCCGGATATCTCCTTGCCGATCTCGTCGATGACGAGGAGGTCGACGTCGTCGATCGGGAGCGTCGGCATCTCCTCGTACGCGCGCTCCAACAGCTCCGGTTCGCGGTCGAGGAATGACCCCGCGGGGACGGCCTCTAGGTGCCAGACCTCCTCCTCGAAGTTCTCGACGAGCGCGATCCCGCCGATCAGCGGCGTCTCGCGCTCGATAACGTCGAGCGCGGCGGTCAGCGTCTCGACGTACCCCTCGGCGATCGCCGTCGAGTGGAACGACTTGGCGCCGCGCTGCTTGCCGAGCCCGACGACGGTCATCTTCGCGAGCCCGCTCTCGATCGGCCCGGTGAAGTTGGTGTGGGCCTTCACGCGGTTCACGACGAGGGCGGCGTCGGCCGCGAGCGCCGCCTCCGAGAAGTACACCGGCATGTCGACGTCGCCAACGGGCGCCGTCGCCAGCGCTTCGGCGGCCATCCGCGCGTCGATCGGGGCGCCGACCGTCTCCTCCGTGATCCCGAGCGCCTCCAGCACCTCGCGCTGCCCCTCGGGGGTCGCGCCGCCGTGGCTGCCCATCGCGGGGACGACCACGGGGTCGAACCCGCGCTCGGCGACCTCGTCGACGACCGCCGCCGCGACCTCGTCGATCCGGTCGATCCCGCGGCTGCCGACCCCGACGGCCACGGTCGCGCCCGCGGGGAGGCCGTCGAGGTCGAGCGAGCCGAGCGCCTCGCGCGCCGCCCCGACGGGGTCGTCGAGGCGTTCGGTCTCCGGCTCGTACCGCACCCGCGCGAACCCCGGGAGCGGCTGCGGGTCGATGAGCCCGTCGACGTCGGATCGGTCGGGGAACTCCATGTGGGCCCCCTCGTGGCGACGATACAAAAACTGCGGGTGGTCGGCGCGGCTGCGGTCGGCACCGCGCCTGAGAGTGTTGCCGATACGGGGGTCTACTTGTACCCGTGTGACGCCGCTGCACGTATGCAGATAACCGAAGTCGAGTCGTTCCCGATCAAGCTGCCGCTGGAGTCGCCCGTCTCCTTCTCCAACCGGACGCTCACCTACCGGGACCACGCGATCACGTACGTGCGAACGGACACCGGTCACGAGGGGGTCGGCTACTCGCTGGGGTACGAGGGGGCCGGCCTCATCGCCGACGCGGTCGAGTCGTTGCTCGAACCGATCCTCGTCGGCGAGGACCCCCGCGACACCGAGCGCCTGTGGCACGAGATGTACGAGGGGAACGTCCAGATCGGTCGGACCGGTCTCTTCTTGCGCGCCATCTCCACGGTCGACATCGCGCTCTGGGACGCGAAGGCGAAGGCGGCCGACATGCCCCTCCACAAGCTGCTCGGCGGGCACTCGGAGTCGGTCCCGTCGTACGCCAGCGGCGGCTACTACCGCGACGACAAGGGCCACGAGGCGCTCCGTGACGAGATGCGGCGCTACCTCGACGAGGGCCACGACGTCGTGAAGATGAAGGTCGGGCGCCTGTCGGCCGACGAGGAGGCCGAGCGCGTCGCCGCGGTGCGCGACGAGATCGGCGACGAGCGTACCCTCCTGCTCGACGCCAACGGCGTCTGGGGCTCCAGCACCGAGGCGCTCCGCAACTGCCGGGCGTTCGAGCCGTACGACCCGTACTTCATCGAGGAGCCCGTGATGATCGACCGCGTCGACACGATGGCCGAGGTGAACGACGGGATCGACTACCCCGTCGCCACAGGCGAACTGGAGGGGACGCGGCACAACTTCGCCCGCCTCGCCGACACGGGCGCGGCGACGATCCTCCAGCCCGACGTCACCGTCTGCGGCGGGGTCACGGAGTGGCTGAAGATCGCGAACCACGCCTCGGCGTACGACATCCCCATCGCGCCCCACTACAACTGGAACATCCACGCGTCGCTGCTCGGGGCCATCGAGAACGGCCTCTGGGTGGAGTACTTCTACCGCGACATGGACGTGAAGGCGTTCGACGACGTCGTCGCCGACCCCGTGACGCCCGGCGACGACGGGATGATCGACCTCCCCGACCGCCCCGGCCACGGCGTGCCGCTCGACGAGGACGCGCTGGAGCGATTCAGAGACGACTGACCCCGACAAATATCACTCAACCAGACACATGCGAGACTACTCAGACCAGATCGACACCCGCGACCCGGACCGAGACGTACAGATCACCGGCCTCGACGCCTGCGTCGTCGAGGGGAACTTCGAGTGGAACCTGATCAGAGTGGAGACCGACGCCGGCGTCACCGGCATCGGCGAGGCGTACCGCGGCGGCGGCGTCCCGGAGCTCGTCGAGTACACGAACCGGTTCCTCGTCGGCGAGAACCCCCTCGACGTCGAGCGCCTGGTGCGGTACATCTTCCAAGAGATGTCGGGCCACGGCGGCACGACCGGGAAGGTCGTCACCGCGGCCTCCGGCATCGAGATCGCGCTGTTGGACGCCGCCGGGAAGATCCTCGGCCTCCCCGTCTACCAGCTGCTCGGCTCGAAGTACCGCGACGAGGTCCGGCTCTACTGCGACTGCCACGCCGGCGAGGCGTACGCGGTCGAGGACGGCGCGACCGCCTACGCCGACGCCGAGGCGTACTCCCCGGAGGCGTACGCCGCCGAGGCCGCCCGCGTCACCGACATGGGCTTTTCGGCGCTGAAGTTCGACCTCGACCTGCCGGCCGACAACGAGAACGACCCGTACAACGGGCGCCTGACGAACGCGGCGATCCGAGAGAAGAAGGAAATCGTCGCGGCCGTGCGCGAGGAGATCGGCTACGACGTCGACCTCGCGTTCGACTGCCACTGGGACTACTCCGTCGAGAGCGCGAAGCGGCTCGCCCACGAGTTAGAGGAGTTCGACCTGATGTGGCTGGAGGACCTGATCCCGCCGGAGAACATGGACGCCCAGAAGGAGGTGACGAAGGCGACGCGGACGCCGGTCGCGACCGGCGAGAACCGGTTCCGCGTCTTCGAGCTGTCGGACCTGATCTACGAGCACGGCGTCGACGTCGTCACCCCCGACCCGGCGACGGTCGGCGGGCTCACGGAGACGACGCGGATCGCCGACCGCGCCGAGGAGAACTACATGCCGATGTCCCCGCACAACGTCTGTAGCCCGGTGGGGACGATGGCCTGCGTCCACCTCGGCGCGGCCACGCCGAACTTCGACCTGCTGGAGTACCACGCCCTGGAGGTCGACTGGTGGGACGACCTGCTGGCGCGCGACGAGCCGCTGATCGAGGACGGGCGAATCGCGGTGCCGGAGGCCCCCGGGCTCGGGATCGAGCTCGATATGGACGTCGTCGAGGCGCACCTTCTCGAGGGGACCGACGGGTTCTGAGCCGCGCCCGTCGCAGGCGCGCTCTCGACTCGCCCCGACCCGCGAATCGACACGCGAAGCGACCCGCGATCCCAGCCGCTCGCCGGCCAAGAGTATACTTATTTATCCTTGGGATCGCAAGCGATCGTATGCTCGATTACTTCGACATGGAGTCGACTCTGTCCGAGGAGGAGCGGATGCTCGTCGACTCCGCCCGGTCGTTGATCGACGGCGAGGTCGACGACATCGGCCAGCACTGGATCGACGGCACGTTCCCGGAAGAGCTCATCCCGAAGATGGGCGAGATGGGATTCTACGCGCCGAATCTTGAGGGGTACGGTCTCCCCGGCGTCAGCGAGACGGCGTACGGCCTGCTGATGCGCGAGCTGGAGGCGTGCGACTCCGGGCTCCGCTCGATGGCGAGCGTGCAGGGCGCGCTGGTGATGTACCCGATCCACGCCTTCGGAAGCGACGAGCAGAAAGACGAGTGGCTGCCGAAGCTCGGCACCGGCGAGGCGGTCGGCTGCTTCGGGCTCACCGAGCCCGAGCACGGCTCGAACCCCTCCGCGATGGAGACGCGCGCCGAGGCCGACGGTGACGGGTACGTGCTCAACGGGTCGAAGACGTGGATCACGAACTCCCCGATCTCGGACGTCGCCGTCGTCTGGGCGAAGGACCGCACCGAGGACGGGAACCCCGTGCGCGGGTTCCTCGTCGAGGCCGACCGCGACGGCGTCACCACCAACAAGATCGACGAGAAGCTCAGCCTGCGCGCGTCGATCACTGGCGAGATCAGCCTCCAGGACGTCCGCGTCCCCGCCGAGAACCGCCTCCCCGGCGTCGAGGGGATGAAGGGGCCGCTGTCGTGCCTGACGCAGGCCCGCTACGGCATCGCGTGGGGCGCGGTCGGCGCCGCGCAGGACTGCTTCGAGGTCGCCAAGGGGTACGCCACCGACCGCGAGCAGTTCGGGAAGCCGATCGGCGGCTTCCAGATGCAACAGCAGAAGCTCGCGGAGATGGCGACGCAGATCACGCTCGCGCAGCTGCTCGCCCACCGGCTCGCCGACCTCAAGGAGGCGGGCGAGATGCGCCCGCAACACGTCTCGATGGCCAAGCGCAACAACGTCCGGATGGCGCGCGACCAGTCGCGGATCGCCCGCGAGATGCTCGGCGGCAACGGGATCACCGCCGACTACTCGCCGATGCGTCACATGGCGAACATGGAGACCGTCTACACCTACGAGGGCACCCACGACATCCACACGCTGATCCTCGGCGAGGACATCACGGGGATACAGGCGTACCAGTAGTCCGGCGCTCGCTCCGTCTCCGACGGCGCCTTTTTAAACGACCTGATTTCTCAGTCCCTCGTACTCGCCGGTCTCGGCGACCCGCTCGAGGTTCTCGACGAGGACGTCGGCGCACCGCTCCCAGTACCTCGGCGTGTGGCCCGCGACGTGGGGCGTCAGGAAGACGTTCTCGAACCCCCACAGGTCGTGGTCGCTCGGGAGCGGCTCGGGGTCGGTGACGTCGAGCGCGGCGCCGTGGAGCGCGTTCGCCCGCAGCGCGTCCACGAGCGCCGGCGTGTCGATCACGCCGCCGCGCGCGACGTTGACGACGATCGCGTCCGCCGGCAGCGCGTCGAGCTCGGGGTCGCCGATCAGCCCCTCTGTCGTCTCCGTGAGCGGACACGCGAGGACGAGCACGTCGGTCCCCGGCAGGACGTCCGCGAGACCGTCGTAGCCGACCACGTCGTCCGTCGGCCCCCCGTCCTCGACGGTGTGGCGGACGCCGACCGTGTCGACGTCGAACCCCTCGAACCGCTCGACCACGGTCTCGCCGATCGAGCCCAGCCCGACGACGGTCACGGTGCTGCCGGCGAGTTCCGTGAACGACTGGAATCGGCGCCACTCCCGGCGCCGCTGGCGGCGGCGCCCCTCGTCGAGCCGCCGCGCGAACGTCAGCACCCAGCCGAGCACGTGCTCGGCGACGTTCGGGCCGTGGACGCCCGACGCGTTCGTCACCGCGACGCCGTGCTCGGCGAGCGCGTCCAGCGGGAGGTGGTCGACGCCGGCGGCGTTGCACGCGAACAGCCGCAGGTTCTCGGCGGCCGCCACCTCCTCGGCGTCGATGTACTTCCCTGCGACGACGGTGGCCTCCCGCAGGTAGCGCCGGTGGTCGTCCGGCGTCGCGGCGAGGCGCACCTCCCGGTCGGGGAGGCGTCGGTCGAGAATCTCCGCGTAGTCGGCCGCCGGGATTCCGTGCGCGTCGTGGTCGAGCACCGCGACGTCGATGGTGGACATGCTCCACGCGTCGCGGTCGGCCGACAAAGTACCCGGGGTCGCGGTCGTCGGCGGCGTCGGCCCGCGGTCGTCGGCGGCGTCGGCCCGCGTCCGTCGCGGTCCCCCGGAGCTACTCCCCCATCCGGATCGGCGGCGACGCGCTCATCAGGAGCAGGCAGCCGATCCCGACGCCCGCGCCGACGAGGCCGGTGCCGGCGCCGACCGCGCGGACCGCCGCCTCGAACCCGAGCGGGCGGGTCGCGACCGCGACGGCGACGCCCATGACCACCGGGGTCGCCGTCGCCGCCGCGCGCCCGCTCCCCTCGCCGAGGCTGACCAGTCCGCCGCGCAGGTCCGCGGGCGGGAGCGTCGTGATGACGCTCCGGTAGATGGAGAGCACGAGCCCGAACCCGATCCCCATGAACACGACGCCGACGGCGGCGACCGCGAACGATCGCGCGAGGAACGCGAGCGCGAGCCCGGCGCCCATCGACAGGTTCGTGGCGACGAGCGGGTAGAGCCGGTCGTCGAACAGGGAGGCGATCCGCCCGGCCTGCGTCGCGGCGAGCGCGTACGTGAGGCTCGCGACCGCCGCGAGGACCCCCGCCTCCGCCGGCGTGTAGCCGAGCACGTCGACGACGAGGATCGAGTTGTACGTGAGGAAGCCGAACCACGCGACGTTCGCGCTCCCGCGCGCCACGACCATCGTCCACGCCCGGCGGTGCGCGACGAGCGCGCGCATGTCTCCGATCTGCGCCCGGATCCCCGCCTCCGAACCATCGTCCGCCGCCTCGCTATCGAGCGGCTCCTCGAAGTACAGGTAGACGACCGCCGCGATCGGGAAGGCGACGGCGTACAGCAGGAACGGGTACTGCCACGCCATCCCGACGAGCACCCCGGCGGCCAGCGGGAACGCCGTCTGCGACAGCCCGGAGCCGGTGAACCGGAGCCCCTGCGCGGTCGCCTCCTTCGTGCCCGCGTACAGGTCGCCGAGGCTGGTGATGATGATCGGCGTGAGCGCGGCGAACCCGATCCCTTGGAGCGCGCGCAGGGCGAGCGCCGCGGCGAAGGTGGAGACGAAGGCGACGGCGGTGCCGGTGAGCCCGAACCAGACGAGTCCGAAGAGCAACACCGGCCGGCGCCCGTACCGGTCGGAGACAACGCCGGCGATCGGGATGACGACGATCGACGGCGCGGTGAACGCCGACATCATGAGCCCGATGTTCGCCGTCGACGCCCCGAGCGGCTCGACGAGCGATCCGAGCACGGGCGAGAGGAGCGCGGTGCCGAGCGGCGGGAGGACGTTGATGAGAAGCAGCAGCTGGAAGGGTCGCTCTCGGACGATCCCCGAGTCGGCTCCGGCGATCGACGAGCGGGATACCACGCATGGCCGCAGACGGTCGTCCGGATTAAACCTACGCGTAGGGGCAGGCGGTCGCGCGGCGGTCCCGCTCCGTCGCCGAGAGGCGGCAGCGACCGTCAAAAAACGTTCGACGTAATCGAACGCTTTTATGTTTGGAGTCCGACGCGTGAGTATGAACGGAGGGCCGAAAGACGCCGATACGCCGGAAAAAGACGCGGTACGGACCGCCGAAACGATGTTCGACGTCGTGCAACGCCTCGTCGAGAACGACGGCGCGTCCCTGGCCGAGTTGGCGGCCGAACTCGATTACGCGAAGAGCACGGTGCACCGACACCTCCACACCCTAGCGGACCTCGGCTACGTCGTCCGGCGCGACGGGGGGTACCACGTCGGCCTCCGGTTCCTCGAGATCGGCGTCACCGCACGGAGCGGCTACCGCGGGTACGACCTCGTGCGCCAGAAGGTCGAGGAGATCGCGGAGGTCACCGGGGAGCGCGCCCAGTTCTTCGTCGAGGAACACGGGAAGGCGGTGTACCTCGCGCGGGCCGTCGGGGACCGGGCGGTCCGCACCGACCCCGGGATCGGCAGCCGCATTCCGCTGTACGCGGCGTCGGCCGGGAAGGCGATCCTCGCCGAGCTTCCGGAGCCCGAACTGTCCGACATGTTCGAACGCATGTCGTTCGAGCCGGTGACGGAACACAGCGTCACCGACCCGGACGAGCTCCGCGCGGAGATCGAGGCGGGACGCGAGCGCGGCTACTTCTTCAACAGGGAGGAGTCGCTCCGCGGGACCCACGCCGTCGGCGTCTCGATCTGTGACCCGGACGGCGAGGTGATCGGCGGGCTCAGCGTCACCGGCCCCTCGCACCGCCTGAACGGGGATCGACTCGAGTCCGAGATCCCGGACCTCCTGCTCGGCGCGGCGAACGAACTCGAACTCAACATCGCGCACACGTAGCGCCGCGCCCGGCCGTTCGCGGTGCTCGTCCGTACGCGGCGTCCGTCCGTTCGCGGCGTCCGTTCGTTCGATATGATAGAACGCCGTTATCGGTCATCCGTGAACCGCCCGATCTCTTGTCGCGGCTCAAAATAACAGGAGTACTTTTGTTATCTTAACTCGGCTCCGGATAGTCGATCCGCCCCGTCCGAACCGGACCCCCGACACCGAATCGGGTCCTCAGCACGTGATTCATAAGTGTGTCACGATCGGGTGAACATTACGGAGCTGAAATTAATCGCTCCGCTCGCGACGGTGTTTACGCCCTCGATCTGCTCTGAGACCTCAAACGACGACTTCACCGCCAACGGCCGCTTTTCAACACTCTTCGCAACGCTACGGAGAGCGACGACCGGCGGCGATCACCAGTCGTCTCTCGTCGGCCTCCGTTCGCACCGTGAGTGTCTCAGTACTGTGTATCGGGCCTATAAAACGCGACGGACCGATCCGAGCTGTGTCGCTCACGTCCGATCTATCTTTTTGTTTCGCCGTCACTTACGCCCCAACGAATTCGAACGTATAATAGTACGATGATGTACCAATGTCTGTCATATACGAACTGAGACGGGAGGGATTTCCGGCCGCGACGGCGGCGTCGCGACTCCGGCTCTTCGACTGTCTCGTCGACCGACGGACGAGTGATAACGGCGGAGGGTCGCTTCCGGCCCGCGGCCTTGGGGATCGCTTCCGGCTCGCCGTCCCGCGGTGAGCGACCGGGCCCGAATCAGGCCGTCTCCATCTCGCGCTCGAGGTCCCGGAGCCGCTCGATGCGGTTCTCGGTCGACGGGTGCGTCGAGGCGATCTTGCCGACGAACCCCGCCTTGATCGGGATGATGAAGAACGCGTTCATCTCCGCCTCCTGGCGGAGGTCCTCCTCGGGCACGCGGTCCATCCGCCCGTCGATCGTCATCAGCGCCGACGCGAGCGCACCGGGCTTCCCCGTGATCAGCGCGGCGCCCCGGTCGGCGGCGTACTCGCGGTACCGCGAGAGCGCGCGGATCAACAGGAACGAGACGATCCAGACGACGATGGAGACGAGCACCGCGACGATGACGGGCGCGCCCTGACGGTTGTTCCCGCCAAGCAGCCATCCCCACCGGACGATGAAGAAGGCGATCGTCGAGAGGAACGAGGCGATGGTCATCACCATCACGTCGCGGTTCTTCACGTGCGCGAGCTCGTGGGCGAGCACGCCGTCGAGCTCGTCCTCGCCTAACGATCGGAGCAGCCCGGTCGTCACCGCGACGGTCGCGTTCTTCTTGTTCCGGCCGGTCGCGAACGCGTTCGGCACCTGCGTGTCCGCGACCGCGATCGTCGGCTTCGGGAGGTCGGCCTGCTGGCTCAGTCGCTCGACCCGCCGGTGGAGGTCGGGGTACTCGTCGGGGCTCACTTCGCGGGCGCCCATGCTCCGCAGGGCGAGCTTGTCGCTGAAGAAGTACTGGGCGATCGCGAACCCGCCGAGCATGACCAGCGGGAACAGGAAGTCGCCGAAGTATACGGTGAGCACGCCGACGAAGACGACGTAGAGGGCGAAGAGGAGGAACATCGTGAACGCCATCCGCCCACGGAGTCCCCAGTCGGTCTTCCATTCCATACCCGAGTTTTACCGTTCGTCGGATTAAAGCCTGCCGGGGTTCCCGGAGCGACGCCGCGGCCGCTCGGTCGCCGGACGACGGTGCGTTTTTCCGCCGCCGCGCCGACCCGCCCGCATGGAGACCGTCCTCGTCACCGGCGGCCGCGGCGCCTCGGGGCGCTGGGTCGTCGACCGACTCGCCGGCGACTACGAGGTCGTCGTCGTCGACTACGACCACCCGGGCCTCGACGCCGACCCGGTCCCGAACGTTTCGTTCCGCGCGGCCGACCTCGCCGATCGCGGCGAGGCGCTCGACGTCGTCCACTCGGTCGACCCCGACGCGGTCGTCCACTGGGCGGCGATCCCGGTCGCGGGCACCCACCCCGACGGTCGCGTGTTCGAGACGAACGTCCGCGCCGCGAAGAACGTCCTCGACGCCGCCGGTCGCGTCGACGCCCGGGTCGTGCAGGCGTCGAGCGACGGCGCGTACGGCTTCTTCTTCGCCGATCCGACGCCGTTTCCGGAGGAGTTGCCGATCACCGAGGACCACCCGCTCCGCCCGGAGGACCCGTACGGGCTCTCGAAGGTGACGGCGGAGGCGGCCGCCGGCGCGGTCGGGCGCCGCGAGGGCGTCCCGGCGGTCTCGATCCGGCCGTCGTGGATCCAGTACCCCGGCGCGTACGCCTGTCGGAGCGACGAGTACGTCGGGGATCTGGACGCCGGCGCCGGCAACTTCTGGTCGTACGTCGACGCCCGCGACGTCGCCGACCTCGTCGCGGCGGCGCTCGCGGAGACCGTGGGGCCCGACCCGGCGGTGGCTCCGGGGACCCACGAGGCGGTCAACTGCGTCGCCGCCGACAACGCGCTCGGTCGGCCCCTACTCGGCCTCCTGCGGGAGTCGTACGGTGCGATTCCGAACGACTGCGCCGTCGACGAGAGCGCGCTCAACGAGGGCGACGAGCGGGGCGCCTACGCGGTCGCGACGGCCGAGCGGCTGTTCGGGTGGACGCCGAGTCGGTCGTGGCGCGAGGCGGCCGACGAGGGCGTCCCCGAGCCGGTCCTGTTCGAGCGATAGACGCCGAACGGAGTCTTGGACGCTGTTGAAATCCGTCTTCAGAGATAACGCTGAAACCCCGGTTACTGAGGAGCGCGTACTGACTGGTGGGTGCCCGCAGTTCGAACGGTTCTCAGTCGGAGGGTGCGGCTTCAATCCTTATTGACCATCACTTCGCTGGCCTTGATAACAGCCTGAACCTCGTCGCCCTCGGCGAGATCGAGCCGATCGGCGGATGACCGAGTGATAGTAGACGCGATCGCCTGTCCGTCGGGCAGTTCGATGACCACTTCTGCCATGACGTCGTTCGTTTTTATGGACTTGACTGTTCCCGTGAGTCTGTTGCGAGCACTGAGTGCCATATCGCTCCCAGATCACCAGCACATGAAATACCTGTTGGTAGAACGAACTTTCTCTACGAACGGCCGCGATCTCGGAGCCGCACGCTGTACCGCCGAGAACGACGTATATACATACGACAGCCCGCCCCGTCTCCTAAATCGTCAGGATCGCGTTCACCAGCGTCCGGGTCGCGATCGCCGTCGCCGCGCCGAGCCACGTCAGCAGCACGAAGTGGATGTAGCCGTTCGCGGGGTTGCCGCCGTCGATCCGCCGGATCATCTGCGAGGAGAGGGCGGCGTTGAAGAGGACGACCGTCAGGAGGAGGTACTCGATCAGCGGGATGTCGTACGCGCCCGGGTAGACGATCTGGCCGATGTCCATCTCCTCGAGCCCGAAGTCGGCCGTGAGCTCGGCCAGGATCGCGACGATCTCCAGCCCGATGAAGAAAGCGAACGTCGCCGCCGCCGTGATCCCGTACAGGAGGCCGATGAACGTCATCGCCGCCTGTCGCCGCTGCTCGCGCAGCTGATTCACGGCGTTCATGTTCTTCGATATCAGCTCGCCGAGCGTCTTCGGGTCTCCCCCCATCTGCCGGCCGACGAGGTACATTTCGGAGAACTTCTGGATGAGGTACGACCGCGTGTCGTACGTGAACTGCTCCCACGCCCCCTCGGTGCTGATACGCATGTTGAGCCGGCGGTAGAGCCGCTCGATCGCCGGCGAGAGGTCGCCGAAGTTCTTGTCGCGCAGCGTGGTCAACACGTCGGTCGTCGTCGACTGCTTGGCGCTCTCGGTGGCGCCGAGCGCGCGCACGAAGGAGGGGAACTCGCCGTCGCGGGCCGTGATCTGCTGTTCCTCTCGCCTGAGGACGACGCCCGTGATGATGAGCGGCGAGATGGGGACCGCGAGGTACAGCGGCAGCCGGACGTCGTCGACGAAGAAGAGCAGCCCGGGGAGCCCGGAGCCGTAGCCGAACATCCCGGCCGCGGTGATCCCGATGATCAGGAAGGAGAGCCCGCCGCCGACCCCGAGCGACGCCCACAGCTTCAGGTCGCCCGGGGCGCGCTCGTCCGGGTGGAACCAGATCGGGTCGTACGGCGAGGTCGCCCGGATCATCGCGTAGAAGCCGAGCTGGACGAAGACGAACAGGACGATGACGGCCGCCACCGTCGCGGTCGGATTGTTCCCGGTGAGGATCGGGAGGACGATCGCGAAGACGAGGGCGAATGTCATCGAGAGGATCATCGACATGTACAGGTCCTTCATCACCTCTAAGTTCGCCAGCGAGGACTCGTACACCGTCTCGTACTTCGCGAGCATGACGTCCTGCTCTGAGACGAGGAACTCCTCTAACGACTGGCCCGCCCCCATCGTGTAGCCGAGGCGGTCGAAGAAGTCGGCCATCGCGTCTGAGGGCACCTCCTCGGCGCGCCGGCGACAGGCGTCGTCGAGGCTCTGGTTCCACGTGTCGACGAGGTGGACGACGCGGCCGATCTCCTCGGCGGCGACCCCGTACTCCTCCTCCTTTGCGAGCGTCCGAAACACCTCCATGCGGTCGATGTTCGTCGTCGACAGCACGGTCATGTGCGTCATCACGAGGTGGAGCTGGTTGTCGATCTGGTTCTCCAGGCTGGAGAGGTAGATCTTCGGGTAGATCACCGCCGCCACCAACACCAGCCCCCCGAACATCGGGACGGGAACCCGCGCCGCCAACGGGAGCGGGAGCGCGAACAGGCCGACGACGCTCGCGGCGAAGACGAGCAGCGCCGGGATCAACACGAGCCCGACGTACTTCCGCTTCGAGATGTCGAGTTTATCGTACGACTCCATGACGGCCGAGGTCAGCTCGGCCGCGGTCGCGAGCCCGTTTCCGACCTGTTTCACCGCCATTACACGTCAGCCTCGCTCATCGGTCGGTTCACCCGACGTTCCGGTGCATGTCGAAGGGAAGCCCCTCGACGCCGTCGCGCTGGAAGGAGTTGATCGCCTCGTTCACCTCGTGGTACCCCATGATCCCCTCCTGGATCATCCGCTCGATCAGCTCCGCGCGGAAGTCCAAGTCGTCGTAGATGTCGCGGGTGTCGGCGTAGCCGAGCAGCGTCGCGATCTGCTCTTCGAGGACGTAGGAGTTGTTCATCCCTTGGAACACGATGTCGTCTTCGACGGGGTCCCAGCTGAACACCTCCCGGGTGACGACCCCCTCCATCTCCTTGGAGTACCCCTCGATCTCCTGAACGCTCGTCACGCGGCGGAGGACGTCGTCGCCCTGTTTCACGCGGTTCTGGAACAGCGCCACGTCGGCGTTGTCCATGAACGTCTCGGGGACGTTGATCGGTTCGGAGGTGAACCGCTGGATCATCGAGACGATATCCGACGCGTGGAACGTCAGCATGACCGGGTGACCCGTCTGAGCCGCCTGGAACGCCATACGACCCTCGGCGCCACGGACCTCGCCCACGATGATGTAGTCGGGCCGCGACCGCAGCGCGGCGGCGACGAGGTCGAACATGTCCACGTCGGAGGAGCCCTCGTCGCCGCCCTCGCGGGTCAGCAGCTGCTGCCAGGTGTTGTGCGGGGGAATGACCTCGGCGGTGTCCTCCGCGGTGTATATCTTCGAGTCGTCCGGGATGTACGACAGGATCGCGTTCAGTGTCGTCGTCTTGCCCGACGCCGTTTCCCCGACGACGAACACGGTCTGTTCGTTCTCCAGACAGAGCCAGAGGTACGCCGACAGCTGCGGCGAGAGCGTTCCCCAGTGGGTGATTTGGTTGATCGACAGGGGCACTTCGTCGCCCTGCCGGATCGTGAGCGAGGAGCCTTTTAGCGACACGTCGTCGGAGTAGATGATGTTGATACGCGACCCGTCCGGCAGCGTCGAGTCGACGATGGGGTCGGAGTCGGAGAGCGGGTCGCCCATCCGTTCGCCCATGTTGCGGAGCCAGTTGTCGAACTCCTGGGGCGTCCCGAAGTCGACGGTCGTCTCCAACATCCCGTAGGTGCCGTGATCGACGTGGCACTCCTTCGGGCCGATGACGTGGATGTCCTCGTTGGCCGGGTCGCGCATTATCGGCTCGAGCGGTCCGAGTCCGACGATGTCGCGGTTGAGCCGGTAGCGAATGTTCTGGTACGTCTCCTCGGTGACGGAGAGCTTCCCCATGTTCAGCACCTTCGAGAGGTTCCCTCGGATGCCCTCGTTCTGCCCGTCGATGTGAGTGACCTCCTCTAACAGCTCCTCGATGAGGTCGTCGTACTCGGCCTCGCTGTCGGGAGCGGTGTGCTGCCCGCTCGTCCTGAGGAGGCGGTTCTTGACCTCTGTGAGGACCTCCGCCTGGGTACCGGTGATCTCCGGCTCGATGGCGTAGTACTTCGTGTCCTGTCCGAGGTCGCCGTAGATGTGACTGTAGATCGGCCCCCCGACCGGGTAGATGACGTTCGGGCGGTTCGACTCGTACTCGCCTTTCGGCTCCTCGATGAACTGCGGGAACTCCCCCGTGATCTGCTTGAACTCCCGGAGGTGTTCCCGGAGGTGGGGCCGCCGCATGGCGGCCTTGCGGAGCTCTTCCGACGGTTTCGCGGTTCCGTGTTCGGTCATGGTCTACTCGCCGCCTCCGCGGGTCCTGACTGCGCGCGCCGTCGCGAGCGGTCCGTCGTTCGCGTCCCGCCCGCGCGGGACGGCGGGTCCGTCGCGGGCGGGCGGCGTCATCACGCCACGCTGCGGCTCTCGATGACGATTCCGGTACCCGACCGGACAGAGAACCCGATCGTGTCCCCGACCTGTTCGCCCATCCCCGCGAAGCGCTTCACGTTGATCTGCCGGCGGATGTCGTTGCCGACCTCGATCATCTCCAGCTCGAGGAACACGTCGGCGATCGAGCGGAACGGGCCGATGGCCTCGTCGTCGACCGCCGACGGGTCGACGGTGAGCACGACGACCTTCCCCTGCGAGATGATCTCGCGGAAGAAGGAGATGATCTCCAGGGCGGCCTGCCGCTCCTCGTTCTTCCGGACGAGCGCCTCGAACGTCGGGTCGTTCCGGAAGATGGCGTCGAACGTGTCGAGGAAGATGACGTCGGAGTTCCACATCGCCTCCGCGTTCATCAGCCGCTTGAGCAGTTCCTTCCGCTCGCCGTCGCCGTCGGAGAACGCGCCCCCCGAGTCGAAGTCGGCGTGGAGGAACAGCAGCTCCTCTTGGAGGAGCGGCTTCACCATGTCGTACTCCAGCGAGTGCATCTGATCGATGAACCCGCGGACGGTGAGCTCCGTCGACATCATCGTGACGGACGCTCCCTCCTCGACGAGTCCGTACGCGAACCGCTGCGAGATGGCGCTCTTCCCGGCCCCGTAGTCGCCCTCCATGAGGACGATGCTGCCGCGGGGGATCCCCCCACCGAGCTCCTTATTCAAGCGGTCGCGTTCGCCGAGTCCGATGGAAAGCAGATTGTCTGTGCGAGGCATGTCAGTTGGCCTCCGTGCGGAACTGGAACAGCTCCTCGTCGCCGTTCACCGTGAGGTACACGCGGTGGTCCGTTCCGGGGTCAAGACCGTCGCTCGTCTCGCCCAGCCGGTTGGTGTCGATCGTGAGCCGCAGGACGTCCCCGCGGCTCCACGCCGCGCCCGTTCCGGCGGAGGCGAGCTCGCCCTCCGTCGCGCTCGGCGGGACGTAGGCGCCGTCGAAGACGACGTCGACGCCGGAGCCGTCCGGGTTGAGGCGCTGTGTCCCGGTGTTCTTTATCAGCAGCGTCACGTTCTCGTTCCCGCTCTCGTTGTACACCCCGGCGCTCGCGTCGGAGATGACGGTCACGTCGGTCCGGAGCTGCTCGGTCGCGTCGATCCCGGCGTCCTCGACGGCCGCGCTCACCCGGTCGACGCCGGTCGTGATCGTGCCCACGACGCCCGCGGCGATCACGAGGCTCGCGATGAACAGGATGAGGTGAGAGACCGGTACGCTGGCCATCTACGCGCTCACCTCCGCCGCGTCGCGGACGCCGGACTCGACGACGAGGACGACGCGAGTGGGGTCGCTCCCGGTCGTGATCGCGGTGTCGACGGTCGTCGTGTCGACCGTCACCGTCAGCGTCTCGCCGCCGAGCCAGAGCTCGGTGTCGCCGTCGCCGTCGACGGTCGTGGTCGCGTTCGGTCCGCCCACGTCGACGTACTCGTTGCCGACGACCAGCGTCGCGTCGCTCGCGACCAGCCCGACCGAGCCGTCGTTGGTGGCGTTGACGACCAGTTCGTCCGCGCCGTCGTCGTACGTCGCGTTCGTCACGGCGAACTCGGTGTTCTGCCGCTCCAGCGAGCGCTCTTGGATCCCCTGTTGCGCGTCGGTGACGCGGTCGAAGCCGTTGGCCGCGACGGGGTAGAACGCGGTGAACGCGAAGAACAGCCCCGCGACGATGATGGCCGTCGACGCGGAGACGCTAACGCCCATCTCCCCACCCTCCGTCGGCCGGGTCGGCGCGGTCGGAACGCGGGTTCGGGTCGTTCATCGGACGCGGGGAGCCGCCGTTCCGCTCGCGTCCGTCGGGTCGCTCGCCGCCGCGGTCCGTCCGCCCCTCTGCGCGTCCCGACCGCTCGTCCCGCCGTTCAGCGTCGCCGTGGCCGTTCGCGCGTCGCCCCTCGGAGCCGTCGTGCCGGCGCCCCTCGGAGCCGTCTCGACGCCGGCCGCCGCGTTCCTCGCGTCGGTCCCGCCCGTGGTCTCGCCCGCCGACCCGCGGCGCGCCGCCGCCGACCAGCGAGCCCCCGGCGAGGTCGTCCCACCGGTCGAGCAGCAGCAGGTGTCCGCTCGTCCCGTTGAGCTGCGTCACGTACCGGAGGCTACGAGTGTGGTGCTCCCGGACCAGTCGATCGGTCCCCGGTCGGTCGACGAGGTTGCGGTCGATCGTGCCGAAGCCGGAGAGGAAGTCGCGGAGCCGCGCGGCGGCCTCCGGGCCGACCCACTCGATGCGCTCGTAGTAGTTGATCGCGCGCACCGCGTCGGTGACGTCGCTTTCCGAGACGAGGAACTCCAGCCACTCCATCACGAGGAGGTCGCCGACGTAGTCGCCGGGGAGCTCCGTGAGGTACGGCTTCCCGCGGCTCCCGGAGAGGTCGTCCTCACCGACGTACTCGAAGCCGCCGCCGTTCGCCTCGGCCGGATCGCCGCCGGGCTGTCGGCCGCGCGTGTGGTCGGCCGCCGGCTCCGGTTCGGGGTCCGGCTCCGGTTCGGGGTCCGGCTCGTGGCCGTTCGTCGCGGGGTCTGCGTCGGTCGCCGGCTCCCCGTCGAACGAGTCGTCCCCGTCGTCGAACGGGTCCGTCTCGTCACCGAGGTCGTCGTCGAAGGGATCCGTCTCGTCGCCGAGGTCGTCGTCGAACGAGGCGTCCCCGTCGTCGAACGGGTCCTCGTCCGCGGGGGCGGCCGCGTCGCCGTCTCCCCCCTCTTCGTCGGCCCAGTCGGCCTCCCCGGCGTCGTACTCCTCTTTCAGTTCGCTGAAGCTCTTTCCGTCGTCGTTCATGTCGTCTCCCTCGTCCGCCGCCGCGGTCTCGGACGAGGCGTCGGCGGAGTCGCCGTCGTCCGTGTGGTCGTCGTCCGGTTCCCCGTCCAGCTCGCCGAACTCGTCGCCGCCGTCGTCGAAGTCGTCGTCGAGCATCTCGTCGTCGAAGAACCCGTCGGCGTCCGCGTTCGCGACGTCCTCGTCGAGGTCGTCCCCCGCGTCGTCCTCCTCCTCGTCGTCGAAGAGGCCGAACGACCCCTCGCCGCCGCCGCTGACGCTGTCGAAGCCGCTGGAGTCGTCGACGAAGGGGTTGATCCCGCGGGTGACCATCTCGTAGATGTCGAGCAGGTTCCTGACGTCCTCCTCGATATCGTCGACCGCGGCCGAGATCTCCTCGTTCTCCGACCGGACCGTGGACACCGTCGAGGAGAGCGACGCGACCTCGTTCTCGAGGTCGTCGAGCCGCTTCTCCAGCTCGTCCGTGTCGGCGCCGGCACCGCCGCCGCCACCGCCGCCGTCGTCGAAGCCGTCGTCCCACTCGTCCATCCCGTCGAAGTCGTCGAAGTCGTCGCCCATGCCGCCCCACCGCCGCTACCGCCGCCACAGCGCCGCCGCGACATCCCTCCCGCCGCCGAAGGACATCGTCGTCAAGCCGCCATGATCCGGAGTCGTCCGTCGGAGCCGCCGTCGTCGAGAAAACGGTCGAAGGACGCCTCGCACCGCGACGAGCCCCAGCTGGCGACTATCCAGGTGGCCGTTGGAGCCCCACACCGTATTCGAGGCCCTTAACCGAGTACGACCCCAGAACACACTTAATTCACCCCTCAAAATATCAACAGTGAGAAAACACCAACACTCCGGGACGGCGAACGCGTGTCAGCGTCCGCGCGGGCCCGTTGCGTCGACCCCGGCTCAACGGGTGCCCGAGGGCCCGGATCAGAGCGGCGCTCGAACCCGTCCGGCCGCCCGGACGACGAGCCCGGCCGCCGCGACGAACCTGGACCGTGCCGGCCCACGCCGTCGCCGACGTCGCTGGCGAACGTACCGGAACGTCGCGGACCGGCGAGCACCGCTCCGGCCCGCTCGACGTTCGGGACCGACGGCGTCCGTGAGTCGAGCATCTCGGGGCCGCCGCGACGCGCGCCTCCATCGGACGCGGCACCGCGCGTGGTCGACCGAGGGTCGACGAGCGCGTCGACGCCCGTCGGACGTACTTCCTCGACCGGGCGGCGCCGTACGCGTCTCGTCGCCCGTCGGCACATCGGCGTGGAGGAGGCGCGAACGCTCGCCCGCTCGTCGGAGATGGCGAGCGCGAACGGCAGGAGCCGAGTCCGCTTTCGTCGTCAGCGTCTCCCCCCCCCGCGTCGCGACGGCCAGCCGCCCACAGCCGACGCTTGATCCGGCGCTCCGGTCGCACCGCGTCGCCGACGTCTCCAGGCGCTTTGCCGTCGCCGCGCTTCGGGAGCCGTCGCGTCCCTCGCGGTCCTCGCGACCCGCGACCGCGGGACGACGAGGGGGGCCTCACGTCTCTGAGAGGCGGTCGAGAAGGGCACGCGGCCAGTTCCGCGATCTCGGGAGCGCGTACACGTCGCAGCGCGCCTGCACGAAACCTCCCGTCTGGATCGCGGCGTCGAATCACGAACCCGTAGTACCGTCCGGCGCCTGAAGCTTGGGACCGAGCGGGCTGATCGTCGCCGAGCCGATGTCGTGACGAACTCCGGCGCGAGGGCTCGATCGAGGTGCGAGCACGTTCGCAGCCAGCGTCGATGAACCCGCTCGTCATCACGTTGCCGAGCTCGCAGAGCGCGTTCTCCGGCCATCCCGCGAGGGGCCTCGTTCCGCTCGGTCGGGAGCATCGACCGTCCGCGATCGCCCCCGCGGGCCGACTCCTCCTCGAAGAGTTATCGGCGAGGTAACGCCGCTCGGCTCCCCCTGCAAACTTCGAAGACCGGTGCCGCGTGGGGCCTCGACGCAGACCTCCGCGGGCACGGGCTCGCGAGCGGGACGACCGGAGGGGCCTTCACGTCGACGGTCGTGTCGAGGCCGGGTCCATCATCGCGATTTGTTGTCGCGGCGTTCGCCGAGCGCGCTTCGCCGCGACGCGAACGTCGACAGCGACATCGTACGGACCAGCGGTGCTCCCGCCCTCGCCGGCGCTCGCCCCGGTCCGCCGTCTCCCGTCGCCTCGGCCCCCGCCGTCGCCGCCGGCGCCGTCTTCCCGACGATGAGGTCGCGGAAGGGACCGGAGTCGGGCAGCATGTAGATCGAGAAGTCGAGGTCCGTCGTCGTCGCGTCCAGCCGGCTCTCGAAGAGGAACACGCCGTCGCCGGCCAGCGCCCCGTCCGGGAGGACGGCCGCGCCGTCGGCCTCGAAGTAGCGCGGCGGTGTCATGTCGATCGCCTTCCCGAGGTAGTTCGCCCAGCCGTCGAGGAAGCCGCCGAGCGCGATGTTGCCGACCTCGGTCACCGCGCTGCGCTCCATCGACGCGCCGCCGGGGAGCAGCGAGAGCAGGGCGTCGACGTTGGCGGCGTCGAACGCCAGCACCGCCTCGCCGTCCAGCCCGCCGCGGAGTCCGACGCTCACGCCGATCGACTCGCGACCCGCGAACGCCTCGGCGAGGTCCTCGCCGCTGGCGACGCTGGCGCCCGTGACCTCGACCGCGAGGTCGGTCCCCGTGAGGTCGGCGAGCGCGCCGGCGGCCTGCTCGGCCCCGCGTTCCGCCAGGCGGTTACACGCGCCGAGCGCACGCACGTCGACCCGCATTATACCGCCGATCCGATGGCGTCGAGCACGTTCGGCTTCTGGAACGGCTTCGTGATGTACCCCTCCGCGCCGGCCTTGATGGCGGCCTTCATCTTCTCCTCTTGACCGACGCTGGTGCACATGATCACCGTCGCTTGCGGGTTCTCCTCTAAGATCTCCGTCGTCGCCTCGATCCCGTCGCGGATCGGCATCACGATGTCCATCATCACGAGGTCCGGGCCGTGTTCCTCGTACATGTTGACCGCCTCGACGCCGTTTTCGGCCTCGCCGACGATCTCGAACTCCCCTTCGAGGATCTCCCGAAGGAGGTTCCGCATGAACTCCGAATCGTCTGCGATAAGCACGCGCGTTGCCATTGTTGTCTGAAGGCGGGTACAGCGATCACTTAACGGCTCCCCCGCGGTTCTCAGCGCTGAGAACGGACGGCGATAACGGTGCTCGTCGAGGAGCTTGGATTCACACCCAGTGACCGAGGAGGTGGACGGCACCGACGAGGGCAGTGCCGATGAGCGTTTCTCGCGTGCCGATCCCGAACGGGAGGAACGTCGTCGGCTCGTCCTCGCCGTCCTGACCGCCGGAGTCACCGGTCGGGTCCGACGTGTTTCCGCCGGTGTCCGTGGAGTCAGTGTCGGTACCTGTGGAGTTTGTGTCGATGGCCGTAGAGTTCTCGTCGTCATCACCGCTGCTCGAGGAGTTCTCGGAGTCGTTCGTGTCGGCGCCGCCATCATCGTCGTCGATCGTCGTCCTCGCCGGATCCTCCGCGACGACTAGCGTCCCGTTTCTCTGATCTCCGTCGAGCGTGGCGGTGAACGGATATTCGCCGGGGTCGAGACGGACGGTCGCGGACGGGAAGCTAACGGTGCGCGACTCGTTCGACGACAGCGTCAGTTCGCGAGCGGTCGTCAGGTTCCCGTCGGCGACGTCGAGCGCGAGCGTTCCCTCTCCCTCCAGTCCGCCGGCGTTTCGGACGTCGATCCCGAGTGCGGAGAGGTTTCCGCCCTCCGCGACGGTGGCGTTCTGCGGCACGCTGTCGATCGCAAGCCGATCCGGGTCGTCGGTGTCGTCGACAACGATCACCGTGCGGCTGTCGCGGAGCGTCGTCCCGTCGTACAGCTCGTAGTTCAGCCGAGTCCCCGGATCGGCACCCCCGAGGTCGGCGCTGATGGAGAAGTTCCCCTCGGAGAGTTCCACCTGCGACTCCGACCGGAACGGCTCGTCGCGCTTGTCGTCGACGAAGGTTGCGGACATTTCGACCGGGGGAAGTATCGTCGTAGTCCCGGTCACCGCCCCGCCAGAGTCCTCGACGAGGAGCTCGCCGTCGTCGGTGACGTGATCGTATTCGAAGTACCTCTCCTGGACCGAGAACGACGCCTCCGCACTCACGGTCCCGTCGGAAGTCTCCCAATACGGGAACTGTTCCGGGGCGGGTAACCTCTGTTTGAATGGTGCTGGCGGTTCCCCACTGTCGTCATCGAACGCGTACCGGTATCCTTCGGCGCCCTCCAAGGCGAACTCGACGGCGAACTCGTCACCGGGCTCCGGATCCTCGGTGAACGGACCGTCGTCGCTCGTGTCCACGACGAGGTAGAACCGGCCGGGCGTCGAATCGCCGGTCTCCAGCTCCTCCGCGTCGGCGAGGAGGAGCGTGACGTCCTCGGGGTCGGCATCGGGGAGGTCGAGTTCCGACCGGGGTTCGTTCATCCTCGGATTCGTCTGTCGCACCTCGAGCGAAACGCCGTCTTCGGTCCTGAGAATTTTCGTCAGAACGGAGTGGTTGACCGCTTGGCCGGCCTGAAGCGGGCCCTCGTTCTGTTCGGTGGCAAAGTGTGACATCGCCCCCCAGATGCCGGTCGCTTCGAAGCCGAGGACGACGCGGTCGCCCTTCGTCACCGCGGTTCGCTCGACCCCGTTCTGTTCGAGGGCGCTGAGCGACTCGCCGCCACCACCGCCTTCGAGGTCCTCCGGATCCGCGGTGGTGAACACCTCGATTTTGTCGTGGAACGTCGGCTTCGTCAACAAGAGGTCGGACGAGGCGGCCGCGCCGACCGGCGTCACGACGCCCGGCCCCTCTACGACGAAGGTGCCGTTGGTGATCGCGAGCCGATATCGCTGCGGGACGAGCGGTCGGGCGAGCCCGCCGGCACCGGTCGCGCCGGACAGTTCAGAGAGGCTATCGGCGACCTCCTTCCCGTTCTCGTTTACGAACTCGAGGTCACAGTCGGTCTCGCGGCAACTGGCGGCGGTCCCTTGGTCGGTTCCGAGCAGTCGAGTGTTGATCGTCCCGTCGAAATCGCCGCCGAGCTTCACGACGTCGGTGTACCCGACAGGATTCCCCGTATCGGTGAGTCGGTTTCCACCGATCAACAGGTATGCGCTCCCGTTGGAGTTGCTGGCAGTGTATCTGATATCAACGGGGTCGCCGGCGATCGCGGTGTACGTCGGACGCGAAAACGAGCCGCTAAGCTCACGTCGGTCCGCCGGACCGGCCGATTCAGACGGCTGTGCGGTGACGGCGTTGGTCGCCGAAGAATCGGCCACCGACGCGGAGCCTACCACCGAAACGCCTGCCGCCGGACCGGCGACAACGCCGGCAGACGTGACGACGAGAACGAGGAGCGCGACCACGACTGCACGAGCCGTCGGAAGCCGCCGAAGGCGAGACCGAAGGCATCCACCTCCGCTATCGGCGTCGGTATCCGGCGCGGCGGCTCTCGGGCCACCGTCGCGGTCAGCGCTGTCGTCTTGTCTACGTGTCATCGTGGCGGAGAGCGTCCCGTCGACCTCGTGCGGGTCGCGGAACGTCGGCTGTCACCAGTCGCTCGGGTGTTCACCGACTAAAACGTACGCACCTGATTATCAGTTCTGTGAACCGAAAGGACAGAATGGCGACACCGACGTCACAGATCAACTGACGGCGTCGGGGCGCGTCGTTCGAGCGGTCCCCGAAGAATTAAGCCCGACCGGCGTACGCTTTCGATCAGGATGCCATCATGTCCCCGCTGTGAGGCGTCGGTAGCCGAAGAGGCCCGCTTCTGCGTGCAGTGCGGCGCCCCCCAGACGGAGGACGCGGCAGAGGAGCTCGACGAGTACGTCCAGCGACAGGCGGAGCAGGTCGCGGGCGGCGGCGAAGAGTCGAACGGATCAGATAGCTTCGCCGACATGGCCGAGCTCAATGACCGCGAGCAGCTCTGGCGGCGCGGCTGTTACGTCGTCGGGTACGGGACCGTCGTCGTCGCGCTCACCCTCGTTCCAGCGGTCGGCGCCTTTCCGCTGATCCTCGCAGGGATCGCGATCCTCCCGCCGATCCGGCGGCTCACCGCCGAGCCGCTCGGGAGCCCGTTAAAACGCGAGGTGATGGCGGGGTTGTACGCGATATTCGCGGTTATCGGCGCCGCGCTGCTGTTCCTGCTATAGGACTTCCCGTTCTCGGACTCAATCGATCCGGAAGCCGCCCGCGTCCTCGGCGGCGCGCACCAGGTCGCCGATGCTGTCGCTCGCCGAGAGGCCCTGACTCGCCGCGAACCGCTTGATCATCACCGGCGGGAGGTCGACGGTCGTCTCCGAGGCCGCGAGTAGCAGCCCGATCGCCTCCGGCGTCGGCGAGCTCGGCCCGGCGTTCGACGCGAACCACGAGATCAGCGTGTCGAACGTCGCCGTCACGTCGTTCGACACCATGCGCTGGCGGGTGGTGTCGCCTTCCGCGTGGAGCGTCGCGTCGATGCCGTAGTCGAAGCCGTCGCCGTCGAAGGAGGTCGCCAGCCACCGGCTCACCGACTGTCGGTCGACCGTTTCGCCGCCGCTCGACGGCCGGCGTTCCGCCGCGCCCGCTCCGGCGCGTTCCCGGCGGTCGGCCTCGCCTCGTCCGCCGCCTCGACCGCGGTCGTCGGGTTGCCCCCGGCCTTCGGCGAGGGGCTGTCCCTGTCCGCCAACGGGAGGCTGCCCGCCCGACTGCCGGCGGTCGCGGTCCTCGACCCCGGGCCCGGAAGCGCTCGCGCGGGGGTCGTCGCCGGCGGGGCGGCGCTCGTCTGGGCTCGCGGGCTGTGCGGGCGTGAAGCCGCCCGCATCGCCGGTCGGGGTCGACTCCTCGGGCGGCGGGCGGCGCTCGCTCCGGGAGCGACGCACGTTGGGGCGGCCGTTCGTCCCGACGACGTAGCGGCCCTCACCGATCTCGACGACGTTCTCGTCGTCGGTGAAGTCGAGCTCGTCGGGATCGGCGGGCGTCGCGTCTGGGTCGGCCGCGGGCGCGTCATGGTCACTCATGAGTCGTGGTAGCGCGCGCCGTAAAATAGGTGTTGCGGCGGGTTCCCGCCGCGGAGCGGGTCTCCGCGGTGAGAGCGGTTGTGTGTCTGTGCGTCCGCGCTTAGAGGCGGACCGCTTCGCCCTGCTCGCTGAACAGGTCGGGGGCGGTCAGTTCGATCTGCGTCGTCGCGCCGGCGGGCGAGACGAGGTCGAGCGTCGCGTCGTCGCTCTCACCGAACGCCTCCTCGTCGGCAAACGCGCCGGACGAGGGGTTCAGCAAGATCGTGTACTGATTCTGGTCGTCCAGAACGGGATCCGAACGGAAGGCTCCGTCGGAGCCGACGGCGAACTCACCGGGGTTGAGGTTCTCGACGGATGCTATGTCGAGGGCCGAGGCAATAGTGACCGGGTTCTGGCTGGCAGTGGCAACCGAGGTGGTGCCGTCACTAGCGATTAGTTTAGCCTCCAACGAGTCTCCCTGTTCCAAGTTAAGAGAGCTGACATCGATATCCAACTCATCCTCAGGTCCGACATTCGACTCTACGAGTTTCTGCTCATCAGAGTCACCGCTGTTTTTCGTTAGAACAACGGAACCGTTGGTGGTGAATCCAGGAGTATTACTGTCGGTACCGACACTCACCAAGACGCTTGTTTGATCAGCACGAATAGGATCTTGAAGATTGATTGTGTCGTCAGAAGTGGCATCTGTAACCGTACGCTCAGCAAGGGTCACATCAACAGTTGACGAACTACTAATCGAGGTTGAAGTGCTGCTGTTGTACAGTTGAGCTTCGATAGTATCACTATCGGAGAGAGAGAGACTTGAGACGTCAATAGTATTTATTTCTCCTTGGTCAATGTTACTGATGTCGACGGTCGTCGCACTACCAGCTTGGTTGTTAATCCGAACCTGGTCAATTTGAGAGTCAGTAATTGTACTCACACCGACCTGTAAGGTCTCTTGATCGGACGGGATCGGGTCTTGAAGAGTGATCGAATTGTCACCGGCAGGGACAGGCACGTCGAAAGCCCGGTCAGTGAACACGAGGTTCTCCTGTCCACCAGGCCCGACAGCCTGAATCGTCGTGTCGGTCAGGTCGATGTCGTCGGCACCCGGAGCGCCGGTCGTTGTCACGCGAATCTCGCTCAGCGTCGAGGTGTCACCGCTGACGATGCCAACAGAACTCGTCACTTCGATCCGCTCGGAGACGAGGTCCGTACTCTCTTCGCCGGTCGATTCCGCCTGCGACTGGAGGAATCCAGCCGTGTTGATCAGGACGCCCGCGGCGATGGCGGCGACCAGCACCATCGCGATGAACACGATGAGCGTGCCGATACCGACCTGACCGCGGTCGTCGTTAGTAATGAATTCGAACATTGTTACAGCCTCACCGAATCGCCGTCATCGCCGACCAGCGTGGTCGGGACGCGGATTTCGGTCGTCGTCGATGCGCCGGAAGCAGTCGTGAACGTCACCGTCAGGGAGTCGCCCTCGGTGAGCGCGTAGCCGTTCGCGTCCTCGAACGTATCAGTCGCCTCGAGGTTGACGACAACCTCGGCGCGGTCACTGTTGTCCGTCAGGACGGGGCTATCCCCAGATTTGGTGAAGATGTCGTTGGTCGCCGGCGGGTCCTCGTCGAGCTGGAACGTCTCCTGCCCGGAGGTCCCGACCAGTTCGACCGTTACCTCGTCGAGGTCGATGTTGTCGGCGCCAGGTGCCGACGCGACGACGAACTCGAGCGAGCCGATGCCGCGCTCGCTCGTGCCGGCGACGTTGTCGGCGATGTCACCGGACTGGCTCACGACCTGGAGCCGCTCGCTCACCTGCGCTGTACTCTCTTCGCCCGTCGCCTCCGCCTGCGTCTGGAGGAAGCCGGCCGTGTTGATCAGGACGCCGGCGGCGATCGCCGCCACCAGCACCATCGCGATGAACACGATGAGGGTCCCGATCCCCACTTGACCGCGCTCTTCCTCGTCCAGTATGGTTTCGAACATTGTGTGTTGCGTCGGCCCCCGGCCTGCCCGGCGGGCGTTATCGCTACGAAGTGGTATTTCACTAATAAAGACTCCGTGCAGATTATCCGAACTGATAAAAGACTGCAGTCATGCGATTATCGCGTTAATTACGAGACAATAATTTCTATAATTATTAACGATATCTCGTTTCGGTTATCGGATTAGATACTCGGGCCGTCGCTGTGCGTCCGCGCGGACGACGGGTGATCCGCCGTCGATACAGACGGGGTCGACTCGATGTCGAGGCTGGTCGACGAGTCACGTCCCTGGAAAGAGCGGACGAACAGGCGGACGAACGAGTGGAATCGCTTCCCACGCCCCGCGTTTCGATGCCTCGCGGGCCGCTACCGGTCTTGGATCCGCGCGAGCTCGGACTCGGGGATCACGAGCTCCCGCGTCCCGGGTTCGTAGACGGCGAGGCTCCCGGCGACGAGCGCCATCGACGCCGCCAGCAGGCCGGTATTAATAAGCAGCAGCGCCGCCGCGTCCGCGAACGACGTCCGGAAGCCGGCGACGGGCGTCGCGACGGCCGCGACGACGACCAGTCCGAAGCCGACGGCCAAGTACGCCATCGCGGTGCGGCCCGACGACCGGTACGCGGCGACGGCGAACGCCGCCAGCGTCGCGCTCGCGCCCGCCAACACGGTGGTCGTCACGAGATACAACCCCTCGATGAGCTCCATACCCGCCCTCCTCGGAGTCGACACATAAACCCACGGTGGCGGCTATCACCGGCGATAACACGGCATTTCGCGGTGACAGACTCGCAGAGCCCGGTACGGCTCCCGACGCGGCCCCGTCCCGGAATCTACGCCGCCTGCAACCACCGGTATCCTTTTAAGACGCAAAAATCAACAGCGATAACGTGAATGGTGGGGGACGACCTGATCACAGTGCTCGGTAACAAGTACAACACGGACATCCTGACCGCGACCGGAGACGCGATGTCCGCGCAGGACCTGAGCGACGAGCTCGACGTCCCGATCGCGACGTGTTACCGCCGGATCAACGAGCTCGAGGAGGCCGACCTCCTCGAGCTCCACGACCGACCGCTCTCGGACGAGCACCGGCGCGTGAAGGTGTACCGCCGGAAAGTCGACGGCGTCGAGGTCGACTTCACGGACGGGCTCACTGTCGAGGTCGAAGATCGGTCCGCGGTGAAAAACCGGCTGGACGACGTGTGGCGCGACCTCTCGTCGAGTCAGTAGCGTCCCGAGACCTCCCGCACCGCCTCCCCCTTCCGCGCCGCCGAGACGCGCGGTCTCCCCTCTCGGTCCGCGTCAGAACGACGGCTCGTCGGACCGCCCCATCATCGAGAACCCGCCGGCCCGCTCGTGGACGGTGATCCCGCCGTCGCCGATCTCCATCGGGAAGATGTCGGTGTCGATGTCCTGCTTCCGCATCTTCGCCACCCAGACGTACCGGTTGACGCCCGAGTCAGTCGGCGTCTGGATGAAGTAGATGTTCCCGTCCGTGAGGAAGTTCTCCAGCCCGACCTCCGTGTCCGGGAACACGGCGCCCTGCTCGTTGATGAGCAGCGAGGTCAGCCCGTTCGCCTTCAGGATGTCGGAGAACTTCAACAGATACGTCCGCTTCTCCTGTTCGGCGTCGAAGAAGAGCTGGAACATCGACAGCGAGTCGAGCACGAGCCGGTCGAAGTCGGCGTCCTCGATCGTGTCGAGGAGTCGGTCGACCGCCGTCGAGAAGTCGGTCTCGCGCAGCATCTCCCGCTTGTCTAAGATCACGATGTCGCCGTCGTCGACGGCGTCGCCGAACCCGTCGAGACCGATCGACTCCGCGGCGCCGCGGATGTCCGCTTCGTCCTCCTCGAACGAGACGTACACGCCGCGCTCGTCGTGTTCCGTGACGCCGTGGTAGAGGTACTGGATTCCGAAAATGCTCTTGCCGGTCCCGGGGTTCCCGGAGACGAGCACCGTCGACCGCTTCGTGATGCCGCCGGTGAGGATCGAGTCGAGCCCCTCGACCCCGGTGGAGACGAGTTCTGACATTCGTCCCACCATTGGCGACGGGAGTATATAAAAGACGATCCGACGCGGCCGATCGGTCGAACCGACGCCGACAGCTTTATTTCTCGACACGCCGCCCGTTTGTATATGCCCGGTGAAGCGTCTCCCGTCGACCCCGGCGGTGATCGGCGGTGAGCGACCCTTCGGTCCTCGTCGTCGAGGACGAACCCGACATCGCCGCGCTGTACGCCGGCTTCCTCGAGGCGGAGTACGACGTCGACCTCGCCGAGACCGCCGCGGAGGCGATCGACCGGGTCGACGCGAGCGTCGACGTGGTGCTCCTCGACCGTCGACTCCCCGACGGGAGCGGCGACGACGTGCTCGAACACATCCGCGAGGCCGGCCACGACTGCCGAGTCGCGATGGTCACCGCGGTCGAGCCCGACTTCGACATCATCGACATGGGGTTCGATCTGTACCTCACCAAGCCCGTCAGCCGCTCGAAGCTGTTGACGGCGATCGAGACCCTTCTCACCCGCAGCGAGTACGACGACCTCGTTCAGGAGGCGGCGGCGCTGGCGAGCAAGCGCGCGGTCCTCAGCTCGCAGAAGCCCGCCGCCCAGCGCGAGGGCAACGAGGCGTACGCCGATCTCGTCGATCGGCTGGAGAACCTCGACACCGACATCGACGACCTCGGCGAGACGCTCTCCTCCGACGACTACCGCGCGATGTTCCGAGACCTCGGCGAGGCCTGACCCGACGTCGCTCGCGCCCCCGCTGTTCTCTCTGCCCGCTCGCTCCGGCGCTCTCGTTCCTCTCTGCCCGCTCGCTTCCGCGCTTCCGACGATACCCCTCCCATCGCGAGTTCCGGCCGTGGTGTCCGGACCCCGACCGGATATCGATGACGGCGTCCGGATCCCGACCGAAGTTTGAACGGATCCCGGACCGACTCTGCACCAAAGTTGTCCGGTAGTTGAAAAATCTATATCCCCGTCATCGCCCTCGTCCGGAACATGACGGACCGAGACACGCGGCGACGGTTCCTGACGACGAGCGGTGGACTGGTAACGCTGGGGCTCGCCGGTTGCCTCGGCGACGGCGGAAGCGACGGCGCCGACGCGGACGGCGACGACGGGATGGACGGGAACGAAACGGACGACGGCATGAACGAGGGCGATGAGATGGACGGTGGCGACGAAATGGACGATGGCGATGAGATGGACGGCGACGACGAGATGACGGAATCCGCCACGGTCCGCGTCCGGATCGAGAACGTCGCGTCCGCGGAGTTCTATCCCGCGGACACGTCGACCGACGGCGCCGTCTGGGTCACGCCGGGGGCGTACGCCGTCCACGAGGGCGGGAATCCGATATACGAGCTCGGCGAGCCGGCGTCCGTCGGACTCGAAGCGCTGGCCGAGGCCGGGCCGCCGACGGGGTTCGAGGGAGAAGACGGGCTCGTCGACGAGCTCGGCGCGTCGACGGACGTCCACGACTCGGGGCCGTACACCCCCGCGGACACGGTCGCGGACCCGAACGATCCGACGGGGGAGGTCCCGGGGGCCCCGCCGATCGCGCCCGGCGGCGCCTTCGAGTTCGAGGCGACGGTCGCGCCCGGCCAGCGGCTCTCCTTCGCCTCGATGTTCGTCCCGTCGAACGACGTCTTCGTCTCGACGGGCGAGGACGGCGCCGCGCTCTGGCCCGAGGAGGGCGACCCGGTCGACGGCGACGTCACCGACGCCGTGTCCCTGTTCGACGCTGGGACGGAGCCGAACGCGGAGCCACCCGGCACCGGTCCCGACCAAGCGCCCGCGCAGGACGCGCCAGATCAGGGCGACGACGAGGGCGGGACTGTACGGCGGCTGAGCGACGTCGACGACGGCCACGAGTACCCGGCCGCCGAGGACGTGGTTCAAGTGACTGTAACCCCGACGTAAACTATGATCGACGTTACCGAACGGCGAGACGCGTTGCTCGCGACGGCGGCGGGGACCGCCGGGGTCGCCGGTTCGTACCTCGTCACGGGCTGGTCGCCCGCGTTCGTCGTCCGCCCCGTCGATCAGGCCATCGTCAACCTGACGCCCGGGCCGATCGTGACCTTCATGATCGAGAACGTCGGCGACGCGGGCCACCTGGTCCACATCGCCATGGCGTTCGCCGCCGTGATCGGGCTGTTCGCCGCGGTCGCGTTCGCCGGCCTGCAACTCTCGGCGCGCACAGAGAGTTCGCCGGTCGGCGCCGCGGCGACCGGTCTGGCGTCGTGGCTGCTCGCCGCCGGTCTGACCGGCGGTCCGACCCAGGCGCTGGGCGTTGCGCTCCCCGCGGCGGTCGCCGTCGCGATCGGCGGTCTCCCGCCCGACGCGTCCGAACCGTCGTCTCCCGACCCGGCCTCCGGCGACGGGTCCTCGGTCGCGGTCGACTCGACGAAAGCCGTCGACGCGGTGCGTCGCCGGACGCTCGGCGTCGTGGCGGCGACGTTCGGGTTCGTCGTCACGGCTGTCATCGGTCGGCGGTTGCCGGACGCGGACGGTGACGACACGCTCGCCGACGCCCCGCGGTCGGAGGGCGCGACCGAGCGGCTCCGCGAGGTCGGCGCGGCCTCGCTGGCGGTCGAGAGCGACGGTCTCCTCGGCATGGTGAGTCCCATCGGCGAGTTCTACAACGTCGACATCGCGGAGTTCGACCCGGAGGTCACCGCGGCGGAGTGGTCGCTGACGTTCACCGGCGAGACCGGCGGCGAGCGGACGGTCGCCTTCGACGAGCTGACCGACCGACCCGTCGAGCACCGCGCGGTGACGCTCCGGTGCGTCGGCGAGGACCTGAACGGCCGCAAACTGGACAACGCCGTCTGGACGGGGACCCCGATCCGTCCCCTGCTCGAGTCCGTCGACCCGCAGGGCGACTGCAACTGCGCGATGCTGCGCGGCGAGGACGGCTACTACGTCCAGTTCCCGGTCGACGTGCTCGCCGACGGCTTCCTCGCGTGGGGGATGAACGGGAAGGAGCTCCCGCCCGGCCACGGCCACCCGGTCCGGGTGCTGATCCCGGGCCACTGGGGGGAGACGAACGTGAAGTGGCTCTCGGAGATCGAGCTGTTGAACGTGGAGGAGGACGGCTACTGGGAGGAACGCGGTTGGGAGGGGACCGGCGAGGTGAAGACGGTCGCCAAGCTCTGGGACGAGGGGATCACGGAGCTCGACGACGGCCGGATCGAGCTGGCCGGCCACGCCTACGCCGGGACCCGCGGGATCGAGCGCGTCGAGGTCTCGACCGACGGGGGCGACTCGTGGACCGACGCCGCCCTCTCCGACCCGCTCCCCGACGCCGACGTCTGGCGGCAGTGGCGCCACGTCTTCGACCCCGACGGGACGAGCGAGGTCGTCGTCCGCGCGGTCGACGGCGAGGGGAACCGCCAGATCCGAGAGCCGTCGGACCCGTCGCCGACCGGCGCCTCGGGCTGGGTCCGCCGGACGGTCGGGTGACCGCCCGCCGCAGTCCGTCGATCGCCTCGCCGGGCACCCGCCCGCGTCGCAACGACTTTCACACCCCACCCGACACAACAGTACGCCAAATGGAGAAGGCCCTGTGGTACCTGTTCGTCGCGAGCCGCGGTGGCGCCAACAGGGTCCGGATCGTCCGGGAACTCCGCGCCCGCCCCCGGAACGCGAACGAACTCGCGGAGGAACTGGACGTCGACTACAACACGATCACCCACCACCTAGAGATGTTAGAAGACCACGACGTCGTCGAGCCGAGCGACCACGACTACGGGAAGCTCTACTTCCTGACCGACCGCTTCGAGCGTCACACGGACGCGTTCGAGGAGATCACGTCTGAGGTGGACGCCGAATGAATCCCGCGACGCCGACCGGGATCGCCGTCCTACTCGCGGGCGTCAACAGCGCGCTGCTGGCGGTGCTGGCCGCGGTCTGGCTCCGCAACTACCGGGAGTTCGGCTCCACGCTACTCCTGGGGTTGCTCGGGTTCAGCGCCGTTCTGCTGGTCGAGAACCTGGTCTCCGTCGCCTTCTTTTTCAGCAGCATGCGGACGCTGTACGCGATGGACCCGCTCGTGGGGCGAGTCGTGCTCGCGATGAGCGTGCTCGAACTGCTCGCGGTGTCGCTGCTGACGTACGTGACGCTGAAGTGACCGGGCTCCGTCGCGGTCGGGCCGCGAGCCGCGACCCCCTCACGAGAGCTGGTCGCCGACCAGCCCGTCCGCCTCTGCGAGGAACGCGTCGCGCTCGTCGATCGGGATCGTCGCGCCCGCGGCGACGTCGTGACCCCCGCCATCGCCGCCGACGGCCCGACTCGCCTCCCGCATCACCGCGGAGAGGTCGAGCCCCCGCCGCACGAGGTCGTGGGAGCCACGCGAGGACACCTTCAGCTCCTCGGCGCTCTCCTCCGCGAACGCGATCACGGGCTTCGAGCGGTCGACCGCCGGCGAGCCGATCGCCATCCCGGCGACGATCCCGACGATCGTCTCGCGGATCCGCGAGCCGGCGTCGAACCACTGGAGGTGCTCCGCCTCGGTGACGCCCTCCGTCTTCACCCACTGGAGCCCCTCGGAGAGGTTCCGGCGGTGGGTCCGGAGGAGCCGCCGGGCCTCGGCGAGGGCGTCGCCGCGGTCGCCGAGACACACCGCGAGACCGACGTCGGCGCGCTCGTACCGGGCGGTCGCGTTGAGCAGTGTCGAGAACTCGCTGACGTCCCGCAGCTCCGTGCCGGGCTCCTCGTCGACGAGCGTGTAGGAGGTGCCGACGAGCGCCTCGATCCGGTCGGCGGGGACGCCGGAGGCGACGGCGCGGCGCATCAGCGCCGAGGCGAGGGTCCGCCGCTCCTCGCCGTCGAGGTCGACCCAGCGGCGCCACTCGCCGTCGCGTCTCACCGTGACGTCGAGGTCGGTGCAGGAAGGAGATCGCCCCGCCTCCGTCGTTCGATGACCCGGGACCTTCACGGTCCGAAGGCGTACTCCAGCAGCTGCGGCAGCGGTCGGTCTTCCTCCCGTACAGGTCCAGGTCGGTGCGCGTCTCGATGACGCCGGCGTCGACGCCGTCGGCGACGATCGCCTCGTTGGCGCCGGCGAGCCCGCCGTCGGAGTCCTGCATGTCCCCGACCGCGCCGACGACCGCGAGCGCGGCGAGGTCGCGGTTGTCGCCGTCGGGACCCTCCAGCGCTCGCGCGAGCACGTAGCTTGCGCCCGCGCCCGACAGCTCGCTCGCGCCGTCGATCCCCTCTAAGAGGGGGTTGAGGTGGAACTCCGTGTCGCGGTCGGCCGGCTGGTGGTGGTCGGCGATCACGGGGACGAAGTCGCCGCGGGCCTCGTGGTCGGCGATCGCGTCGAGCTGCCCGGAGCCGAAGTCGGTGAACAGCACCACGTCGAACTCGCGGGCGGCGATGCCGGCGATGGACTCGGCGTCCAGCTGCTTCTCGAAGACGACCTCGTGGTCGATCCCGGCGCGCGCGAGCGCCGACGAGGCGACCCCGGCGCTCGTCAGCCCGTCGGCGTCGATGTGCGACGCGAGCAGCACCCGGTCGGCGGCGCGGAGGCGGTCGGCGCAGGCGCTCGCGCGCTGGGCGAGGTCCGGCACGGGTGAGTCGGCGACTGCCATTACCCCTCGTTGGCTCGCGATCGGGGATAAACTCACGCTTCGGTGCGGAGCGCGGTCGAACCGCGCGACGCCCCGAACTCCGGCGGCGGCGGAGACCGAGGCATCACTTGCCGTAACTGACGGTTATAGACCTCTGTAGATATATGCACTACACACATGACGCGTGGGTTCAACACCCGGAGTCTCCACGCCGGCGCCACGGCCGACCCGGCGACCGGGTCGCGAGCGACCCCGATACACCAGACGACCTCGTTCGTCTTCGACGACGCGGACACGGCGGCGGAGCTGTACGCGCTCCGGGCGGAGGGCCACATCTACTCCCGGCTCTCCAACCCGACCGTGAGCGTCCTCGAGGACCGGATCGCCGACCTCTCCGGCGGAACGGACGCGGTCGCCACCGCCTCGGGAATGGCCGCCTTCGACGCGATAACGACCGTGCTCGCGAGCGCGGGCGACAACGTCGTCGCCAGCTCCGAGATGTACGGCGGCACGGCCGCGTACCTCACCAGCATCGCGGACCGCCGCGGGGTCGAGGCCCGGCTCGTCGACACGCTCGACTACGAGGCGTACGAGGCCGTGATCGACGAGGACACCGCGTTCGTCCACGTGGAGACGCTCGCGAACCCCTCGCTCGTCACCCCCGACTTCGAGCGGCTCGCCGAGATCGCCCACGACAACGCGGTCCCGCTCGTCGTCGACAACACGTTCGCGACGCCGTACTGCTGTCGGCCGTTCGAACACGGCGCCGACATCACCTGGGAGTCGACGACGAAGTGGATCACCGGCAACGGCACCACCGTCGGCGGCGTCCTCGTCGACGGCGGCTCCTTCCCGTGGGACCACCCCGACGCCGACTACGACGAACTGGACGGGCAGTCGCCGGCCTACCCGGTCGACTTCGTCGAGCAGTTCGGCGACGCCGCCTTCGGCAACGTCGCCCGCCAGCGCGGGGTGCGCCCGACCGGCGGCCAGCAGTCCCCGTTCGACGCGTGGCAGACGATCCAGGGGCTCAACACGCTCCCGCTCCGGATGGAGCGCCACTGCGAGAACGCCCGGACCGTCGCCGAGTTCCTCCGCGACGACGACCGGGTCGACTGGGTGACTTACCCCGGCTTCGAGGATCACCCGAGCCACGACAACGCCGCCGAGTACCTCGACGGCTTCGGCGGGATGGTCACTTTCGGCGTCGACGGCGGCTTCGAGGCCGCCAAGGCGCTGTGCGAGTCGGTCGAGCTGACGAGCTTCCTCGCGAACGTCGGCGACGCGAAGACGCTCGTCATCCACCCCGCCTCCACCACGCACGCGCAGATGGACGAGACTCAACAGCGGCTCGCCGGCGTCTTCCCCGACATGCTCCGCCTCTCCGTCGGGATCGAGGACCCCGACGACGTGACCGCCGACCTCGACCGCGGGCTGGCGGCGGGCGAGCGAGCGACCGGGGGGCAGTGAGATGAGCGCGACGCCATCGGAGGACGGGACCGTCTCGCTCGGCGAGTTCGTCTTCGAGTGCGGTCAGTCGGTCCCCGACCTGGAGGTCGCCTACGAGACGCACGGGGAGTTCGACGGCGACAACGTCGTGTTGGTCTGTCACGCGCTCACCGGCAGTCAGAACGTCGCGCGCTCCCCGTCCCCCGAGCGGGACGCCGGTCAGGCGGGACAGGCCCGCGCGTGGTGGGACGACATCGTCGGGCCCGGGAAGGCGATCGACACGACGGAGTACTTCGTCGTCTGCGCGAACGTCCCCGGCTCCTGTTACGGCACGACCGGCCCGGCGAGCGCGCGCCCCGCCGACCTCGATCTCCCCGACGAGCCCGACCACGACCGGTGGGGGACCGCGTTCCCGCCGGTGCAGGTCGAGGACTGGGCGCGCGCCCAGCGCCGCCTGCTCGACCAGCTCGGGGTGGGGCGGCTGCGCGCCGTCGTCGGCGGCAGCGTCGGCGGGATGAACGTCTTGGAGTGGGCCAAGCGCTACCCGGACGACGTCGACCGGATCGTCCCCATCGCGACCGCCGGGCGGCTCGACGCCCAGTGCCTCGCGCTCGACGCGGTCGCTCGGCGCGCGATCCGCGCGGACTCCGACTGGAACGGCGGCGACTACTACGGCGAGGGCGGCGGCTCGCCCGACGAGGGGCTCGCGCTGGCCCGCCAGATCGGTCACATCATGTACCTCTCGAAGTCCTCGATGGAGCGGAAGTTCGGTCGCCGCTCCGCGGGCCGCGACTCGCTGACCCGCGAGGAGGGCGACCTCGGGCTGCCGCCGGAGCCGACGGCGGCCTTCTTCCCCTACCGGGAGGTGGAGTCGTACCTCGACTACCAGGCCGAGGGGTTCAGCGACCGCTTCGACGCCAACAGCTACCTCTACCTCACGCGCGCCATGGACGAGTACGACCTCGCCGCCGGCCACGGGACCGACGCCGACGCGCTCGCGGCGTTCGAGGGCGAGGCGCTGCTGATGAGCTTCACCGCCGACTGGCACTTCACCGTCGAGCAGTCCGCGTCGCTCGCGACCGCCTTCCGCGACCGCGACGTCCCCGTCGCCCACCACGTGATCGACTCCGACCACGGCCACGACGCGTTCCTCGTCGAGCCCGAGCACGTCGGCCCGCCGCTCAGCGACTTCCTCGCGGAGGGGGTCGAGGGCCGAGCCGTCTCCGACGACGGCGGCGAGGGAGACGAGTCCGCGCGCCCCGAGTCCGACCACGCGCCGGTGCACGCGAGCCTGTTTCAGGGGTAGCGGACGCTTTTAAATACCACCGTGCGGTTGGCGCGCGCCTCCGAGTGGCCGGTAGGCCACGAGGAGCGCGTGCGAGGGAGTCCGCGGCCGCCGCCGGCGGCCGCGGCAAGGCTGGGGAGGTGCGAGGTGCCGTGCGCAGCGGGGCAGGGCGGGACTCGAAGGGACAGTCGCCGGCGGCTCCGCCGCAGGCTGGGGCTTTGGCGGTGTTCACCGTCACTCCGCCACCAGCAACCACTTATAACCGAGCGGCTGGGGCTTTGGCGGTGTTCACCGTCGTTCCATCAGCGACTGCTTGTGAGCGAGCGGCCCGATCTCTGGTGGCGTTCACCGCTGATCCGCGATCGGATATTTATAGGCGAGCGGCCGAGCCCCGGCGCGGGCCTCTCACGCCGCCAATCCATCACCATCAATCATGGTAATGTTCATAGTTCTCGACGCCATGGTGTGTAAGGTATGCCCGGTGGACACGCGCAGACGCTCCGACCGTTCCTGTGGCGCGCCGAACGACTGTACCCAGACACCGAGATCGTCTCTCGGACGCACGAGGGGCGGACGCGGCACACGTACGCGGAGTACGCCGACCGAACCGCACGGCTCGCGAACGCGCTCGACGAGCACGGGATCGAGCGCGGCGACAGGGTCGCGACGTTCTGCTGGAACCACACGCGCCACTTCGAGACGTACTTCGGCGTCCCGAACACCGGCGCGCAGCTCCACACGATCAACCCCCTGCTCCCCGACGAACACATCCGGTACATCGTCGACGACGCCGACGACGAGATCGTCTTCGTCGACCCGTCGCTCGCCGAGAAGCTCGCCGGCGCGGCCGAGGACGCCGCGGAGTTCGCCGACGTCGACTTCGTCGCGATGGGGTCGGAGGGGATCGACGCGCTCGACGCGCCCGCCTACGAGGAGTTCATCGCGGACCGGTCGACGGAGTACGACTGGCCCGTCCTCGACGGCGACCAGCCCGCCGGCCTCTGTTACACCTCGGGGACGACGGGGAAGCCGAAGGGCGTCGAGTACACCCAGTCGATGCTGTGGAGCCACACGATGGCCTCGCAGACGCCGCAGGGGATCCCGATGGAGGACTCCGACGTCGTGATGCCGGTCGTCCCCATGTTCCACGTCAACGCGTGGGGGATGCCGTTCACCGCGACCGCGGCGGGCGCGAAGCACGTCTACCCCGGCCCGTCGCCGTCGCCGGCCGACCTCGCGGCGCTGATCGAGGAGGAGGGCGTGACGATCTCCGCGGGGGTCCCGACCGTCTGGCTCGGCCTCCGGGAGTACATCGCCGAGGGCAACGACGTCGACCTCTCGACGCTCGACACCGTGATCGTCGGCGGCGCGGCCGCCCCCCGGGCGCTGATCGAGTGGTACGACGACCGGGGCGTCGAGGTGCTCCACGCGTGGGGGATGACCGAGCTGTCCCCGATCGGCACCGTCTCTCACCTCACGGACGACCTGCGCGACGCCGACTACGAGACGCAGGTCGACAAGCGGTCGAAGCAGGGGCTCGTCGTCCCCGGGCTGGAGTTCGAGGTGATCGACGAGGACGGCGAGGAGATCCCGTGGGACGGCGAGGCGTTCGGCGAGCTCCGGATCCGCGGGCCGTGGGTCACCAAGGAGTACTTCGCCCGGCCCGAGGCCAGCGAGGAGGAGTTCGTCGACGGCTGGCTGAAGACCGGCGACGTGGTCACCGTCGACGAGGACGGCTACCTCAAGCTCGTCGACCGCACGAAGGACGTAATCAAGTCGGGCGGCGAGTGGATCTCCAGCGTCGAGCTGGAGAACGCGATCATGGCGTACGACGGCGTGAGCGAGGCGACCGTGATCGGCGTCCCGCACGAGCGCTGGCAGGAGCGCCCGGTCGCGTTCGTCGTCCCGGTCGACGACGTCGACCGCGGGGCCCTGGTCGACGAGATCGAGTCCGGGCTCCGCGAGGAGTACCCGAAGTGGTGGGTCCCGGACGCGGTGGAGTTCATCGACGAGGTCCCGAAGACCGCCACCGGGAAGTTCTCCAAGAAGGACCTGCGCGAGCAGTACGCCGACCAGTCGCTCGTCGAGGGGTCGGTGCCGGAAGAGGACGCGCCGGAGCAGGAGTAGCCGCGGACGCGGCGCCGTTCTCGACTGTTACTCGCCGCGGTCGCCGACGATCCACTTGTGCGAGTAGCTCTCGCCGCAGGTGCAGTGGGCGTACGCGTGGACCACGTCGCCATCGGCGTAGAGGCCGCCGACCTCCTCGTTCTGCGCCTCCGCGAACGCGAAGACGAACCGCACGTCGTGGTCGTCGTCGGGGGTCTCCTCGGCGACGGGACACTCCCCGCCGTCGAGCGACCGACCGATCGTCCCCTCCGCGCCCATCGCCGTCTTCGCGAACTCCATCGCGCCCATCCCAGTGCCGGCCTCGAACGCCGACCGGCCGGTCTCGCCGTCGAGGATCAGCCGCACGCCGCCGTCCGTCCCGGTGCCGACGTTCCGGAGCCGGGAGTCGTCGTCGAGGTACGCGTCGCTGAGGTAGAAGACGACGTCGTCGAGCCGCTCGCCGGCGAGGAACTCGTCGAGTTTGCTCATGCCGGCCGGACGCGCGTGAACGGTAAAAGGAGTGCGAGTCGCGACCGAACGGACCGATGACAGATCGTGTGGAATCGGGGTAACTGTTAAGACGCCCCACTGAGATCCGTCTTCTGATGAGCGCGCAAACACCATCAGGAGACCGGCTCGCCGAGTGGGCCGAGCTGGTCGACGAAGACGTACCCGAGGAGCACCGAGAGGAGCGCTCCGTCGAGCGATAACTTTCACCCCGCTTCGCGAAGGCTTTAGGCCGACGGCGGCGAAGCGTCGCCGATGGCGACCGAGGCCGCCGGCATCGACAGACCCCTGCTCGTCGACGACTTCCTTCAAGAGCGCCGCTACCAGCTCCAGCTGGCGGCGTCCGCGGCCGACGAACACACCCTCGTCTGCCTCCCGACCGGCCTCGGCAAGACCACGGTCAGCCTGCTCGTCACCGCCGAGCGGCTCCACGAGGCCGGCGGGAAGGCCCTCTTCTTAGCCCCCACCAAACCCCTCGTCCAGCAGCACGCCGACTTCTACCGCGAGGCGCTCTCGATCCCGGACGACGAGATCGTCGTCTTCACCGGGGACGTGAAGCCGGACGACCGCGCCGCGCTCTGGGCGGACGCCCGAATCGTGATCGCGACCCCGCAGGTCGTCGAGAACGACCTCGTCGGCAACCGGATCTCGCTGCGCGACGTGACCCATCTGACCTTCGACGAGTGCCACCGCGCGACCGGAGACTACGCGTACGTCTACATCGCGGAGCGGTACCACGCCGACGCGGCCGACCCGCTGGTCACCGGGATGTCGGCCTCGCCCGGCGGCGACACCGAGGAGATCGAGACGGTCTGCGAGAACCTCGGGCTCTCGAACGTGGAGGTGATGACCGAGGACGACGCCGACGTCGACGAGTACACCCACGACACCGACGTCCAGTGGGAGCAGGTGACGCTCCCGGACGAGGTCCTCGAGATCCGGGACGCCCTCAACGAGGTGATCACCGACCGGCTGGAGAAGCTGAAGTCGCTCGGGGTGACGAACACGACGAACCCCGACCTCTCGCAGAAGGACCTCAACGCGATGCGCGGGAAGCTAAAGAAGATGATGGACAACGACCAGTCGGACGGGTACAAGGGGATGAGTACCCACGCCGAGGTGATGAAGCTCCGGCGCGCGACCGAGCTGGTCGAGACGCAGTCGGTCGAGTCCGTCCGACGCTACTTCGAGCGTCAGCGCGAGGCCGCCCGCTCGTCGGGTGCCTCGAAGGCGAGCCAGCGGATGGTCGCGGACCCCAAGGTGCGGGAGGCGATGCGGAAGACGGAGTCGTTCGACGGGCTCCACCCGAAGTTCTCGAAGGCGCGGATCCTGCTCGCGGAGACGCTCGGCATCAACGAGGGCGAGCGCGCGATCCTGTTCACGGAGTCCCGCGACACCGCGGAGGCGCTCGTGGAGTTCCTCTCCGCGAGCTTCGACGTGCGGAAGTTCGTCGGCCAGGGCGACAAGGAGGGCTCCGACGGGATGAGCCAGAAACAGCAGCAGGAGACGCTCGACGAGTTCAAGGCCGGCGCGTTCGAGGTGCTCGTCTCCACGTCGGTCGCCGAGGAGGGGCTCGACGTCCCCGAGGTCGACCTGGTCTGCTTCTACGAGCCCGTCCCGACCGCGATCCGCTCGATCCAGCGCAAGGGGCGGACGGGGAGACAGGCCGAGGGGAAGGTGGTCGTCCTGATGGCCGAGGACACCCGCGACGAGGCGTTCTTCTGGATCTCCCGGCGGCGCGAGAAGAAGATGGCCAGCCAGCTCGCCGAGCTGAAGGAGGCCACCGACGACATCGAGGAGACCGTCGGCGACGACGGACAAGCGGGCCTCGACGCGTTCGCCGGGGGGTCCGACGGCGCCGATGACGCCGGTGCCGACGCGGGCGTCGCGGGTGACGAAGGCACCGCGACCGAGGGTGACACGGCCGACGGCGACGCGACCGAGGGTGACACGGCCG
>NZ_NHOX01000035.1:0-35548 GCF_002252745.1 Halorubrum sp. Ib24 | reverse complement strand
TTGTTTGTTTTTGAGTACGCGTCGAGTCGTCTGGACGAGGACGCCGCCGCTACGAGCTCGAGGCGACCGACCGGACCTCCGCCCTCGCGAGCGCCGAAACGAGCCGAACGAGCACGCGGTTTCCTGCTCACTAAGCGGTACGAAAGGACCGCCTCGACCGGATACTGCTCGACGAACAGCGCCTTTGCGCGGAGGCGGCCGACCTCGACGAATCGTCTCGGGGCGAGGCGACGGAGACTCGTCACCTCGGCGACCGTTCGGAGAGCGGGGTTTAGACATCGGCGATGCCGAACTTTTAGAACGTCGACGTCCTCGCTCGTTCGCCGTCCTCGCCGACCGACGGACGAACGGGAGTCGTCGGACTACTGCTCGATGACGTCGCGCCGACCCGGTATCGAGGTGCGGTTCACCGGTCCGTGGCCGCCTACACGTTCACGCCCGAACTCGCGGAGGACGATGCGTCCGACGAAGTCTGACGACGACGCCTCGTCGACCTCGTCGACGCCGTTCTCCGGACGGGAGCGGTCGTCGAGGCGGGACGTCGTCATCACCGTCGCCACGTCCCGCTTCGTCGGACTCAAATCCGAGCGGCGCTCGCCGGAATGAAGAGATGACCGAGCCACGCGCTTCGAGGAGTGGGACGAGCGCACCGACTCGGGAATCGCGGGCGGCCGGCGAGCGGATCGAGTAGGCGCGCCGCGTCCCGGGCCTCCCCGGACCGCCTCGACGACGCCTCTGTCGATCGGTGCCTTGGAGACGCCGTCGCGACGGTCCGGAACGTGACGACCCTGAGGAGGGTTCCGACGCTCACGGATCCGCTATATCGCTGTCTAATAGCCCTCCGTATCAGGTTCACGATTAACGATTTTACTGATGCCGCCGGCACCATACCGTGTCGTGATCCATCACAGCGGATTCGACCGGACCACCGGATCGCGTTCGTCTGCGTCCAGAACGCGGGACGGAGCCAGATGGGCGGCCGCGTTCGCCGATGCGCGAACGCACCGCCGCGCGCGGGCGATCGGACGAGATCGTCAACCGGCGGACGCGCCCCGCCGGACCGGCGTCACGACGTCGTCGTCGAGGCGATGCAGCAACTGGACGTCGACCTCGGCACGGACGCCGCGGGAGGTAAACGCCGGACAGCTGCGGGCGGTGGACGCTGGTCGTCACGATGGCTGTCCGGCGTCGACGTCTGACCCCCGCGACGTGGACGGCGAGGAACCGCGACTGGACCTCGACGACCAGCACGGCCGCCCGCGCACACTCGCGGATGGTGCGCGAGATCCCGCGACGAGATCGCCGGAGCGCGTCGACGCCCTGTTCGACGAGCTGCTTCGGAGACGCCGTCGCGGGGCTGACGCGGATGACTGAGAGGCCGACGGCGAGCCGGCGGATCTCGACGCTCGTCCGTCGAACGAGCGGCGGCGTCGCACGACGGGGAGCGCCGGCGAGAGCGCGAAGAGACGCTCGCGATCGTCGCCCGGGACGGGGTCGTCCGCCGGGCGGCCGTCGACGACGCGGTCGCGAACGCGTCGCTCGTGGTGACGACCGCCGAGACGCGGACGGAGTTCGCGGCCGGGAAGCTGGACGGCGCGCGGGAGGCGGCCGCTCCGGTCGCGGACCTGGCTCCCGTGTCCGGGCGCCTCGACGACTTCGACGCGCGTCTCGCCGACGTCGATCGCCGCGCGGACGACCTCGGTGACGCCGTTCAGGAGGTGCTCGACATGAAGGGAGACGGCGATCTCTACGAGATCGCGCGACGGGTCAAGCGGGTGACGACCGCCGCGACCGAGGTCCAGCGCGCCGCCGACGACCTCCAGTTCGAGATCGATTCCTTCGAGGGATGGCTCGCCGACTCCGACCGGCGCGTCGAGGAACTCGACGCCGACGTCGACGCGCTCGCGGCGTCGGTGGACGAGCTCGACGCCGCCGTCGAATCGCTCGCCGCCGACGGGGAGGCCGCCGGGAGCGAGCGCGGCGCGGCGGCCAGATGGGCCGCGGCGACGGTTCGACACCGCGTCGCGTCGCTGCTGATCGCGGACGTCCGGGCCGAGCTGGCGGCGCTCCGAACGTGGGCCGAGCGCGAGGGCGACGCCCCGCCGTCGGGGATCGGGCCGCGACTCGACGAGGTCCGCGCCCGTCACGAGACCGCCGGCGAGCGCGTCGCCGCGCGCGCCGAGCCCGAGTGGACCGCGCGGTTCGGCGACCGACTGGCCGCGCTCGACGAGGCGCTCGACTCGATGGAGCCGCCGGTCCCGTGGGCCGAGGTCGAGGCCCTCGTCGAGGAGTATCGCCCCGCGATCGACGGATAAGCGCGTCTCCCGGCAGTCGCGTGGATGCCGGAGAAGCGTCGAGCGTCGACGCCCCGCCCGCCGCCCGCGTCGGGCCGGCCGCTCTGTCCTACGCCGGACGACCGCGCCGTCCGAGCGGTCAGTTCCGCGTGTTCTCGTCGCGGATCGCGGCGGCGGCGGCGGTCTCCGTCACCGACCGAGCGCAGTCGGCCGCCCGTTCTAGACGCGCGAGCGCGTCCGACAGCGCGACCGCCGCGGAGACCGGCCCCGGGACCGCGCCGCCGTACAGCCGCCCGTCGATCGACTCGATGCCCGCCGCGGCGTCGTCGCACCGCTCCCTCGCCCGCCGGGACGCCGCTCCGTCGCCGTCGAGGACGGCCGTCACCGCGTCGTCGACGGCGAGGGCGACGTCGTCGGCCACGGGGCGCACGTCCGCGGCCGCCTCGTCGGCGAGCGGCCCAGACAGCTTCTCGCCGATCCCCGCTATCCGGACGGCCTGGTCGGCGACTGCCTCGAGACGGCGAGCGGCCGCGTAGTAGGCGAACAGGTCGGGCCGGGAGACACCGAGCGCGTCGAGCTCGGCGTGTGACACCAGTGACCGAGAGAAGTGCCGCGTGACCATCTCCGCGGAGCGGCGCGCCTCGTCGGCGCGGTCGCGGATCCTCGACCGCGCGTCCGCGGCGTCAACGAAGGCCTCGGTCGCGTCGCGGAGGAGCGAGACGACCGCGTATCGGAGCTGTACGACGGACTGACGGACCGAGACGGAGGCGGTGTCCAAGAGGTGTCTGATCGTGATCTCCGAGTCCGACTCGCTGAGCACGTTCGTCCCGACCAACCCGCGAACCGCGGACCGCGCGGCGCTGCGCTCCGCGTCGGAGAACGCCTCCGCCCGACGCAGCGTTATCGTCTCGAAGCCGACCGCGTGAGCCGTCCGAACCGCGCGTCGAACGGCCTCGGGACCGCCGCCGGCGTCGGTGTCGGCGTCGTCGCCGATGTCGATCGTCGCCTCGCCGAGGCGGTCGGCGTCGGCGGCCGAGGACCGGACGAGGATCGAGCCGTCACGGTGGGTGTACAGCCGCAGTTCCATCCCCACCTCGAAGCCGTGGCTCTTCGCCCACCCCTTCGGAATCGAGACGGTGAACGTGCCGCCGCCGACCTCCTGCAGCTTTCTGGTCTCCATGGTCAGTAGACTAGTTCGAGGTCACCGTCGTTCATGTACAGCGTGCGCGCGGCGACGTTGACGGCGTGATCGCCGATTCGTTCCAGGTCGCGTATCGTGAGCAGCACCCGCGACACGTCGTCGAGCAGCCGCTCGATCTCCCAGCGATCGGGATCACTGGCGATCAGCTCGCGAACGACCGCGTCGCTGGCGTTCTGACACGCCGCGTCGAGCGCGTCGTCGCGGTCGGCGATCGCTCGACACGCCTCGGAATCGGCGTCGACGTACGCGTCGACGGCCGCCCGGAGCTGACCGGTGACGGTCTCGCCGATCCCCCCGACCCGGACGTCGGAGACGACGTCCGCGCTCCCGGCGAGGGCGTACCGGGCGAGGTTCGTCGCGAGGTCACCGACCCGTTCCAGATCCGTGAGTATCTTGAACGACGCGACCACGAAGCGGAGGTCCGCGGCGACGGGCTGCTGGAGCGCGATCAGCTCGACGCAGTCGCCCTCGAGGTCGAGGTACTGCCGGTTGACGCGTTCGTCGCCCTCGATCACCTCGCGGGCCAGCCCGCGGTCGCCGCCTTCGAGCGCGTCGAGTGCTCGCCGGAGCTGCCACAGCACGCCGTCCGCCATCGACTCTACGTCGGCCCGCAACTCGTCCAGCGACTCGCGGTACGCTTCGCGGGACACGGCGATCACCCGAACTTCCCGCTAACGTAATCCTCGACGCGCTGGCTCTCGGGATTCTCGAAGATCTTCTCCGTGTCGTCGTACTCGACGAGTTCGCCGCCGGTCAGGAAGACCGCGGTCTGGTCGGAGACGCGGGCCGCCTGCTGCATGCTGTGGGTGACGACGACGACCGTGTAGTCCTGCGCGAGGTCCTCGATGAGGTCCTCGATCTTCGCCGTGGCGATCGGGTCGAGCGCCGACGCCGGCTCGTCCATGAGGATGACTTCCGGGTCCACGGCGAGACACCGGGCGATACAGAGCCGCTGTTGCTGGCCGCCGGACAGTCCGAGCGCGTTGTCGTCCAACCGGTCGTTCACCTCCTCCCACAGCGCGGCCCGCTCGAGCGATCGCTCGACGAGCCGTGCCTCGCGTTCGGGCTCCGCGCGGCCGGTCAACCGCGCGAGGAGGCCCGTCTCGATGTCGCCGTGTTTCCGCGGTCCGTAGGAGACGTTCTCGCGGATCGATTTGGGGAAGGGGTTGGGGCTCTGGAACACCATCCCGACCCGCTTTCGAAGCTCGACGAGGTCGACGCCGTCCTGGTAGACGTCCTCGCCGTCGAGCTCGACCGTCCCGTCGACGCTGGCGGCGCGGATGCGGTCGTTCATCCGGTTGAGACACCGGAGGTACGTCGACTTCCCGCAGCCGGACGGACCGATGAGCGCCGTCACGCTCTCTTCGGGAATGTCCATCGAGACGCCCTTCAGCGCGTGGTCGTCGCCGTAGTGGACGTCGAGGTCCTCGACGGCGACCTTCGTCTCGCCGCTCGCCTCGTAGCTCGTCCACTCCGGCCGCGTCTCCTCGGCGGTCTCGCCGGTGGTCGTGGAGGCCCGCCGGCCGTCGGTGCGATTCGCCGTGACCGCTGTGGCGTCCGTGGCGTCTTCGGCGTCTGCGTTCTCTGTCTGACTCATTGGTGGAGTTTCCGTCTGAAGTAGTAGCGCGTCGCGATACCGACCGCGTAGAAGGCCAACACGACGAGCAGCAGCGTCAGCGCCAGTCCCCACGCGTACTCCTGCGGGTTCCGGATGTTCCCGCTCAGTCCCGCGGTGATGAGCGCGTACAGCTGGTACGGCAGCGCGCTCGTCGCCTCCAACAGCGCGGGGTTGCTGACGAACGGCGGGGACGCGCTCAGTCGGAAGCCGCTCAACACGTTCGGAGCGGCCGACTTCGCCGGGAGGACGCCGCCGCCCATGGTCAGCAGGATCGGGGCGGTCTCGCCGGCGATCCGTCCGACACCGAGGATGACGCCGGTCGTGACGCCCGGGATCGCCGCGGGGAGGACGACGCTGCGGATCGTCTGCCACTTGGAGACGCCGAGCGCCGCGCTGGCGTCGCGGTACTCGTCGGGCACCGCGAGTATCGCCTCCCGGCTCGTGATCAGCACCAGCGGCAACAGCATGAACCCGAGCGTCAGCATGCCGGCGATCAGCGACTTCTGGTTGCCGAATCTGGGGATCAGGAACGCGGCGCCGAACAGCCCGAACACGATGCTCGGCGTGCTCCAGAGGCCGTTGGTCGCCACCTCGACGGCGCCGGTGAACCGGCCCTGTTCGGCGTACTCGCTGAGGAACACGGCGGCGCCGACGCCGGTCGGCACGGCGAAGAGGACGGCGCCGATGACCAGCCACACCGTCCCCACGAGGGCGGGGAACACGCCCGCGACGTCGGCCAACAGCTCGGCGCCGTTGGTCAGGAACGGCCACCGGACGAGGGTCTCCCCGCCGACGCCGACCCCGTTCAACAGCCCGGGGAGTCCCTTCGCCGTGACGAAGGCGACGAGCCCGACGAGCACCGCCAGTATCGAGCCGACGACGAGGTAGATGAGCACGTACGCGCCGACGTTCCGCCCGCGAGCGCCGAACCCCCCGTACGCCTTCGCGGCGCTCCAGCCGGTCGCCAGCGAGGCGAACAGCACGACGGCGGGAACGACGGTGTCGCCGAACAGCGTCGCGTTGTATCCGGCGAGCGCCCGCTCCCAGCCGGGACCGACGACGCCGATGAGGAGCGCCAGTCCGCAGAGAACGGCGACCGCCCCCGCCGGCACCGTCGATCCGACGTCTTCTCGCGGGAGCGCGGTCGCCGCGAACGCGACCCCGCCGAGGACCGTCCCGACGCCGAGCCGGCCGACCGTCCCGATCCCGGCCGCTCCGGCCGCCGTCACCCCCGCCGCGAGCCAGATCCCCGTGAACGCGACCGCGGCGACGACCCCCGCGCTGGGCTGGGGGGCCGCGTCGACGAACCCCAGCCGCGAGGCGACGCCGAAGCCGACGACCGCCAGTCCCAACGCGAGCAGCACTGCACCCAACGCCACCGACAGCTCGACGCCGGCGACGGGGTCGCCGATCTCGACGGCGCCTACCAGCGCCGCCAGGCCGACGACGAAGGCGACGCCGGAGAGCCCGACCGCGGCCCCGGCGGCCGCCTCGTACGTCGTGCGGTCGTCCCGGACGAGCGCGGTCTGCGTGGCGCGGCTCATTCGGCGCCCCCCAGGCGGCGACGCATCCGCGCCTCGATGTACTGCGAGCCGAGGCTCAGACACAACACGGTGACGAAGAGGACGACGCCGGCGGCGAACAGCGCGCTCTCGTGAACCCCGTTCGCGCTGCCGTACCCCCGCGCGATGAGAGACGTGAGCGTCTCGTAGCCGTAGAAGACGTTCACGAGCGGGTCGCTGATCCGCGGAATTCCGGCCAGCATCACCGTCGCGGCCATCGTCTCGCCGATCGCCCGCCCGACCCCGAGGAGCACGGCCGCCGAGACGCCGGAGAAGGCCGCGGGCAGCGTGATCGAGGTCATCGACTGCCAGTCGGTCGCCCCGAGCGCGAGCGACCCGTTCTTCATCACGTCCGGCACGCTCGTCAGCGCGTCCTCGGCCACGGAGACGACCGTCGGCAGCGCCATCAGCCCGACGACCATCCCGACGAACAGGTACGTCGAGCCGCCGTTGAGGGCGAACGCGTCGCTCGCCCACGGGTTGATGACGGTGAACCCGATGAAGCCGTACACGATCGAGGGGATCCCCGCCAGTATCTCGATCCCCGGCTTCACGAGCTCGCGGACCCGCGGCGGCGCGATCTCGGCGATGAACAGCGCCGCGGCGACGCCGAGCGGCCCCGCCACCAGCGTCGCGATGGCGGTCACCATCACCGTTCCGTGGATCATCGGCAGCAGCGAGTACCGGACGGGATCCGAGACGGCGTCCCAGCGGGTCTGCGCGAACATCCCGAGTCCCGGAACGGAGACGCCGAAGACGCTCGCCGCCTCGTACCGGAACGCCGGGATCGATTCGGCGAAGATGAACACGACGATGAGCCCGAGCGTGACGAGCGTCACCGTCGTCATCGCGAAGGTGACCGCGCGGGCGACGAGCGCCTGGTGGCGTACCCAGCCGTAGCCGGTGGCGATCAGGAACGCTCCGAGCGGGACGGCCGTCCACGGCGACGCCAACAGGAACCCGACGAAGGCGGTCAAGAGCGACCCCATCGAGGCGATGACCACCGCCAGCGCCTCCGGGTCCGCGTCGTCGACGAACTCCCGCGTTCTGGTCAGCCGTCGCTCGATGCCAGCGCGCCAATCGGTTCGGGAGGTAGTGAGTGACATATAATGAGGTCGGACCGCGAGACGGGTGTCCGCGGGACCGAGGAGCCGGACTCAGGCCTGCTCGGGGAGCTTCTCGCGCTCGGCCTCGATGTCGGACGTGGGCAGCGTGATGTAGTTGACGTCCTCGACGAACGTCTTCTGGCCGAACTCGGTCAGGAACATGTTGAGGAACGCGGCCTCGCGCATGTCCGTGCCCTCGGGCGTCTCCTCCGTGATCCGCGTGTACATGTGCAGGTCCCGGTTCAGCGGGTACTCCGAGTCGAAGATGGTGTTCTCGGCGTCGGGGTCCGGGCGGTAGACCGTGCCCTCGAAGTCGATCGCGATCGCCTGGATCCCCGATCCGGAGAACGCCAGCGCCATGTAGCCGATGGCGTTGTCGTTGTCTTGGAGGACCTGTTGGACCTGCTGGTTCTGCCCGAGACGGGTGTCGACGTCCATCGGTGCGTCGGCGTCACCGAGCATGTTCAGGCGGAACGACGTGTCGGTTCCGGAGCCCTCGGCGCGGCCGACCACGTAGATCTCTTTGTCGGGGCCGCCGACCTCGCTCCAGTTGGTGACGTCGCTCTGGTAGATGCCGCGGATCTGCTCGCCGGTGAGCTGTTCGACGCCGGCGTCGTAGATCGCCTGACTGACGAACACCGGCTGGCCGTCCCGGCCGACGACGTGGTCGACGTAGTTCTCGTCGCGCTGCTCCTCGCTGATGTCGAGCTCGGCCGTGATCGGCCCGGAGGAGTTCTCGATGTCGACGAGGCCGTCTCGAACCGCCTCGCAGCCGGTCCCCGAGTGACTCAGCGCGACGCGGGTCGCGAACGGCGGGTTCGACCGCTCGCCGGTCGGCTCGAAGCCGTAGAGACTGGCGAAGTAGTCGGCGATGTTCTGGTCGGTCTCGATCTGGCCCCACCCGGCGACCGACGACTCGTCGTTGGACCCCCAGTACTCGCCGTCGCTCGCCGGCGAGTTCGAGTTCCAGTAGGAGCTGCCCTTGTTCGAGATGGGGTAGACCGTCGACGACCCCTCGGCCGTCACCGTCGCCGGCCCCGACGACCCGGACTCCATCGTGTTGCCGCTGTCATCGCTCTCGCTCTCGCTCCCCCCGTCGCCCCCGTCGCCGCCGTCGCTGCCGTCGTCGCTGTTGCCGCTGCACCCCGCGAGGCCGGCCGCCCCGATAGCGGCCGACGTGAGCAGGTATTTTCGGCGTGATACCGCGTCCGCCTGTCGTCCCGAATCGCGTGACGTCGACTGAATGCAGGCACAAATCCCTTAAACTGGTTTATAATAGGTTAATACAATGGTGTTTTCTGATCCCGTGCGACCGGTATCGTATTATATCGATTATTACTGATACTGATCGATATATAGCAAGAACGAGGGGCCGCGGCGAGCGGGGGACGAACCGACGCCTCCGGCCGTCCGTACCGTCGCGAGGCCGTCCGGATACCACCGGAGCTCCGGACCGAATCCTCGACTCCCGAGCGGGTCCGCGGAGGCAAGTCTATTTACTCAGCTACCGACACGGTACGAGTATGACTGACACTCGGTCGGCGCGCGGTCGGACCCGCTCAGAGGTGCGGGACAGATGAGCCTCGACGCCCGGGACGTTCGCATCCTGCGCTCGATCGCCGAGAACGACTCCACCAGCCCCGAACGCATCCAAGAGGAGACGGGTATCCCGAAGTCGACCGTTCATTATCGGATCAAGAACATGAAGGAACGAGGGGTGATCAAAAACGATCTGTTCGAGATCGACTTCGAGAAGGCCGGACTGGGTCTCACGGTCATCACCGAGGTTCTCGCCGAGTTCGGAGAGGGGTACCAGGAGAAGGTCGGGCGGGAGTTGGCCGATATCGAAGGCGTGAACGAGGTCTACTTCATGATGGGCGACACCGACTTCATCGTCGTCTCGCGGCTCCCGTCCCGCGACATGGTCGAAACCCTCGTCGAGGGGTTCGAGGCCGTAGACGGTATCCAACGGACGAGCTCGAAGTTCGTGATCACTTCGATCAAAGCCGACGAGAGCGTCGGGATGTTACGCGACTACGGCGAGGAGACCCTCCTCCGCTCGCACGGGCTCGAGGAGGCGGACGGCGACATCGAGTGATCGGCCCCGCCGCGCCCGCAGCGGGCGACGAGTGAGGGTCGCTCTTCGAACGGGCGCCCGCATAGGGGTCCTAACGCCGTCGTCGGCCTCGACGACCCACGGGTACCGGACAGCCCCGTCGCTCGGCGTCTTCGAAGGCGCCTTGGATCGGACGGTCGACCTCGACGGGTACGGAACCGGCGACCCCTTCGAGTTCCTCGACGAGCCGAGCGAACCGGTCGACGAGTGGATCGACCGGGCCGTCGACCACCACCGCGACTCGCCCGTTTTCGACTAGCGGGGCGCCGCGATATCCCGGTCCGCCGTTTTTGTCCCCCCGATACGCCGTCTCTGACGCCCCGATACCCCGTCCCGGGGCCGCGTGTGTATCGCCGCCGCACTGCCCGACTATGTTTATCTGTTAATAAATTGTATGGTTGCGTATGTCTGATACACTTGAATGCCCGGAGTGCGAAGCGAGCATCGATTCGACCGACGACCTCGAAACGGAGGGCGAGGTGACGGAACTCGAACCGGCGGACGACGGGTCGTTCCAACTCTACGAGAACCACGACCTGTTCCTCTGTAAGAACTGCCGGAAGCCGCTCGGCGTCTCTCGGCCGTCGGAGTAGCGGTATCGCGCGACGGCGTGGGGGAAGAGCGGGGCGCGTCGCCGCCGGCGCTCGCAGGTACGACTTCCCGTCCGGCAGGTCGCACTCGTCGCCGTGACACCGCGCGGCGTGTTCGACGGCCGTAAGGTCCGGCTCGTCGGCCGGCTCCTCGCTCCGCCACGCGTACCGGACGGTGCGGTCGGGGTCGACCACGAAGAGGGCCGACCGCGCGACCCCGCGGTGGTCGTCCATCTCGTCGGCGCGCACGCCGTACGCCTCGGCGACGCGACCGTCGCTGTCCGAGAGCAGCGGGAAGTCGATCCGGTGTTCCTCCGCGAACGCGCGGTGGCTGTAGACGCCGTCGGTGGAGATCCCGAGCACCACGGTGTTCTCCAGGAGGGACAGCGCCTCGCTGTCCCGCAGCGTACACATCTGGCTGGTACACACCGGGTGGAAGTCGAACGGGTAGAACACCACCACGACCGCCCACCCGCTGTCGACGTACTCGGCCAGCCCGTGCGTGTCGATCCGCCCGCCCCCCGCCCCGGGGAGCTCGAACGTCGGCGCCGTCTGTCCGGTCTGAAGCATGCGTGAAACACGACGGCCGAGCGGTATGAGCCTCGGCCGATCGTGCGGTGTGATCGCACACACCGTTACGCGGCCGAGCCCAAGGCGGATGCTCCGGAAACTCGGTTTCGCGCGCCCGTGTCCCGCCGCCGCACAGGCAACGGTCGTTTATAAATAGGGATCACGTCTCGAACGTATGACCCTCGCGCTCTCCGTCGAACTGGCGGCGGCGATAGCCCTCGTCGTCGCGGTCGCGGGCGCCGTCAACGGGGTCGCGGGGTTCGGCTTCGCCGTCGTCGGGACGATGGTACTGGCCACGACGCTCGACCCCGCGACCGCCGTCGCGTTCATGATCCTCCCGATGTTCGCCGTGAACGTCGCGCTGGTCGGCGACCTCACCCGCGAGGAGCTCCGCAAGTGCGGAACTCGGTTCGCACCGCTGCTCGTCGCCGCGCTGGTCGGCACGATCCTCGGGATGGCCCTGCTCGATCGGCTCCCCGAGGCGCCGGTGCGCGCGCTGCTCGGACTCGTCTCGCTCGCGTTCGTGGCGAGCGCCCAGCGCGCCGTCCCGTTGCCTCCCCCGCCCGTCGTCAGCGACCGGGCGGTCGCCGACACGCCGCTCGTCATGGGCGCCGTCGGCGCCGTCTCCGGCGTCCTGTTCGGCGCGACGAACGTGGGGGTGCAGCTCGTCGCGTTCGTGCGGAGCTTCGACCTCTCGCACGGGCTGTTCGTCGGCGTCGTCGCGCTCGTGTTCGTCGGGATCAACGGCCTGCGCGTCGTCGCGGCGGGCGCGCTCGGACTCTACCCGGACCTCGGGCTCGCCCTCGCGTCGGTCGCCGCCGCGGTCCCCGCCCTCGCCGGCGTCGCGGTCGGAAAGCGCCTCCGCGAGCGCGTGAGCGAGCGGCTCCGACGCGGGACCGTCCTCGGGCTGTTGACGGTCATCGGCGTCCGGCTGATCCTCGGCGGCGCCGGAATCGCTTGAGCGGCGGTCCCGATCTCCGCCCCGCCGCCGACTCTCCGTGCGCCGCAATCGACTGACTCGGACGGAGATCGTCTGACAAGCGGGGTCTCAACCGGACCGCGACCTCAGTATCCCGCTAGCGTCTCGTCCCTCGTTCCGGCGAGGTACCGCCTGATCGCTCCGTCGCGCCACCCTACCGGAGCGAGCACGCTCTCCACGGCGCGCACGGCGGCGTCCTCGTACCACTCGGTATCGTATCGGTCGACCTCCTCGAACTCCAGGCGGACGCGCGCAGCGCCGCGCGCGTTCGCGTCGACGACGACGTATCGCACGGGCTGTCCCGGTGCCACCCCGGCCCCCTCGATCCGTGCCCGTTTCAGGGCGGCCACGGTGAGCGTCTCCGCCGAGTAGTCGTCGACGTCCATCGACACGCGGTTGTCGACGACGAGCCCGGTGGGATCGACCGCGCCGTCACGGAGCTCACGAAGCCGGCGCCGAAGCACGTCACACACCGCCTCCGGCGACCGCGTCTCGTCGAACGCGCGGAGCGCCTCGGCTTGCACGCCCTCGACCCACTCCGGCGTCGAGCGCTGTCGCCCCTCGATGCCGCGGGTCTTGACCGCGTCACCGAGCCCCGTCTCGGGATACTCCTCGCCCCGTCGCTTCCCGAAGTACCGGGTCAGCGCTCCCGACTCCGAGCTTCGCATCGGGCAGAACGCCACCCAGTCGAACGCGCACTCGTACTCCAGTTCGATGCCGGCGTCACGGCTTATCTCGTCGGCGACCGCCGTCAGCGGACGCTGTTCGCGGCCCTCGGCGGGCGTCACCCAGACGGAGTCGACGATCCCGTGGACGACGCGCCATCCGGCATCCTCCAGGGCGGCCTTCGCGTCGAGGAGGAGCTCGCGAGCGTACGCGTTGATCGCTTCGTGACACTCGATGCGCCCGAACTTGGCGTTGCTGAATCCCTGATACCCGAAGCAAGACACGAGGATCCACTTGATTGCCGACGAGGCGGCTTCCAGCCGCTCGCGCTCGTCGTCGTCGGCGTCGGGAATCTGCGCCTTGATCGCGCGCCGAGCGTCGATCAGCGGCCCGAGCACGTCGGGGAGGTAACCGTCGCGCTCGCAGATTGAGTACCCCAGTCCCGGCACATCGTCGGTGTCACAGCACCCGCACCGAACGGTCTCGGGCGAGATGTTGCGCGTCCGGATGATGTTGGGATACAGCGACGCGAAGTCGAGTTCGTGAACGTTCTCGTGGACGCCCGCGTCGGGGGCGAACGTCGTTCCACCGCGGTCGGCGTCATCGAGCGTCGACGCCGGTTTGAACAGTTCCGGCCGCCACGCCCGCCACGGAACGAGCACGTCACGGTTCCGGGCCTCCCGGATCTGCATCGCCGTCAACACGCGTCCGATGGAGGCCCACCCGAGCTCTTGTAAGGGCAACCCGGAGCGCTTGACGAGGTCGAGACACCCCTCGAGCCCCGACTCGTGATAGAAGAACGAGTTGGACTCGTCGACGATGACGCGTCCGGGGACCGCGTACCGCGCCGGCGAGTGCCCCACGTTCCCGTAGGACGTGTACGTCGACTCGCCGGCGAGTTTCGTGTACCCCGGTCTCCGTCCGAGTTCGAGGTCGACGTCGTACGCGTCGGCCGCCTCGAACAGCAACGGAACGAGGTCGGCCGTCGACACGACTAGCACATCGGGGTCGCGCTCATCCAGCGCCGCCCGAACGCCTTCCACGACCCCTCGCGGTGACGAATCGATTCGGTCACCGTCGACGGAGAGCCGCGGCAGCGACTCGACGCCCGATTCGTGGCCGGGGAAATCCAGGCGTACCGTTCGGAGGTCGCGAACCGATCGGTCGGGGCCAGCCGGCGTGTCCGTTTCGAGGCAGTATCGCAGCTGTCGCGTGAGGTCGACGTTGTAGCAGGTGTACGCGTCCGGACGGTCGAACCGGCGGACCCGTTTCGCGACCGTTCGGACCGCCTCGATCGAGGTCGCGTCGATGCGGAGGAGCGGGCGGGCTGTCGTCCGAAACGTCTGGCGGTGTTCCTCGACGCCGAGCCCGGCGACCGCCTCCTGTCCGGCGAGAAACGACCGGAGTTCGCTCAGCGCGTGCGAGAGCCCGTCGCGAGCGGGCGGCGTCGGATCGGAGCCGCCCCGTCGCCCGTAGAGGTCGTCCGCCGAGTCGCCGACGAAGAGCGTCGGCCGGTAGCTCTCGCGGACGCGGCGAGCGACACCGTCCGACGCGAGCGTCCACTCGGCGACGCGACCGTCACCGAGGAAATCCACCGTGAGGGTCACGCTTCCCCGTCGGTGAGCGCTTCGACCCGCGTCTCGAGCTCGTCGATCCGCCGTTCCTGTTCAAGTAGGATCGCCATCCAGACGGGTGCCAGCGGATCCGGGTGGTTGAGAGTCCCCGCGGCGTCGGCGTGATCGCGGGCGTACACGAACAGGTCGTCGAATCGGTGCTGATCCGCTCGCCGGAGCGCGCGACGGAACGCCCCCCACTCGTCTTCGATCGCGCCTAACCGGTCTCGGTACGTCGGATTCGTCCGACCCATTACCGGAGTCCGGATGTGACCGGCGTGCGTTCGAGCGCCGACGCCTCGTGCATCCGGGCGCGGTGTTCGAGGACCTCCCGCCAGTAGGTGAGCGTCGTCTGGAGCCACCCGTCGTCCGTGTGGTACACGAGCGTCTCAGCGTCGCCCTCCGCGTCCTCGAAGCGGGGCCCGAACGGCGTCGCTCGGCACTGGAGGCACGTCGCCGCGGCGCGGCGTAGCGGCCGCGAGAAGTCGTCCTCGCGACGCCGCGTCACGACGACCGGTACGTCGTGGACGCGAGCGACGCGCGCGACCGACGCGATCGCACGGACGAACATCCGCTCCGCGAGTTCGCCGTCGACGTCGGCGGCGCGATACATCCCGTCGAGTCCGGTCGCGACGACGACCGACGGCGTCTCTCGGGCGGCCAGCCGACCGGCCAGCCGGTCGAGGAGAGCGGTGTGCTGATGGGCCGTGAACCCGCGTGCCACCTCGATGCGGTCGAGCACGCGATCGGCCGGTTCGAGCTCGCGGAGGCGCGTCGTGTTCGCGCTGTTCGCGCCGTCGACCCAGAACGCCGGGTCGTCGCCGCCGAGCACTCGGTCGAGGAGAAGCGCCTGGACGGGCGTGACACCGAGCTCGTCGTCGACGTCGACGAGCGTGACCTCGGGTGCGAGTTCCGGGAGGTCGGCGGTCGGTCGTCGGGAACGGGTGTGCATAGTGGTGGAGACGACGAGGCGTCTAAAAGGGGTGAGCCATGGACGGACGGTGAAAGTGGAAGTGGCGCTCACCGCAACTCCTGAACCGCGCGAAGGCGACGATCCCTCACGTCGCGTGACGAACTCAAACCCGCCACTGGGGGTTCAGTTTATATACACCCGGCCGCCGTCACGTTTGCTCCGATAAAAAACGTGACGGGCGCGACGGGATTTGAACCCGCGGCATCTTGGTTCGGAACCAAGTGCTCTGTCCGCTGAGCTACGCGCCCTCACGAGCGGATACCCGCGGCGCGCGTTTAACGCTTCTGACTCGGGACGTTACCGTCGCCCGAGAGAGCCCGTTCGTCTCCGCCCGTCGCGCCGCAGTCTCCGGATCGAACCGCAAATTATCTCTGCTGATACCTACATCACGCACGTTTATACCCGCTCTCTCGTAGAGCGGATAGAACAACTGTGACTCTGCGTCCCAGCGACAGGCCGTCTGCCCCGCGGGGCGATTCTTCTCGCGACGACGAGGGACGGCCGCCGACGGATCGACGACGCTCCACCGTCGACGAGAGGGTGAGCCCCGAGCGGGCCGGCGCCGGCGACCGCGAGACGACGGACCCGACGACCGCGGGCGACGGCGGATCTGACCGCTTCGTCGCGGCGGTCGCCGTCGACGGCGAGGTGCTGTTCGCGGGCCCGTCGGTGCCCGCGGTCCTCGGCGTCGAACGCGAGGCGCTGCTCGGCGACAACCTGCTCGAGCACGTCCACCCGAACGACCGCGACCCCGTCTCCGACGCGCTCTCCGCAGTCGCGGCCGACCGCACCGTCACCCACCGACTCCGACACGCGAGCGGCGGCTTCGTCTGGGTCGAGTCCGTCGTCGACGAGGAGCTCGCTCCGGAGTTCGGCGGGCGCGTCGTCACCGCGCGCCGCGTCGACATCGACCGCGCCTTCCCGGAGCGGTTCCGCCAGTTCCTCGAGTACGGGACCGACCTCGTCACCGTCGTCGACGACGACGGGTTGGTCAGGTACGAGAGCCCGTCGATCGAGGAGGTGCTCGGCTACGAGCAGGGGTCGACCGTCGGCCGGTCGCCGCTCGGGTACGTCCACCCGGACGACCGCGAGCGCGTGACGGAGCGGTTCTACCGCGCCCTCGACGACCCCGAGGCGGCGCCCACGATGGAGTACCGGTACGGCACCGCCGACGGCGACTGGGTCTGGCTGGAGTCGCGGACGCGCTCTCTGCCCGACGACGTCGCGGTCGGTCGGCTCCTCATCAACTCCCGCGACGTGAGCGAGCGAAAGGCGCGCGAGCGCCGGCTCACCGACCGCAACGAGCGGCTCGACCGGTTCGCGAGCATCGTCTCGCACGACCTCCGGAACCCGCTGTCCGTGATCCGCGCGTCGATGGAGATGGCGCGGCTGAAGGAGGACACCGAACCGCTGGAGCGGGGCGAGCGCGCCGTCGACCGGATCGACCAGCTCGTCTCCGAGCTGCTGACGCTCGCTCGGCAGGGGTCGGGGATCGACGAGCCGACCGAGTTCGACCTCGCGGGGGCCGTCCGCGAGGCGTGGGCGACCGCCGGGAGCGACGGCGCGACCCTCGTCGTCGGCGCCGACGCCCGGGTCCGCGGCGACCGCGGACGCCTGCGGCAGGCGCTGGAGAACCTCTTCCGGAACGCGGTCGAACACGCCCGTGAGGCCGACGCCGACGCCGACGTCACGGTCGTCGTGAGCGCGACCGACGAGGGGATCGTCGTCGCCGACGACGGCCCCGGGATCGATCCCGAACACCGCCGGGACGCCTTCGAACCCGGATTCACGACCAGCGCCGACGGGACGGGGTACGGTCTCGACATCGTCCGCGAGGTCGTCGAGTCACACGGCTGGTCGATCGAGCTCCGCCCGGACGCGGAGCCCTCCCTGCCGGCTCAGGTCCCGCGGCCGGACGGCGCCTGCTTCGTCGTCGAGGCCCCCGCCCCCGACGCGGTCGCGGCGACGGAGCCGTGGATCGACGGGTGAACCGACGAGGCCGTTCGACGGCGGTCGGCGGGTCCCGATCCCGTCCCGTCGCGTTTATTCCTCCCGACTACCAATCTGAACCGTGACTCCCGTCGACGCCACGATCCGCCGGATCGAGCGCGCGGACTTGCTCGCGGTGGTGCGGATCGAGCGCGCGTGCTTCGCGGACCCGTGGCCGTACGACGCCTTCGAGCGCCTGCTCGACGAGCCCGCGTTCCTCGTCGCCGAGCGCGACGGCGGGGTCGTCGGCTACGTCGTCGCGGACGCCACGCCGAACCACGGCCGCGACATCGGCCACGTCAAGGACCTCGCGGTCCACCCGGACGCGCGGGGCGAGGGGCTCGGCCGCGGGCTGCTCCGCTCGGCGCTCGCGCGGCTCCGTGGCGTCGGCGTCGCGGTCGTGCGCCTGGAGGTCCGCGAGAGCAACGCGGTCGCCCGGTCGCTGTACGGGGACGAGGGGTTCGAGCCGGTCCGCCGCGTCTCGAACTACTACCGGGACGGCGAGGACGCGATCGTGCTCGTCGTCGACCTCGCCGAGTGGGCGACGGGCGTGTGAGCGCCGGCGCGATCGCGGTTCGTCGGCCCCTCGCCGCCCGCGTGCTTCCGCTTTTGACAACCCTTAGTGCCCGGGGCGCGAACCGGACGGTATGAGTTCGGTTCCCGAACGAGCGGAGATCGACGAGGCGTACAAGTGGGACCTCCAGAGCATCTACGCGGACGACGAGGCGTGGGAGGCCGCCTACGAGACGGTCGCCGACCGAGTCGACGAGCTGCGGGACTACGAGGGCCGCGTCACCGAGGACGCCGCGACTCTGCTGGAGCTGCTCGAGCTCCGCGAGGAGGTCTTCCGGGAGCTCCAGCAGGTGACGACGTACGCCCGCCTGCGCAGCGCCGAGGACACGCGCAACCAGGAGTACCAGGCGATGTCGGCGAAGGCGTCCTCGCTGAGCTCCGAGGCGTCGAGCGCGGTCTCGTATCTCGAGCCCGAGCTGCAGTCGCTCACCGAGGGGGCGGTCGCGGAGTTCCTCGAAAGCGAACCCGCGCTGGAGACGTACGAGCACTACCTCGACGACGTGTTGCGCATGAAAGAACACACGCGCTCGGCGGAGGTGGAGGAGGTGCTCGCCGACCTCTCGGAGGTCACCGACGCCCCGAGCGAGATCTACTCGATGCTGACGAACGCCGACATGACGTACGGCGTCGTCGAGGACCCCGACGGCGAGGAGGTGGACATCACGCAGGCGAACTTCACGAAGCTCCAGACGAACCCGGACCGCGAGTTCCGCCGGCGCGTCCACGAGACTTTCTACGAGCAGTGGGGCGACGTGCGTAACACGGTCGGCACCGCCCTCGAAAAGGCGGTCCGCGAGCACGGGACGAGCGCCGAGATCCGCGGCTACGACAGCGCCCGCGCGGCCGCGCTCGACGGCTCGAACGTCCCGGTCGAGGTGTACGACACCCTCGTCGAGACGGTCGACGACAACCTCGACGTGCTCCACCGGCACGCGGGGCTGAAGGAACGTGCCCTCGGCGTCGATCGGCTGGAGAGCCACGACCTCTACATGTCGCTGACGGGCGACCAGGGTCCGGACGTCGAGTACGACCAGGCCCGCGAGTGGGTGATCGAGGCGGTCGCGCCGCTGGGCGAGGCGTACCAAGAGCGGATGGCGGAGGGGCTCGACTCGCGGTGGGTCGACGTGTACGAGAACCGCGGGAAGCGCTCCGGCGCGTTCTCATCGGGCACCTACGACACCCAGCCGTACATCATGATGAACTACCAGGACGACATCGCCTCGATGTTCACGTTGGCTCACGAGCTCGGCCACTCGATGCACTCCGAACTGGCCGGGGACGCCCAGCCGTGGCACGACGCGAGCTACGAGATCTTCGTCGCGGAGATCGCCTCCACGGTCAACGAGACGCTGCTCACCCACCACCTGCTCGACACCGTCGAGGACGACGAGCTCCGGACGCACGTGCTCGACGAGTACCTCGAACGGTTCCGCTCGACGCTCTTCCGACAGACGATGTTCGCGAGCTTCGAACAGGAGATCCACGATCGCGTCGAGGCCGGCGACGCGCTCACGCCCGACGCCTTCGACGAGATCTACGCCGACCTGAAGGGCGACTACTACGCGCCCGCCGAGCTGACCGGCGGCATCGAGCGCGAGTGGGAACGGATCCCGCACTTCTACTACAATTTCTACGTCTACCAGTACGCGACCGGCATCTCCGCGGCCGCCGCGATCGTCGAGCGCGTCCTCGACGAGGGCGAGTCCGCCGCCGCCGACTACCGCGAGATGCTCGCCGCGGGCGGCTCCGACTACCCGCTGACCGTCGTCGAGCTCGCGGGCATCGACATGGCCTCGCCGGACCCGATCGAGTCCGCCGTCGGGATCTACGACGACTACCTCGACGAGATCGCCGCGCTGCTCGACTTGGAGTAGTCCGGCGGCGGCAATCTGACTGACGCTCTCTTTTATAAACAGAACTGCGGTGGCGCGTGCCTGCGAGGCCGCTTCGTGGCCGAGCAGCACGCGCGAGGGAGTCGCTGGCTCCCGGAGCGAAGCGGAGGGTGCCAGCGACGAGGCTGGGGAGGCGTGAGGCGCTGTGCGGAGGGGGCGGGACTCAAAGGGGCAGTCGCGCTCGGCGAACCTCGGCGACGCAAGCACCGCAAGGAGTGAGCGAAGCGAACGACTGAGGAGCACAGCGAGCCGCGGGAGCCGAGCGCGACTGGGGCTTTGGCGACGTTCTTCACCGATTCCGAGGAGTTATTTATGAATAAGCGACCGACGCGTCGTCGGAGTCCGCCGCCGTGTCGTCGATCGATGATAAATAATCACCGTCCCGGCACCGATTTACGCTTCCCCGAACACACACGGAGTAATGGACGAACGCGTACGCGAGCACGCCGAGGTGCTCGTCGACTGGAGCGCGCGGGTCGAGCCCGGGGACGACGTCGTCGTCAGCGTCGCCGAGGACGCCCACGAGCTGGGCGTCGCCGTCGCCGAGGCGCTCGGCGAGCGCGGGGCGACCGTCACGACGCTGTACGGCTCCGACGAGCTCTCCCGGGCGTACCTGAAGGGCGCCGAGGCGGGTGCCGACGGCGACGGCGCCGACGGCGACGGCGACGCGGTCCCCGACTTCGACGACGACCCGGCGGTCGACCGCGCGATCTTCGAGGCCGCCGACGCCTACCTCCGGATCGGGGGCGGTCGCAACACCACCGCGACCGCGGACGTGGCGAGCGAGACCCGGCAGGCGTACGCCAAGGCGCGAACGGGCGTCCGCGAGGCCCGGATGGACACCGACTGGGTGTCGACGGTCCACCCGACCCGGAGCCTCGCCCAGCAGGCCGGGATGGCCTACGAGGAGTACCGCGACTTCGTCTACGACGCGGTCCTCCGCGACTGGGAGGCGCTCGCCGCCGAGATGGCCCGGATGAAGGGGGTCCTCGACGCCGGCGAGGAGGTCCGACTCGTCACCGAGCGCGACGGCGCGCCCGACACCGACGTGACGATGTCGATCGCCGGCCGCACCGCGGTCAACTCGGCCGCCTCCGTGGCGTACGACTCGCACAATCTGCCGAGCGGCGAGGTGTTCACCGCCCCGTTCGACACCGCGGGCGAGGCGTTCTTCGACGTGCCGATGACGATCGACGCGACCCGCGTCCGGGACGTGCACCTCGTCTTCGAGGGCGGCGAGGTCGTCGACTTCGCGGCCGAGACCGGCGAGGACGCGCTCGCGGGCGTCCTCGACACCGATCCGGGCGCCCGGCGGCTCGGCGAACTCGGCATCGGGATGAACCGCGGGATCGACCGCTTCACCGACTCGATCCTCTTCGACGAGAAGATGGGCGACACGGTCCACATGGCGGTCGGTCGCGCCTACGGCGCCTGCCTCCCCGAGGGGGAGTCGGGCAACGACAGCGCGGTCCACGTCGACATGATAACCGACGTGAGCGAGCGCTCCCGGATGGAGGTCGACGGCGAGGTCATCCAGCGGAACGGGACGTTCCGGTGGGAGGAGGGGTTCGAGGGGTAACCCCGGTCTCGACTCGTCGCCCTACTGCACCACGGACCGTTCAGCGGAGTCCGCGGGCGTCGACGTGTCCGGACGCTCCGTCACCGCGCCCCACTCCTCGGAACACGTCACGCAGAGGTAGTAGGCGAACCCGTCGACGTCGCAATGGCGGACCGGCGCGTCGGTGCCGCACCTCTCACAGTTCATGCGAAGTTCCTTCGACAACCGACACAAATACTTTCTGTTCCTGATCTCACGATCCCGAACGATCGTGACACCGTCGGATCGAGCGGTTTCGCCGGCAGACGGTTCCGCAGGGGAACGGTTCGGCTAGCGCAGCGCGTCGAGGTCGAACTCGAAGGCCGCGACCGGGACCTCGAGGTCGTGCTCGACGAGGACCGCGGGATGGACCTCGCCGATCACGCCGACCCGCTCGCCGTCGATCTCGACCCCGGCGGTCCGCCCGTCGATGAACGACGGGTGCTCGGTGCGGGGCGTCGCGAGCTCCGCCCCGAAGTCGTCGCACACCGCCTGTAGGCGCCCCTTCGCGGCCTCGTAGGAGGCGTCGCGCCGGGCGACCGCGCCGGCGACGTGGCGGCGCTCGGCGACGTTCGTGTTCTCCGAGTCGTCGCGCTCGGCGACGAAGCCCACCTCCGCGACGTCCTGCGGGTACGCGTTGTGAGTGTTCCGCTCCAACAGCAGCACGAGCGAGGGGAGCGCCCACGTGCGGAGCTGGGTGTACTCCTCGCTGTACGGCTCCGTGATCTCGGCGGGCTCGCCGCCGCCGAAGGCGGCGCTCCCCGGCTCCACGTTCATCCGGTCGTAGTTCTCCGTCCCGCTCGTCATGTGGAAGTTGAGCAGGTCCTCGAAGCCGAGCCCGACGAGGCTCGTCCGGACCGCGTCCTCCAGCCGGGAGCGCTCGTGGCGCCCGCCGACGGTCCCCACGTCGGGGTAGCGCGGCTCCAGCTCGTCGAAGCCGTAGGCGCGACCCACGTCGTCGACTAAGTCGAGCCGGTGGAGGACGTCGACGCGGTACGGCGGGATCTCCACCTCGTAGGTGACGTCCTCGTCGAGCGTGTACGAGGCGTCGAGGCCGGCGCGCTCGAAGCAGTCCACGACCTCTTCCGGCTCGAAGTCGACGCCGAGCAGCGTCTCGATCCGGTCGTGGCCGACGGACTTCTCGTCGAGGTCGAGGTTCGGACGGACGAGCTCGGCGCCGTACTCGCTCGGGGCGGCCGCGCCGTCGGCGTAGTTCACTTTCACCTCCTCGATGGTCGCGCCGCGGGCGGAGAGCGCGTAACAGACGATGTTACACATTCGGTCGATCGTCCACTGGTCGGTGCCGGTGAGCTCGACGAACAGCTCGCGCGAGCCCGTCGTCACCTCGGTCCGCTTCCCGTTGATGACGGGCGGGAACGAGAAGAGGCCGAGCTCGTCGTAGATCGCGGGGTACCGGTCCAGGTCCGCGACGAGGTCGGCGTACGTCCGTCCCGTGTCGTGCTCGTCGAGCACCGCGGCGGGGGTCAGCTCGTCGTTCGCGTCCAGCGGAACGAACGTGTCGCCGTCGGGCTCGACGCCGCGGTAGGTGATCGACGGCTCCGACCCCTCCTGGAGCGGCGCGCCCTTGAGCATCGCGAGGTCGTGGATCCCGATCGCGCCCTTCGCGCGGCCGCGACCCATCGTCGCGTGGAGCTTCTCTTGGAGCTGGATCAGCGACTCGAGCGCGCCCTCGTCGAGGTCGACGCCGCGGATCACGGCCCCCGTCACGTAGGGGCGCTCGTCCGGCACGGAGTCGTCGACCTCGATCGTCCACTCGGGGTCGTTCGTCTCGGGGACGTAGACGCCGCGGTCGTCGCCGTGGTGGTAGCGCAGCGAGCGCGCCACGCCCTCCACGGAGAGGCGGTCCAGCCTGTCGGGCGCGAACTCGAACTGGAGGAGGCCGTCGTCGGTCTCCCCCTCGAACTCTAAGCCGAGCCCGAACAGGTCCTCTTTGAACTCGTCGTCGCTCGCGTCGGTGCGACCGGTGAGCCCGCGCAGCTCGTCCGTGTCGATGTCGACGACGGGCATCAGTAGCTCACCTCCGCGTCCCGCAGGAACTCGATGTCGGCAAGGGTCCCGTGGAGGTCGCGGATGTCCTCCGCGCCCGTGGTGAGCATGGCGAGCCGTTCGAGGGCGAGCCCCCACGCCATCACGTCGCAGTCGACGCCGAGCGGCCCGGTGACCTCCTCGCGGAAGACGCCGGAGTTCCCGATCTCGATCTCTTCGCCCGTCTCCGGATGCTCGCCGAACAGCTCGAAGGAGGGCTCGGTGTAGGGGTTGTAGTGCGGCTTGAACCGGATGTCGGTGATGCCGAACTGCCGGTAGAACTCCTCGAAGGTGCCCATCAGGTCGCGCACCGAGAGGTCCTCGGCCATCACCCACCCCTCGATCTGGAAGAACTCCAGCAGGTGCGTCGGGTCGAGCGTGTCGTTGCGGTACACCTTCTCCACGGAGAAGTAGCGCTGCGGGGGGTCGAGATCCGCGCCGGCGATCCCCGAGAGGTACCGCATCGACAGCGAGGTGGTGTGGCCGCGTAAGGCGACCTCGCGGGCGAACTCCTCGGACCACGGCGAGTGGTAGCCGTCGCCGTCCTCGCCCCACCCCTCCCGGTGGGCCGTCTCGACGCGGTCGATCAGCTCCTCCGGGATCTCGTCCATCGGGTCGACGTCCAGCGCGAACCGGTCCCAGTGGGTCCGCGCCGGGTGGTCCTGGGGCATGAACAGGCAGTCGTTGATCCAGAAGTCGCTGTCGGCGTGGGGGCCCTCCATCTCCTGGAACCCCATGCCGACGAGGACGTCCTTCACGCGGTCGGCCGTCCGGCGGAGCACGTGCTTCCGCCCGCCGCGCGTCGTCGGGGCGTCGGCCTCGACGTTGTACTCGGAGAACTCCACGTCGCGCCACTCGCCGCTGGCGAGCAGCTCTGGCGTGAGCTCCGAGACGGCCTCGGCCGCCTCGACGCCCGTCATCAGGGCGTCGACGCCGTCGTCGGTGAGCGTCACCGAGCGCGTCACCGACTCGCCGCGGTCGACGAGCCCGCGGGAGTCCAACCGCTCGAGGACGGCGTCGTCGGCCCCGGGGTCGTCGCCGGCGGCGAGCGCCGCGAGCGCGGCCCCCTCCGGGTCGGCGTCGGGGTCGGCGTCGGGATCGACCCGAAGCTCGCCGGAGTCGATCGACCCGAATCCCTTCCGGGCGAAGTTCGAGAGCGCGATGTCGACCTCGGGTCCGTCGAGGTCGGCCTCGCCGATGACCCGCCCCATCGATACCGGCGCCTCGCCGGCGTCGAGCGCGAGCCCGGCCCGGTAGAGCCGCGTCTCCGGAAGCCCGTCGTCGACGTAGCGTCGGCCTTCGTCGGTGAGATCGAGGGTCTCGGCCGTGCGCTCGGCGACGGAGCACAGCCCCTCGTCGCGGAGGTCGAAGGCGGCGCCGACGACGGTCTCGGGCTTCAACCCCGTCTCCGCCGCGATCTCGTCTATCGTCCGTTCGTCCGTCGCGCTCGCGGCCTCGAGGACCGCGAGCTGTCGTTCCGGGAGTCGCATTCGAGTTGTATCCATACGCGTGTGGCTGGTTGGTAACGGTTCCGGCACGTCGCCGTCGCGGGACGACCCGGGTCGGTTCGTCTCCCGCCCGACCGTCCCGTCCGCCGAACCACGCGGTTTCGCCGCCCGGTCGCGGGGCGGGTCCGCCGCGCGTCAGTTAGTTAAAAAAGAACCCGAACGCGTCGCCGTCGGCTCTCCGGGCGATACCCGCCGTGGGGCGTCCGAGTGACATGTTACCTGATGTCTCGCGCAGGGCGTTAACGGTTTGTCTCCGGCCGATCCATCCGTCGGATCGCCCGAATTATCACCTTTGATTAACGACGGCGAGCGTTTATATACTGGTTCGCCGACAGGACGGGTATGAGCAGTGTTCCGTCAAACGCTTCCGACGCCGGTTCGCTCCCCGGACCGGTCCGGGTCGCCCACGGCGCCGACGACCGCCCGGCGAGCCAGGCGGTCGTCGAGGCCGTCGCAGACCTCGTCGGGGTCGACCCCGACGCGCTCGCCGACGAGGCCGACATCGTCCTGTACGACCACGTCGACCCCGACGCGCTCGACGCGCTCGTCGAGCACCGTTCGGACGAGGGATTCTCCCTCTCGTTTTCCGTCGCCGGGTACGACGTCCGAGTCGACGCCGGCGAGGCCGTCGCTCGGCCCGCCGAGTAACGACGGCCGAGTACCGACCGCCGACCGTTCCCGTCGCGTCAGTCGTCCGATCCCGCCCGTTCTCGAAGCGCCGCGATCCGATCGCCGAGCGGCGGCTGTACCTCGAACCACGTCGACCAGTCGCCCCTCGCTGGCTCGACCCCCCGAACCGCGGCGACGCGCTCGAAGGCGTCGGCGACGCGGCCCGCGCCGACCGCGTCCGCGGCGCGGTCGTCGGCGGCGTACTGCACCCGTCGGCCGACCCAGAACGCGACGAGCGCCACGGCGACGAGCGACGCGAACCCGGCCTGAAACGGCACCGCGACCGTCACGATCGCCGCCAGCACTCCGAGCACCGCCGCGATCGAGACCGCGCGGAACTCGCCGTAGTACGTCTCCACGCGCCCCGCCTCGGCCGCGAGGAGGCCGATCGCGACGTCCTCGTCGAGGCCGTCGAGCACGCTCTCCGTGAGGAACAGGACCCGCCTGCCGGGCGGTCCGCGAACGGCGATGTCGACACGTCCGATCCCCGCGCCGTCCCCGTTCGTCGCCGCCCCGTCGGCAGTCTCTTCGTCTCCCGTCGCCCCGCCGTCGGTCTCGATCGCGACCCGCTCGATGTCGAGCCCGGCGGTTTCGCGGAGCGAGGCGAGTCGCTTCCGCTCACCGTCAGTCGGCTCCCGCAGGTCGCGGAAGCGGTCGGCGGCGTACAGCGGTCCGACCTCGACCGCGAGGAAGCCGACGACGGCGACGCCGACGAGGAACGCGACCGTGAACATGGCTCCCCCTCCGTCCCGGACCGAATAAAGCGACCCGATGTTCCGCGCGCTCGGCGCTCAGTCAGCGGGGGACCCGCCCGGCCAACCCCCCGATCGCCCGCGCGGCGTCGCTCTCGGGGGCGGCGTCGACGACCGGCCGCTCCGCGGCGACGGAGCGGACCGACCGCGGGTCCGCCGGCACCACCTGCCGCGGGCGCCCAGGGCGTCGGCGATCGCCTCGGTCGGCGGCTCCTCGGTCACTCGGTTGACGGCGCAGCCGACGAGCCCGGCGCCGAGCTCGCGGGCGAGCGCTCGGGTGCGGATCGCGTCGGCCAAGGCGAACGCCCGCGGGGAGACCACCAGCAGACACGCGTCCGCGACCGCGAGCGGAACGCCGGCGTCGGCCCGCCGGCCGGCCGGGCAGTCGAGGACGACGACGCCGTGGTCCCGCTCGATCGCGGCCACCGCGTCTCCCAGCGCCGACAGGTCGCAGGCGCGGGCGCCGGCGAGCGTCCGTCCGCAGGGAACGATGTCGACAGGGCCGGTTCGCACCGTCTCCGTCGGGTCGGCGCGCCCGGCGAGCACGTCGTGGAGGTCCGGACCCCGACCGCCGGGGAGGTCGGCCATGCCGAGGTCCGCGTCGACGACGACCGCGTCGAGCGCGGCGGCGACGTTGTACGCGACCGTCGTCTTCCCGACTCCGCCCTTCCCCCCGGCGACGGCGAGGATCACGCGAGCCGCTCCAGCGCGTCGACCGGGACATCGGTCTCCGCCGCGCGCTCCGCCAGCGACGCCGCGCGCTCGCTCACCGCCCGGAGCCGGTCAGCGTCGCCGTCGATCCGGTCGTCGACGCCGGCGAGCGCGTCGATACCCCCCGCGTCCGCGACTACCTCCGTCGCCGTCGCCACGTCGGCGTCTGTCAGCCGCTCCGCCCGGTCGATCCGGGCCTCGACCGCAGCGAACCAGTCGTCGACCGAGGCGGAAGCCGCTCGCCCGGAACCCCCGGCGTCGCCTCCGGTGTCCTCGCCCTCGCCGTCGGTACCGCCCGCCTCGACGCCGGGAGCGGTCTTCTCGGGGCGGTCGGCGGTCTCGCGATCCCCGTCGACGGCCGCCCGCGGCGGCCGGTGGTCGGCGAGGTCGCGGAGCGCGTCGGCCGGCGTCGCGTCGCCACCTCCGTCGATGCCGTCGGGACCGGCGGTCGCCCGGGCGGACTCGTCCGGGTCGGCCGCCTCGACGTCGACGATCTCGACCGGGGGATCGACGGGTGGCGCCGGAACCGCGAAGCCGAACCCGCGTCGGTCGCCCGGGTCGACCCGCAGCGTCACTCCGGTCGCGTCCCACCCGTCCGCCGGGACGCCGCCGCGTCGCGGCGGCAGCACCGGCGCCTCGAACCGACTCTCGACCCGCACCCGTCGCGGGACGGCCTCCTCGTTGCGCACCCGACAGCGCACCAGCGACGCGTCGCCCGCCCGGTCGACGGTCCACGAGAGATCCATACGCCGGCTGACGCGGTATCGCTGATAAATCTCTGTCCGACGCCGACCCCGATCACGGGTCGGGCGCGCGGTCCGGACGGACGACCGTCTCGTCGAGCACCGCCTCCGGCGACCGCTCCCCGCGCTCGGCGAGCCAGCGCGCGGCCTCGACGCCGAGCGCGACGGCGGCGTCCAGATCGGCGATCCGGACCGCCGCGAGCGACGCGGCGAGTCGCGGCCCCTCGTACTCCGACGGCCCCGCTCCGGCGCGCGGCGGATCGACGCCGGGAACCGACGCCAGAGCGGCGCGAAACGCCGGATACACGTCTATCGCGAGCTCATGGCGCGCCTCTCGCCGGCGGTTTCGCAGCCGGTCCTCGAGTTCGAGCCGTCGCTCCCGCTCGTCGCGGGCGCGGGCGGCCCGCTCGCGGGCCCGTTCGAGCGCCTGCTCGGCCGCGATCCGCTCGGTCTGCGCGTTTGAGAGCTCCGCCGCGGCGGACTCGAGGTCGCCGAGCGCCTCGTCGGTCTCCGCCTCGACGGCCCGACGCGCCCGCACGTCGCCGCGGAGCGCCGCGACGCGCTCTTTCAGCCGCTCCTCCTCGCCGCTCGCTTCCGCAACTCGCTGACGGGCCCCGGTGAGGTCGACCGACTCGACCCCGATCGCCGCGATCTCCTCCCGGAGTCGACCGAGATCGTCGGGCACCGACGACTCGCGTCCGCGCGACCGGGCCGCCGCCGCGAGCTCCCGCCTGAGGCTGGTCCCGGTCGGCACCTGGTCGAGGACCGCCTCCGGCGCGGGGGACGGGCGCTTCTCAGCCTCGTCAGACGCCGGCGCGCCGGTCACAGCTCCTCGCCTTTCAGTCGGTCCGGGTCGGGATGGTCCGTCCCGGCGGCGAACGCGGCGTACGGCGTCGCCGTCGCGTCTCGGTCCGCGTACGCGCTCGCCGCCTCGCGGACCGACTCGTCGAGCGCGACGAACTCGTTGAACGGCTCCGTCCGCTCGATCTGGACGTCGCCGCCGTGCGACTCCCGGAGCCGCACGGCGAGGAACGCGGCGTACGTCGTCGCGTCGAGCAACGCGGCTCGCCCGAACCGACGGACGATCGACTCCTCGTGGCGTCGACACAGGTTCCGGAGTCCGGTGCGAGCCGCTTCCGAATACGTCACGATCAGCAGCACGGACGCGGCTGATCGAGGGTCGAACTTATCGGTTCCGAACTACTACGGATCGCCTACTCGTTCGACCTCGAAGTCGGGGACTGCGTCGTTTTCGAGGTCTGTCAGATCGTCTGACCAGTCCACGTCAACCCCGGAGAGCGCGAGCACGCGCTCGCGGGCGGCCGGCGCCGAGGGCGCCACGACGACTCGCCCGTCGACCGGATCGTCCCCCACCGCGCGGAACACGTCGTCCTCCCCGTCGAACTCCGTGGCGTAGGTCCGGAGCACCGCTGCCACCCGCCGCTCCGTGTCGGCGAGGTCCGCTTCGCCGTCCTCGAACGCGCGTAGGGCGTCCTCGACGTTCCGTATCGCGGAGATCCGGTCCATCTACGTCGTCCGCAGGTGCCCCTGCTTCGGCTCGTACACCTCTCCCTTCGTGCGGAGCTTCTCGATCTCCTGTTCGGCCTTTCCGGGGTCCATCCCGATCTCGCCGGCGCGGTCGAGCACCTCCTCGACGGGCGCGCCCTCCTGATACTCCTCCTCGATGTCCGCGATGAGGCCCTTGATGTTCTTGATGCGGTCGCGCTGGCTCTTGGAGGTGCCCGTCTCGACCACGTCGGCGTCGAACTGCCCGGTCTCGGGGTCGACGCCGATGTCCTTGAGACAGGACTCCACGATGTCGGTCGCCCGGTCGGCGTCCTCGCGCTCGACGGTGTCCGAGAGCCGGAGCCGCGCGCTCGCCTCCGCGAGCCGTACCATCGCCTCCAGCTTCCGGGCGGTGACGGGGACCGGCGCGTCCTCGTCGGCGCCCTTCGAGCGCAGGTCGACGTAGAACTCCTCGATCAGCTCCTTCGCCTCCTCCGTCATCGTCGGGTAACAGGAGCGCTTCGCGTGGGCGATGTACTTGCGGAGCAGTTCGGCGTCGATCTCCGGCGCGACCTCCTGAGTCACCTCCGCCACCTGGTCCGAGGTGAACTCGGAGCTCGCCAACTCCTCGCGCTGCGTGTTGAGCTCGCCGGCGTAGTTCGTCTTGATGATGTGTTTCGCCAGCCGGGAGTCGTGCTCGGGGTCCGGGCTGTCCGTCACCGTGAAGATCAGGTCGAACCGCGAGATGAGCGCGGGTTCGAGGTCGATCTGTTCGCCGATAGGCTCGTACTGATCGAACCGGCCGTACTTCGGGTTCGCGGCGCCGAGCAGCGAACACCGCGCCTTCAGCGTCGCGTTGATCCCCGCCTTCGAGACGGAGATCTTCTGCTGTTCGAGCCCCTCGTGCATCGCGGAGCGGTCGGAGGAGTTGTGAACGACGAGGCCGTTCGCGACGAAGTTGTGCGTCTCGTCGACGGTCAGGTCGTACACCTTCGGCTGCCGCCCGTCCTCGATCCGAGCCAGGAGCGAGCGCAGTTCGTCCTTGACGGCGTCGACTTCGGCTCCGATCGCTTCGCGGAGATCGCCGAGCCTGTCGGTCTCGACGCCCCCGGACAGCCACCGCGACACGGTCGCTTGATCCACGTCGAGCGACGAGGCCACGTCGGCCTGACTGACGCCGTACGCGTCGAGCGTCGCCGCGCGTTCCGATCGTACTTCGCCGACTTGACCGCGGTCGAGTAGCTCGCGAGCCCGTCGCTCTGCCGTTTCGACTGGCCCGCCGACGATGTCGGCGAGACGCTGCCGAAGTACCTCGCTACGGTGTTCCGTCGACTCCGGCAGCACGGTTTCGATCGACTCGACGCGGCGCCACTTCACGTCACCCCGTCCGAACTCTCGCAGACCATCGAGATCGGTCTCGCCGACCGCAGTGAGAACGTCGCGAAGCCGGCTCGCCACCGTTCGACGAACGTCGTCGCTCTCGCCCCATCCGCTGGAGATCCGCTGTTGTGACAGCGCCGTTCCCTCGGCGAGCTCGGACCGGGAGACGTGGTACCGCTCGCGTATCTCGGCGAGGGTTTCCCACGCCGCCTCTCCGTCGAGCACGCGACGGTCCTCGGCCGCCGCCTCCAGTCTGTCCTCGAATGCGGCGAGTATCCGGCGCGCTCGATGGAGCGACGCGTTCGCGGTTCCGCTCTCGAAGTCGTGATACGTGACCGCGTCGAGCCCGCATTCGCTCTGGTGAAGCCGAAGCGACTCGCGGCATTTCGCGAGTAGGCCGTCTATCTCCGGAACCACGTCGAGAATCGTACGGTCGCCGTCGGCGGCCTCGACGCCGCGGTCGAGCGCCTCCGCCTTTCGGGTGGCGGTGAATCCGATAGCGCGGCGGAACGCCGCGAGCGATTCCGCGTCCGTCACCGTGAGGTAGTACACGTCTCTGCCCCCGTTTCGTTCGCGGTGTTGGAGCTGGCTCGACACGCCGAACTGTAAGAGGAGGTTCCGCGCCCCTCGAAGCAGGTCCCGGCTCGCCGACGCTATCCGAACGTTGCCCGCCGACTCGTCGACGTGGCCCTCGCTGTCGGCGAGCGCACGGACGAACGCGGCCTTCGCCGCGCGGCTTCCCGTCGAAACAGGGGTCGGGAAGCACTTCTCGTCGTACCGACCGAGGTTCATCCCCGCGTCGAGGACGGCGTCTGCGTACTCCTTTCCAGTGACGCGGACCGTCTCGACGCCGCCTTCACGCTTTTCGCTCGGCGGACGGGTCGGCTCCGCGCCGAACGCCTCTCGTGCCGCCCGCTCGAAGTCGGCGAGCAGTTCGTCGTCGGTGTTGGTGAACCGGACGCCGTAGACGCCCTCCTCGCGGTCGTAGTAGACGTTCCCGTCGCCCGAGAGATATCCGAGGACGCTCGCCATCGCGGCGTCGATTCCCTCGCCGGCATCGACGAGTTCGCCGTCGACGATCTCGGCGTCGACATCACCGCCTGCAGCCCCCACCGCTCCCGCACCGTCCGTCGCTTTCGCCGGAATCTCGCGGGGGACGTACACCCAGTCGCCGTCGTCGAGCGCCGCCGCCTCGCGCTCGACGCGCTCGCCGTCGTCGAGGACGAAGAACGGGTGGTCGGCCGTCGCGGTCAGCGACTCTCCGGTCTCCATCGTCACTCGCGTCAGCTCCGACGGCGCGTCGTACTCGTGCACCGCGGACACGGGACGCTCGACCAGCCGGCCGTCCTCGTCTATCGTCCAGACCTCGAGATCGACGTCGCGGATTCGTCGGCCGTTCGAGAGATCCTCGATTTCGCCGTCTTCCGCGGCATCCCGTGCCAGCTCGTCGATACGTTCCACGCGCCCGTCCGCGAGCGTGACCAGCGTGTCGCCGGTCACGCAGTCCATCTTGTCCAGCTCGTCGACCGCGGCGATCCCCTTGTCGGCGAGCACGAGCGCGCCGGCCTCGAGCGACCACTGCTGGCCGTCGCCGAAGTCGTCGCGTACCGCGGCCGCGGTGAGCCCCGCCGCGCTGCTGCCCTTCCCGGAGGTGTAGACCGATCGGGGCGCGATGTTTTCTACATACGAAATCATCTGAGATTTACCCGTTCCAGGGTCGCCAATAAGGAGCATGTGGAGGTCTCCGCGGATCCGCGACCCGTCGGGGAGGTGTTTGGTGACGCCGGAGAACAGCTGGAGGATCATCGCGAGCTTCTCCTCCTCGTAGCCGTAGATGGCGGGCGCGATGGAGCCGACCATCGCCTCGTAGATGTCGTCGCGGTTGGAGAGCTCGATGATCTCGCGTTTGTCCGCCTCGGTGATGTCCATGTCCTCGAACTCCTCGTCCTCGATGGAGATGGAGACGCCGTCCATGTACAGGTCGAAGATGGCGGACTTCTCGTTGCCCTGCTCGACCTGTTCGATGTGGAGGACGCCGACGCAGGTGACGTGGTCGCCGGGGCTCACCTTCCCGGTGATGTCGTCGACGATGTCGACGTCGAGCGACTGGGGCGTCTCGCCGCCGCGAAGCCCTTCGGGCGACTCCTGGATGCGGAGCTTCTGAGAGTCGATGAACTCCGACTGGTCGAAGTTGACGCGGAAGGGGCCCTGTCGCTCGCAGCCCTGACACTCGTGGGGCTCTTGGAAGCCGCCGTCGCTCTGGGGGATGTACGTCATCGTGCCGCAGCGCTGGCACTCGAAGGCGGCCTCGGTGACTTTCGGGCGGACGTCGGTCGCCTTGCGGACGATCCCCTTGACGGAGACGAGTTTCCCGATGTGGTCGTCGTGAACGCGGATGCCGCGGATGTCGATGCTCTCGGGGAGGTTCTCGATCCGGACGTGCGCGCGGCCGAGGCTGACGTCGGCGGGGAGGTCGTAGAGCCGCAGCGCCTCCTCGGCGTACTCGCGCATCTGGTCCGGCTTCGTGCGGAAGTCCTCGGCGAGGTCGCGGTCGAACTGAAACAGATCGTCGTAGTCGACGTACAGGGAGCGCTGTTCGTTGGGGTATCGCTGCGCGAGGGTGCCGATCTCCTCGCGGTAGTAGTTGCGGTAGAACTGAATGAACCGCTCCGTGAGGTCCTGATTCCCGGCCTGAGCCATTACGAAACCCCTTCGTCGCCATCACGTATGAACCTCATGCTCGGGGCGGAGGTGGACCGCGCGGGTCGCGTTCGCCCCCGGGATCCGGTCCCGTTACGCCTTCGTCACGAACGTCGCGTCGGCCGAGGTGCGCCCCTCGTTGAACGAGAGCACCTTCGCGCGGATCACGTCGCCCGTCGAGAGGTCGCTCGGGATGTCCTCGGCGAAGACGACGAACCCCTCGACCTTGCCGACGGCGACCTCCGCGCCCGTGTGGTGGTCGGTGAGCTCCGTCACGCCGAACTCGTACGTCTCGCCGATCTCGACCGGCGGCTCGCGCTCCTGTGCGGCCTCGTGGGCGCGCTTCGACTCGCGGGCCTCCCCGGACGGCCCTCGCAGGCGACGGACGACGGTCACCAGGACGAGCAGGGCGATCACGGCCGCGGCTCCGGCGACGATCGGGTCCGACGGTATCATACCGGGCGGTCGACCCCCGCTCACGTAAACGCCCGGGGTCGACGGTGGGGATCGATCCGAGGGGCGGCCCGAGACGGCGGGCGCGTCCGTTCGCGTCGACAGTCCCCCGCCGCCCACATGAGAAACGCCTTTGGGCTGGAGCCCCCCGACTCGACGTGATGCGAACACCGCTCGGTCGCCGTCGAGTCCCCCGCGAGCGTGGTGCGGCGTGAAGGTCGCGGACGCGGTGCCGGAGTTCGCCGACGCGTTCGGCTTCGACGAGTTCAATCGGATGCAACGCGAGGCGCTCCCGGGCATCCTAGAGACCGACAACAACGTCGTCGCCTCCGCGCCGACGGCCTCCGGAAAGACCGCGCTCGCCGAGCTCGCGATCTGCAAGACCCTCTCGGAGGGCGGCACTGCCCTCTTCATCGCTCCGCTCCGCGCGCTCACCAACGAGAAAGAGAGCGAGTGGGAGCGGTTCGAAGCGCTCGGCTACTCCGTGTACGTCGTCTCCGGCGAGCGCGACCTCAACCCCCGCCGCGCCGAGCGCGCGGACGTGCTCGTGACGACGCCCGAGAAGGCCGACAGCGCGACCCGGAAGCACGACTCCGCGCGCTACTCGTTCGTCACCGACGTCGACTGCGTCGTCATCGACGAAGTCCACCTGCTCGACAGCGAGAAGCGCGGCGCGGTGCTGGAGGTGACCGTCTCGCGGCTCCGCCGGCTGCAGGACCCCCGCGTCGTCGCGCTCTCCGCGACCATGCCGAACGTCGAGGACGTCGCCAAGTGGCTCGACGCGCCCGCGGAGACGACCTACGAGTTCGGCGACGAGTACCGCCCGGTAGACCTCGAAACGGGCGTGAAGACGTACTCGCACGGCTCGAACGCGTTCGCCGATAAGTACCGGCGGCTCTACCGCGCGCTCGACCTGGCCGAGCCGCACGTCCGCGAGGACGGGCAGGCGCTCGTGTTCGTCTCCTCGCGGCAGGACACGGTGCAGGCGGCCAAGAAGGCGCGCGACGAGATCACGGACCGCGACATCCCGATCGACTCCCGGGGCGACTACGACTTCCACAACGAGGCGAAAGATCTCACCAACGACACGCTCCGGCAGTCGGTCACCGACGGCGTCGGCTTCCACCACGCCGGGCTCGGGAAGGCGGACCGCGACCGCGTCGAGGAGTGGTTCAAACAGGGGAAGATCAAGCTGCTCTTCTCGACGTCGACGCTCGCGTGGGGAGTGAACCTCCCGGCGCGCTGCGTCGTCATCCGCGACACGAAGTACCACGACCCGCTGGAGGGCGAGACGGACATCTCGCCGCTGGACGTGCTCCAGATGCTCGGCCGCGCCGGCCGCCCCGGCTACGACGACGTGGGCTACGGCTGGGTGGTCTGCGACCGCGCGGACGCGGACAAGTACCGCGCGCTGCTCCGAGAGGGCAAGGAGATCGAGTCCCGCCTCGCCGCGGAGTTGGAGTCGCACCTCAACGCGGAGATCGCGATGGGGACCATCCGCGGACTGGAGGACGTGATGGCGTGGTTAGAGACGACCTTCTACTACGTCCGCGCCGAGTCGAAGCCGGACGCGTACGACTTCGGCACCCTCCGCGACCGCGTGCGAGACACCCTCGACTCGCTCGTCGACCACGGCTTCGTCGCGGCCGACGACGAGCTCGCGATCGAGCCGACGGGGCTCGGTCGCCTCGCCTCGAAGTACTACCTCCGCCTCGACACGGCTCGCCGCTTCCGGCGGAGT
>NZ_NHOX01000018.1:0-36397 GCF_002252745.1 Halorubrum sp. Ib24 | reverse complement strand
ACAGCGTTGAGGGTGCGGGAAATGCCGTTCGAGCGAGCTGTAACAGACCACGAACGCGATCCATTTCACTCGCCCAATCCACGATCTCGCGGTACGTCGCATCCATGTGAACCCGCAAAAAGTGGAGCGTTACATGCTTCCAGCCGGGAAATCCGTGGCCAGTCGGATCACTCACCGCCGTTGGACTGGCGGCACAGCGCTTTTGAGCCAGCGACGCGGCTTGCTTAACGAAGTGGAAGAGTAGGGTAGACACATTCGACTCTTCCGCTTCGCTACGGCCTTCAGAGCGACGCTATCCCGTCGCCTTCTGCGGATTCAACAGAGCAGAACGATCAGCAATCCGATGAACAGTATCCCACCGGTTTTGCTGAGCGTCCGTCGTAGTCCGTCACTGATCGCATGGCTGAGGTGGAGGGCCATATCTGCCGGTTCGTTCCGTAGTAGATAAGTCCATGGCTGGTTCTCTGGACGAGAAACGCGACGCTTCTGGATCAGTCGGGCGAACTGTGGATCTGCTAATATGTGGCCGGTTTCTCTGTGATCACGTGAGAGTCAGATTGAAACGGTAGTCAGTGAGACACGGCGAAACCCGCGAATGTGATCTCATCACACTAGCCGTGTAGACTAGGGACCTGCGTTTCCGGCGCTGAAACGCGACAGTACAATTTTGAATCAAACGCATCAGTATCTATCCGGGATGCTGGGGGAGATACAATCGAAAGAGCTGGCGCTGCTGGTTTGGTTGGTGGCGACGTTCGCTATTGGAACTGTGGTGTATTCGCCGTTGAATGGGCTTGCGCTCTCTGTGCCAACGACCTGGGGATTGTGGGCGCTGCTGATGTTGCGTGAGAGAAAATAAAACATTCGTAATCAGAGGAGGGGAGCCCAAGATAACTAGCGGCGAATTTTTGAACGAAGCTAGCCTAGATTCGTGTACACCCGCCGTGTCTGTGCGGCGACAACAACAAGACCAACACCGACGGCGGCGAAGACAACTGGGACTCCCAACGACGTGCCCCGAGCGGTGACGCTGGCAAAGTCAGCGACGAACCCGCCATTGAGCAGACCGACGTACCAAATTCCGAGATACAACGCTTCGAACAGCCGAGGCGATCCAGTCCATAACCCGGTAGCGAGTGCGAGCGACGGCGGGAAGATGACAAGACCCGTCACTCCGATGAGTGCGGTGGGGCCTCCTGTGGCCACGGCGATTACAAACGTTCCGGCTCCGACGACAGCGGTGATTAAACAGCCGGCAATCCACTCGGCGACGAGTTGACCAACCCGGTAGTCGGATGTGAGAACTTGAGGGCGGATCCCATGGCGAGCGGTCTGTGAACCGATTTGTGACCAGACGAAGAGCGGCCAGACCGCAACCAACGAGAGCAGCCCCCGGACAGCCCCTTCGGTGCCACCACCAGTGAGGGCGATTCCAGTTGGCACAAGCACCAACAGACCGGCACCGAGGTACCACCAGCGCGGTTGCCCGCGGAGAAGGCGTCGGAGCTTCATTGTGAGAACGCGTCGGAATCCGACGGCATTACGACGGGTAACAGGAGGAATCGTGACATCATCACCAACGTCCGAAGTGGACACAGCCGAATCAGTCGTGTCTGTTGGAGTTTGTGGATTGGACGCTGTCTGTGTCGCAGTCTCAGGGGGAGTCTCGTCGAGGGGGAGACGCTGACGTGCCTTTGTCACAACCCCGTCGGTCGCTTGGAACCAATTAAACGGCAGTGCCGCGACCAGCGTCACAGCAAGCCCGACGACGACCGTACCCAATCGCTGAGCGAAGAACCACGCCGGCCACGGGCCTCCCTCATACCGGAACGTTTGCGCGTTGGATCCACCCGTTCCGAAGTTCGCGAAGCTACTCTCGAATCCCGGCACAGCGGCCTGTATTGATTCGAAGGTGAGATCGTACGCGAGGGTGAGCCCCACAATATCGAGCGCTTTGGCTCTGTTGAACTCCTCTCTAAGTGACATTTCTAATCCCGGGTTTGCTCAGCAGTATAGGTTTATTTCCCGTAGAGAAGATACGACAATACCAGAAATCCCACTATTGGGCCGAGAATAAATCCACCCACCGCCGCGATCTGTCCGCTGACGGATCCACCGATCCCGGCCAGAATGACTCCGATAACGACGCTACCGACAAGAAGAAACGCGCCTGTTTGCCATTCTTCCACCAGGGCTACCCCGCTTGTGTGGGACATAGAGTACGATTGAACTGCCTTCCACTTAATCAGTCCGCGTGTATACGCAGCTCTCATCAACCGGTTGTCTCACGCAAAAATATGTCTGAAGAATAGGATTTCAACAGAGCCCTCGAACCCCCCAAAGGCCCCCCGAGTACTGCTTACCGAACGATTCTATCTCAAGTCGAATGTTTGCCCTAGTGTATTGAAGTGGCATATACCCGGGTCCAATGTTTCTGGGTCAGTGACAGGGTCGACACAGATCGGCGAAGTAGTAGAATCCGTGTTTCACGTTCCGTAACGGTGACTCAACTTATTACGGACTGGACTTCCACCGTCCATACATGCCCGCAAAACAGGCTTATCGCGCTGAGCATCGCACAACCGACCACTCAGGAAACCCAGATACACGTCGGGTTAGTGGTGAGAGTCTATGCCTCAGGAATTACGACGATAGTACCCACAATGTTCACATCACAATCACCGACGACAACGGCGAAACCGCGTTCACCCGGACCGTCTCTGTCGGTCCACAAGACACCGTCAGCATCCAGACTCGTCTCGAACGCGCAGTCTACCGAGTAGACGTCCGACTGGATAACGGTGTGGGTGACCGCGCAGACTGTCTTCTCGGCAGCGATCCGAATGAGTGTGCCAAGATCGAAACTGGAAACGGAGTGGTTAGCGTCGTTGAAGGCTATTTTTGATCGGCTGGCGTGTGTGGCGGAGAGCTAGTGAGAGTTGAGAGTTAGTCTCGTTTTAAAGGACAGATGACTGGCTCTATATCGTCACCAGAGTTGTTACTTTTCCGACTCTTCCAAGACCGAATCCTCTTCCAGATGCGATGGCGCGTCATCTCTGTCGGACTCGAGGAGTCGTTCGACTGTGTCTTCAAATTCCGCATCGCTGAGCTCTCCGCTGGTATATCGCTCTTGTAGTGTTGACAGCGCATCATCCGCAGAGCCGGTGTCGTGACTGTCGCTCGGAACGTCTCCCGAAGCCGCGGCTGCCCATAGCGGGTACTGTTCCGGGTCATACTCGTCGGTATCGGGCGGTACCTCCTTAATCGTGAACTCAAGAACGCCAGACGCGACCATCCCCGCGGTCAGTGCCACGTACCACACTGCCGGAGTGAGTACATACACTCCGGCGACGGTCACAAATCCGGCCACAAGTGAGACCGGATGATCGTCCAGTTGATCGAATATGGAGGGCATCACCGTGTCGACAATTATGGGTCACGGCCAAAATACATACGGCTAAATGTTCTTGACCAGAGGCATACTACCAGCGTAGAAAACGCTGATGCCCCCCCATCCCTCCGGCCCTCGAAAGAGGTTTGTCCCCGTAAATCTGCGGAGGGCATCAGCAACTGTGTGTATGCTACTCTTTCACAAAAATCGATCGACGCTCAGGCGCTTGGTGTAGACCCTGTATAACTGAGATACGCTAATACCGAAGATACGCTCCGCTACCGATACAGATCGTAGCGATGAGTAACAATCCACCACTGAAAACATTCCTCAGCGTGCCTGAAACTCCAGGATTTGCGACAATATTGAAAGCCTGCTGAAACACAATTAGTTGGAATACTAGCAGAAGACTTCCTCCAGAAACCAACAACTGACTCTTCGAGCTTCTGTCCATAATTCAGTCAGCATCCGGCAATTGTATAGGTGTTATTCACGCTCTCTAGCTCAGAAACAGAGGCATAGTATTCGATTCTCAGGCCAAATAATTCTGATGCGCAACGTATTTAACCTGACTCACGCCCAACTTATCACCCCGAGCGCAGTTTCAGCGTGTTAGAATTTCCTTACGGCGGAAACTGCTGCGAAGAGAGTGAATACTCCACTGAGCACAATCGCGATGATCGGTGCGTTTGACGTTTGATCTTTCAAAAACGCATCTCCCGGCTGGTCGGGAGAGACATATGCGGTTGTCTGTATCCCCTGTTCGTACTCTTCAATAGCTGATTCGGCGCCTGACTGCGTTTCGTAGTTCTGTTCAATATCTGCGGGATATATTTTTGTTCCAGTATATTCATTCCCATTATAGGTGTACTCAAACTCGACCACTGAATCGAAATTCGCACCTGGATTTGATGACGTTCCGCTGTCCGTCTCGATGTCGAGTTCAGCGATAGTCGCATCAACCTCGACTGACTCTCGAACTGCCTCTGTCTGTTGAACGTAATCGTATCCCCCGTAGCTGATGATAGCAATCCCAATGAGGATGTACAGTAACGCACCTTTGAGACTATCCAATGGGACCGGCGGAGCCACAGAGGAACACCGCGTGTGGGTAGGTCGTGTCAGAGGTAGATGAAACGGCTGGTCATTGAGGGTTGCTTACTTTTTGTCCCAGTTTATTCAATCTCATACACTTGTTCGTTGATACTGTAGAACTTTCGTTCAGTATACATTCCAGAAGTATATCAGCCCACCATAGAAGATCGCACTTATAATTGCCACTAAAAGTGCTGAAAATAGTGTGCCATCGGTAATCAGATATTCGTATACCAAGACAACAACGAACCAGAGGAGACCATGTACTATCGGTTGCCGGAGTGACTGGATATTGGTGTTAGTGGAGGGCATCATTGTTAATTGAATTAGCCGAAGAAAGACCTCTGCTGATATTGTACTGACACCAACTGCGTCAGAATATACAACTTGGCGAATGTTTTAATAGAGTACATTCCTCTAGAAGTATGGCGTCAATACGCCTTCACCGATTATCACTGCCGTCTGAGTCTTGCGGCATCGACTCTTTGTTCCGATAAAAACGAACGACTACAGTAGTGCCTGTGGAACCAGTTGACTGGAACTCAAGTTCAGCGCCCAGTTGGCTTACGGCCCAATTGACGAACCAAAGTCCGACTCCAAGTCCGTGCTCGAGTTGTGTTTCGCTCGATTCGGTCAATAAGTCACGCTCTCGGTCTGGGATCCCGGGACCATTGTCCGCGATGCGGAGCTGCGGGATATCATCAGCTGTTCGTTCCACCTCGATATCGACTCGTGCGGGGTCATCTGAGTGAACGATAGCGTTCTCAACGAGTTCAGTCATGAGCCGGCGCACAACAGTTCGATAGGAGGTCAATTGCAGCCGCTCCGGTGCGGTGACTGAGATGCTGCTATCCGGATAATCATCACGTGCCGTCGCAGCGACTTCGTGGGCGACAGCAGCAATGTCGACCGTTGACGGAGCGCTAACGCTATCGGTCATAACCGCTTCAGCCTCTCGTGCCTTCCGGCTGACCGAGGCAAGCTCGCTGGCACTATTTTGAATGGCTGTCTGGTGCGTGTCGTCTTCTACGTGATCCGCATGCGCTAAGATCACGTCGAGTTTGTTCCGGGCGTTGTGTCGAAGCACTCGGTTGAGTACTGAGAGCCGCTGTTCCCGGGTTCGTTGATCGGTCACGTCTCGAAAGACAATTGTCCGCGCCACAGGCTCCTCGTCGCTGTCACCCATGTCGCGTTCGACGTCGGAGACCGTGTACTGAAACGGACGTCGGCCCTTTGTCGTCTGAAGCGAGGCGACCTCTGTGGTACCTCCTGATAGATCTACCCCGCCGAACCCGTCAACGGCCGCGTTGAGTGGTGTCCCAATCACGTCTCGTGTCGTCCACCCAAACAGGCTTTCAGCTGTCACGTTGGCATCGAGGATATTTGCTTCCCAGTCGACAACGACAACCGCCCCCTGAAGCGATTCGACGACGCGTGACCGGGCGACATAATCTGCTTTCGGGAACCCCGTCAATACCGGATAGCGTTGAATCGCAACGGCAAGTAACACTCCCGAAACTAACAACCCGCCAGTGACTCCATCGATGATCAAACTCCCGTCCAGCCAGCCCCCAATAACGTATGGTGCTGAGATTGCTCCCAGCTGGATCCCAACCTGTGTCCTTGAAACACGCCCGTGGTTCCAACCGTACCTGAGGAAGAGAAACGCTGCGTAGACGTAAATTATGAACAATAAGAATAATTCAGTACCGACGAGCGACGCGAGTGAGCGACGAATTTCCTCTCGCATTGGGTCACCCTCGAACGTGGCTGCTGCCCCAATCAGCGGGAGCGTAAGGAGAACAAACACCGCCCCTCGGAGAAGAGTAAAGCCTGTCTCTCGGCCGATATATCCAAGCACATAGACTAGCCATATTGCGGGAAGAAACACAACCGGGACAACCTGCGCGATAGCAGCCAAATTCGATCCGACCCCCCACGCGTTCGGAAATTCAGATATCAGCGAGAGGAGCGCCCACAGCAACAGACTGGCGGTTATTAGCGCAAAGGGGACCGCATTTGGGGGGGACCGATCCTTCGCAGTTTGCCACGTTACCCACGCCAGCAGGCCTACAGCAACGACATCAACGGCAACTGAGAGTCCTAATGAGAGCAGCATTGGCGGAGGGGATTCGCTTTCGGATTTTTATATGGAACAGCGTTGAACTGCTGGGCAGTTACTGGTGTCATTGCGCTCACTCACGCTGGTTGTTCAAGTGATTCATCCATAATTTCATTACACCCGTTACTGGCCCGGAAACACGGATATGTCGAGTGGTATAGCCGACTCTGAGGATAGTTGTTTCGTAAGTTTATTTCTAAGTTTGTCGGCTTCGTCCAGCGGTATAGCGATCAACTGACTGCTGTTGCTGCTGTTGAAACACTCCGTTCAGGCTTATTGGTTCCCCTAAAAATATTCAGGTGAAATGCAGTTTACTCTCCGTGGGGTGGCTGTCACGGTTACGCCGCTGATCCTTCTCGCGCTCATTCTCGGACTTGGTATCGCTGGGTATGGAGGTTATGACTACGTCCAGCAATCGAACGCTGTTGACGATGCTGTCGCTGTTGAAACAACTGTTGTTGGCACCGATATCAGCAGATCTGATGGGCGTCGCTTCTACTACCGCGTCTCAGTTGAGCACACCTACGAATATCAGGGGCGTGAATATACGAGCAAACAGGTGTTCCCAGGCTCAACGAGGCCGATATACACCGTCCAGAGCGACGCTCAGCGTATTATTGAGCCGTACGAACCGAATGAGACAGCTACAGCCTACGTTACCCCCGACAACCCTAGTGGAGCGTTTCTCAAGCGACAAACGATATTTGCTCCATTCAGATTCATTGGTTTCGGGAGTCTTCTGGCGCTCTTGACAGCACTTCATGCGATTGGGGCGCGTAATCCTGGCCAAAATACAGAGATTAGTCAAACGAGTGAGCGCGAGCCAACTCGATATAACACGGTGTTCGGGCTCAGTCGGGATACACTGTCTCGAGTTAGTAAGCGTCTCATGCTGTTTACACCAGCTGTGTTTTTTGTTTCTCTCGTAACCATAGTAGCACTTCTGTTGAATTCGGAGGGATCATCACTACAGGTCAGTGTGACTAATCCAGTCGGATTCGCGTTACTTGCGGCGCTTCTATCGGTTTTAGGATTTGTCTTTGGGCTCACACTCTATGGCATTTGGTCATTTACCGAATACAGACGACTGCGTGAACGTATTCCAGACCCACGGCCACCGAGTCCGTTCCGACATCCGTCTCGCCTCGTTACAATCATGTACTCCCGAGAAGAACTCAACGCCTATGGCCGTCGAGTGAAACTGACCGGCTTCGTGTTCACACTCATCGTGTTCCTCATCAGTGTCGTCGCGTTCGTGCTCGTGACGGCGTCGTGATAAAAAAGAATTAGCTCGATCGGTACAACGAGAGGAGAGAGCCTATAAATAGGAATGTACCGACGGCGATTAATGCGGCCCCTATTCGTGTTGACTCTGTGATTTTTATCGCTCCGACTGCCGTCATTGCGATCCCGACCACACTCAGCAGAACCTTCCATACCGCGTTTGGGACCAACTCCAGCAGTAGTTCGATAATGAACTCAAAAATGTCATCTATCATGTGTATTAATCACCACGACGTTGCTTAGTTCGTCAGTTAGCAATAGTGCTGGTTGGTACATCCATTTGCTTGTTTTTACTTCTGTGTTCACCATTTCAACCTCTCGGCTCTGTTGAAATCCTCAGCAGTTGATACAAACAGGCTGCCGAATACAGGGCGCGAGTCTGTCACCCATCTACAGACTGGGTGGTATGACGGTTGTACAACCACCATGGAATATGGAGTACCATTGCTAAGATAACTGCCACACCAAACTCCAAGAGAACTCCATCAGTAACCTGGGACGCAAGAAAGACTGCAGCGCCAGCTATGACGGCAGTTATGAACCGACTCGGGTTCCAATTGAGGAGGGCAGACTGAAGCGCGGACATTACTTCCTTAGCCGGAAGCTACGAAGATATGTGTTCTGGAAATCTGGGTTCGGTATGATAAACTCACCCCCTGTATCTCGCGTGGAGTTTGTATCAGAATCTAAGGATTTTAACAGAGCTAACTTCTTTTAATGTTGAGAAATTGTATCAAAACGCAAAAGTAAATTTCTGTCATCAATGGTTTCCACGATACCCTCCACGGATTCTGAGCGCTCACAAAAAGCGGTTGATGTCGCACAGCAATATCTTAGACGCGAACGTCCACTCAACGCGCTTGTCGTCGTCCTCGCGGTGTCGGTATTCCTCGGCACATATCTCGTAACAGCATTGCTACCATCTGTTCTCGTCGCAGCTATCCTCATTATTGGAGTACGACTTCCTATTTTTCAGTCAAACGGGACGTTCCGACTTCGAACTAGTGACGACCTTGATACTGTTATTGACGAATTTTCCGGGCCCCTACCGCCTGTTCTCGCACTTCAATGGGGTGTGGCTGATAAGGTCTCCATAGAGGGTGACACAGCAATATATTCCGTTTCGTACCTGTTTGGACTCCGATCGGCCGACGTGACTGTCCACACGAAAACGGATTCGACAGCAGGTGGTGGCTACCTAATTGAGTCAGAAGTCACGGTTGATGGACAACCATGGGCAACATATACGTCGACGATTAACAGCTCAAGGGAATACACAACCATCGACGTAACATACAGCTCAAATCGGCGGTTCGGACTACGACGTGTCCCACAACAGCTGATCGCGAATCGGTATCGTGACGAGGTGCTCTCGGTTCAGGGATACACTGTTGTCACACGTGAATCGCACTTCGGGATATAACTATTCTAACGGTTGTGGTTCAGTGCCTGAAACGCTGACTTGGATTTCTTATTGATATAGGAGAATCAGTTGAGTGATGCGATTAGCGTTGAGTTCATCCGTTTCGATACAAGGAGCAGGTAGTACCAATATTGAATTGTTCGTTACACTAGGACTCACTGTTTTGATTTTTGCCGGATTTTGGAAAGTATTTGAGAAAGCTGGTAAGCCGGGGTGGGCTGAGATTATTCCGATATAAAACCTCTACGTCTTGGTCAAAGTAAGCGGAAACGCATGGTACTGGTTTGCTCTGTTCTTCGTCCCGGTGATCAATTTCTTCGCCACGCTGAAGATTAGTATCGATATCGCTGGCAAATTCAATAAGGGAATCCTGTTCGGCCTCGGACTCACGTTTATTTCGTTCATCTTCTACCCACTTCTTGGGTTCGGTGGCTACCAGTATAACGATGCCACTGGCTCAACTGAGAGCGTGGCCTGACACTCAAAAAATCTGATTCAGGCCCAACTGCGCCGTGTTTCTCCCGATGAAACGCTGCTATGGGCTTGATACTATTCCCAGTATTATATACAGGTAGCCGCCGGCCGGAGGCGGTCTTGAACAAATATCCGGTCGCTGAGCCTCTCCCATCGCTCACCTCTCCCCCCGACGGATGGGAGGCTCACCACCTCCCCCCGCGACGTTCCATCGATCACCCCCCGCTGGAAGGACGGCCCTCCACCCTGTCCACCAGCATTCATCTGTCAAATAGAGTATGTAGCACCGACACCTCACCAGTAGAAGTTAGTGTCACAAATTCGTGGAGCCGCAGTCTAACACTGGAGGGTCAACAGCGTTAGTTATTGTTTGATCTGATAGATGATAAGCCCGACGAGCGGAATCGCAGTGAACAAAAATACGAAGACGCCCGCTGCTACGCCGCCTTCAAACTGAGCAGCTATCACCAACGCAATCAGTGAGACGACTCCGAACAGAGCCACCGACGCAAGCGAGATACGAGGTGCTGTACCGTCTAGCCGCAGCAATTCGATGCTAACTTCCACCATAGTGTCTGGCTCGTGTGTATTCGCATTCCAATTCGCACCAGCGTCATTGTCTGCGGTACTCGCGTCGACAAGGGAGTTCGTGATTGGGGTCGTATCTTCGAGTCGTGGTAGCTTGGTCGGCCTGCCACCGCGGTCAACGAGTACCGTCGAGGTGTCCAACCACCTGTCGACGGCGTCACGTTCGATTCGGACCTCATGATCAGCTAGCGATTCGTACCGCCAAAGAGGGGTTTGAAACAGGGTATCAGTCGCAACAATGGTGTCCGAATCTAGCCGGTATTCAACACCAGCGTACCGGATCCAGTAGTCGAGATGGATGAGACCAAGCGGGACGCCGATCCCGAGAAGCATGATGCCACCCGCTATTTGGGTAGCACCATCAAATACAGCAAGTGATGCGGCGAGAAAGGCGAGTGGTGTCAGCAACCATAGTCCAGGGTGTGTCCGGAAATGTGAGGCCGTAGGCAGCAGCCGTCCCGACAGCGACGGCCGCAAAACTGTGGGATTGCCTGATAGCGTTGTCTCAATTGTCTCACGCTCCGGGGGACTGTATGCGTCTCCACGGCCGACAAGTGACCACAATCCCGCACCGAGACGGCCATCGTAGTAGTATTCTGCGAGATCGGTGAGGAGCCTAATTGAGACTACCACTGCGACAAGTGGTCCCGTCGCAACCCGTTCAACCACACGAGAGGTCTCTCCACCCCCGCCGTTAGAGACAACCAGAGCTGCGGTGAGCAGCGCGATGATGCTTGCGAGGAGTACTGTTGCGCCTTCCGTGACAACACTCTGAAGAGCGGTTGCGACGTTGTGATCTTGGTAATCACCATCTCGAAAGTACGTAGTGGCTGTTCGCCATCCTGCTGCGATGAAAATTCCAAACGCACCAGCAATAAGCCACGACGAGATGTTGGCATCCGGATTCACACTTGCTACGGGGCCGACAACTAATGCCCCGACGAACAGCCACAGTCCGATGAGGATCGGTACCACGAACAAAAGTGTCGGAATCGTCAGTAGTCGGACGTTAGCACCGATCAGCGGGACTGAAATGGAGGTCTGTTTTGTGGCAATCGCCCCCAACAGGATTGGATCCCCGTTCCGTTCCATTGGCCGCCCGGCAAACGTCGCTCGAACAACCGCCCAAAAACAGACAACACCGAACTCAAGCCAATATAACGTCAGCAGTTCTAAAACCGACAGGTTGAAAACAACAATCCCGACAACCGGAACCAGATTCGCCACAAGGAGGGCCGATAGTTCGGGATCCGGGAGGCGACTATCTCCCGTATTGTGAGTTGTCGCTGCTGAGCTCATCTACGGATGTGGTGACAAAGCGACCCGCTGCGCGTACCCTGGGCGTGGAACACAGACCCATCAGGATCAATCACAGTTCTGTCTCGTGACTTTTGAACAGATGCTGTGGAGGGCATTCATGTACCTAACCGGTAGCGGATCTAATAGTAGTAAGCCATCGTTGCTGGAGTCAGTGTTGATCACTGAGTACGGGTTTATACCGACTGAGAGTACTTCCTATTGAGGTGAGGATGACAAAGACCCCAACCACGACGAGCAGCCCTCCTAGGACCGGCTCAGATAAGTAATAAAGCAGCCAGCCTATTGCAATGTTGGTACTGGCCAGTCCGATCGGATAGAGTGTCTGTTGTAAGTACATGGCTCTCAACGCTGTCGGTACTGAGTTGCCGCAGGTAGTGCTGAAAGATCCGTACCGAGCGGGCGACAAGCAACGTGATTTCGGGAACTGGCTTTTAGATGATCTCTAGGTCGTCGGATCTGGTGGTCTATTTCCGACAACAGCCTGTCGAGGGCTCTTCCCCGCCAGTCCCTGTGGATGCTAACTTCGAGTTGCTCGTGGAACTTGTGTCTCCGAGGAATTGGATATTGAAATACGTACACCATCGTCTTCTGTAGTATCTGTGCGTTGATTCCCCCTGTAACCAAGAGCTAATAATACAGACTTGACGAGAAGCATTGGTCTAAGTATACAGAGTCACCAAGGTAGGATATCTGGTCGTTTTATGACTATAGCACCGATGGTGGAGAATATCGGTGACTCTCAATGTATCAAGTTAGGACATACAGGTCCCGACAACACTAGTGATAGTATACTCAAGAATGTGCCTCTGATGTGGTGTCCCCGTTACACCAGATCAAATTGGCTGAGATACTCAAATAAATTTAGTGATGTCATACCGCGGTTTTACTGAACACAAGGAGAATGCCCTGGTACTTGACCCCGAGGCGATTCACCTGTCTGTGTTCCCGATCCATCAGCTACTGACCTAATCTTCACAGGTATTGGTTGACAACGCCGCGGCCATACTGTTTTATCGCTCTCAATAGGAGCCGTCCAGACACGCGTCGAAGTATCGATCTGTCCGGCGGTGTACTGCCAGCGAGGGACGTTTCCCAGCCAGTACATCGCTGAAAACGTTTTCGCTCTCGGATTGCGGCTGTTTGAACGGTCTCGACATCCATAGATTTGATCGACCGGTCCTCCATCAGGATGTCACCTTCTACGACAACCGTCTCAACGTCTCCCGCAGTTACGGTGTTCATCAGTACTGAAGGAATGTTGCTGTACGGCTGATGGCGCGGCGTATTGACGTCGATGACGACGAGGTCGGCGCGTTTTCCCTGTTCGAGACTCCCGATCTTCCCGCCGAGGCCAAGTGCGCGTGCGGCATTAATGGTGAGCATTTTGAGGAGATCGTACGACAACCATTGCTGAGCACCGTATTCGAAGTTCGCCAATAACCGGGCGTGTTTGGATTCCTGAATGAGATCCCAGGAATCGAACCAGAACGGATCATCCAGGCCGATGACAACGTTCGCGCCGAACTCTTGGAGTGCGGGGAGTGGGAACCAAGTTTGTGTTCCAGCTTGGAAGTAACTGTAAACGGTTGGGCAGTGAAGCACGTGTGCGCCGGCATCGGCGATCCGCTGTGCGTCGTCTCGGCTTGCGTGTAGTAGATGGGTGAGTAATGTTCGCTCATCAAGGAGGCCGTACCGGTCGAGTAAGTCGAGTGGGTCATCGGTGCCGCTTCCCGCAGCCATCGTGTCGGCCGCGGCGGAATCATACAGATGTGTATGAAGTCGCAAGCCGGGATAGTCCGCCCGTAGCTCGGCCACACCCTCCCAGAGCGTCCGTGAACAGCCGGCTTCGCCCCCCGGTGCGATACTCGCCGTGACTCGTCCCTCGAAAGTATCGTGATAGGTTTCGATGAACCGTCGGGCGTCTACGAGCTGTTCGGCTGCGGACGCAGGGGTGAGGAAGTCAGCGAGTTCCGGTCCGATCACGCCGCGTAATCCAGTCTCACCGATCGCTTCCGCCCCGAGTTCCGGCGTGAAATCCATCGCGTTGACGGTTGTGACGCCGTGTGTGAGTTGGCGTAGGCAGGCGAGCCGCCACGCGGCCTCGAAAAAATCGTCCCCCAGAGTCGATTCGGCCGTGTGATACAACGCGAAGGCTTCCTTGAGCAATTCGTCACCGGGGAGTTCACTGAACAGTCCTTGCACAAGGGTGAAATCGGTGTGACGGTGGGCGTCGATGAGACCAGGGATCACGACCTTGCCGCTCGCATCGATCACGCGTTCCGCGGTCGATCGGCGATCTGCGGGCTCAGTCGGTTCGACCGACAAGATGGTTCCGTCGGTCACTCGAACGGAGCCATTCTCCAGTATCCGGTTTTCGTGATCCACCGTAACCACGATCGCGTCGTGAATCAGGAGATCAGTCATGATCGGCACACGGTAGCCGAACCGCGAAAGTCGTTCGGGAACGGTGACCGCTCGGCAGGGAAAGCTCCCGGCCTCCGGTCGCTGGTGCGGTCGTCAGCATCCGCTCAGGCCGTCCGTGGCGACCACGTGTTCAATCGGTAGATCATCCGCAGCACGGCCAGTACGATTCCAGCGCCGACCAAGACACCGAGATACGACGGTGGGTTCGTCACGGAGACGAGAATACCGATCGCGAACACGGCAAGGCCGACACGGAGAACGGAGTTCCCCGCAATATCCTGTACCACGTCGTCCGGAATCTCTCCAGTCTCGTCGTACCCTGCGAGGAGAAACGTCCACCCGTGGAACTTGATCAGTGCCCCCGCGAACGTCAGGAGGACACCGACTGCGAGCCACTCAAACGCGCCGGAAGACGGCTCTATCACCGGTCGTCACCCCCTCCGGGCGTGATCTCGAAGGTAGTTATCATACCGAACAATCCGGTGTCGGTCTCCTCGATCGAGAGCCCCGCTTCATCGACGATTTCGCTTGGTTCTTGCGTCCAGCGACATCCGCTCTTCGCGTAGTGGGGATCGGCGCGCCACTCTTGGAACCGGGCGATCGGCCTCACATCGCTCCGCCCGTGTTCTATGAGACGGATCGTCCCGGCCGGCTTACAGACTCGATCCATCTCCCGGAGTGCGGCAACCGGATCCGGAAACGTACACGTCGATAGCGCCGAGATCACCGCATCGAAGCTATCGTCCGGAAATGCGAGATCCTGTGCGTCCATCTCCAAGAGCGTCCCGTCTCTCCCGAGATCGGCGAGCTGTTCCTCGGCGTTCGACAGCATCTCCGGGCTGATATCGATCCCCACGAGTTCGACCGTCTCGGGCAGGTACCGAAAGTTCGTTCCGGTGCCGCAGGCGACATCTAACACTCTGCCGTCCACGTCGCTGAATCGGTGGCGGCGACGGCGTCCGATGACGATCCGATCGAGCCATTCGAGCCGACTCATCCCGTCCGCGAACTCGGCGTAGGACGCTTTGATCTCCGAGACTGACATCGGCCGGTTCGCTACCGTGCCGCGGTCAGTCCGCTTCGCTTCTCGATGTCGGTCACGTTCCGTGTGTTCTGTTGACGTCATCTCGTTGAACACCGTGTTCCACACTCGGATCGTCGCGCGGCCCACCCATAATATTTATCGAAGTATTGATATATTATTGAACCGTTTCAAAATCGAATTTGAGCGATATAGCGCGAACACACCTATACGAGTCGAAATCCTCGATTGATGTCAGAAACGGCTCGTTTCGCTAAACGGAATTTTTGTAGTAATTCTATTACGAATTGCGTTTGCTCTGGTCTCTGCGTCGCACGCGCTCAGTGCGTGTGACGGTGGTACTCTCGTCGAGGAACAGTCGGAGCGTGGAGGTGTCACGCCGTAGCTCGACGCGATACTCGTGGGAGTTAGTGCTAACCCGTTCGGAGGTCCACCGGCCGTCGTGAAGATAACGGTTGAACTCCCACACGCCGGATCCCAGAACGTCGACGCCGTGCTCCCATGAAACGATATCGACTCGGATGGTTACGCCCGGCGACGGGCAACGGGGAGGCTCAGGGAACCGTAAACATCCCGACATTCGGCTCGTAGGTGATGAACGAAGACGGGCCGTTCGTCCGGAACGTTATGTCCGACGGGTCCTGTACTCCATTTTCGATACAGCCACCGCAGTCCTTGGCACACGCCGCGACGGCCTTTGGAGCAGTCACCGGCTTGCTTCTCGGTTTACGGCGTCGATCAGGTCCTCTCCGTGCGCTCGCGGACCTGGCCGGGCCTGACCCGATACGGCGTTTACACCTTTTCTGTTTGTTGTTTCGTACAGTTTTACACCTTGTTTTTTATATGTGTTCATTTATCCGTCGATCCGGTCTTCTACTGTGTATATGTTCATGCCTGTTGTCTGTTGCTTGTTCAGTATGTTGTTGTCGGTGTCTTTCTTGTCTTTGAGGACGAAACGGACCAGCTGTTCCCGGCTGTGAGTGAACGCATAGCCTCTTATGGTTTTCGAAGGGAACACCCCTGTGAGTTCTCCGAGGTGGTACGATAGCTTTCGACGTGCTGTCGACGTCAACGCGGTCGTAGATGTTGGAAAAAGACAGCGAAGCGATGCCCGTCCGTTTTTCTTCGTGTTGTGCGTACGCGACCGTTCGGAGGATGTCGAGTCGTATCTCGTCGGCCAAGAGGTTGAAGACCTCGTCTGCTGTTCGTTCGGTCTCCATAGGGAGTGACACGTCGCTGTGTTATTGAAACATGATCATGAGATGTCACGACTGGCACCCGATATCCGTACAATGCGAACTCCACTGACAAGCCCACGACTTCAGTCGTGGGTCACTGACAGAACCGTCTGAGGAACGTCTCGCGGTCGACTCGTCCGGCTCCAGCCGCTAGGAGCGCCTCTTCGAGTCCGTCGCGGGTCTGGTGACATCACTCACGATCACAGGGCTTACAGAGGTACTCGAACTCCTTGCCTTCGCGGCTCCAGCGGTCGCCGTGTTTATAATACTCTCGGGCGTCCTCGCGGTCGAGCGTCGCACCGCAGGCGATACAGGTCACTTCTTGGTTGGCGTCGTCTCCCCACACCCTAGAATCGGACATCGTCATCGATCCACCTCCCCCATGATGGTGTCGAGACTTCCGAGGGTTGCGACGAGATCGGCGACATACTCTCCCTCTGCCATCGCCGGAAGTGCCGACAGGTTCGAGAACGATGGTCCCCGGATTTTGAACCGTGCGGGAGTCTCAGTGCCGTCTGCGCGGATGTAAATTCCGAGTTCACCCTTGGCACCCTCAACGGCCCTGTAGCACTCACCGGACGGTTTCAACGTCCGCGGCACGTTGGCCTGACAGGTTCGATCTGCTTCCGGCCAGTCTGTAAGGAGATCGACGCACTGTTCGACGATGGCTGCCGACTCTTCCATCTCTCGTAGCCGGACAAGCACGCGGGCAAAGTTATCACAGCCGTCCTCGGTGACGATGTCCCACTTGAGACGATCATAGTAGCCGTACGGGTCGTCTCGTCGGAGGTCGTAGTCGATACCGGAGCCGCGAGCGACTGGTCCAGTGACTCCGTACTGCTTTGCCACCTTCGCTGGAAGCTTGCCGGTGTCAACACAACGCAGTTGGAAGACCTCGTTGCTCGTCAACAGGTCGTGGTACTCTTCGAGCTTCCGTGGCAGATCGTTGGTGAAAGCGCGTACGTTCTCGAAGAACTCATCGCGTGGCTCCGGAACGTCCCAGGCAACGCCGCCGACCCGGAAGTAGTTGAACATCATCCGCTGGCCGGTCAGGTCCTCTAATAGATCCTGAACGCGGTCCCGATCTCGAAAACCGTACATAAATGTGGCATTGAACTCGCCGCTAACATCCAGCGCGTACATCGCAGTGAACAACAAGTGCGAGAGGATGCGCGACAGCTCAGCGCTCATCGTCCGGACGACCTGTGCGTACTCCGGAACTTCAATATCGGCTAGGTCTTCGATGACGCGGGCGTACGCCCACTCGTTGAGTAATCCCGCTCCGCCCCAATCCCATCGGTCGGGGTATGGCATGATCTGATGACGATAGGTTCCCCGCTGACACATCTGTTCCTCACACCGGTGGATGTACCCGATATCCGGCTCCACATCGATCACTTGCTCACCATCTAGGACTGCCTCCAGATGGAGCACGCCGTGGGTCGAGGGGTGATGTGGTCCGATGTTGAGAAACATCGTATCACCCTGACGACTGTCCTCTTTGATGGGATTGGCGTGCTCGGAAAGCGACACAATCTGGGGCTGGCTCCGATCGTAGTTCATCGACAGCGGGTGGCCCTGCCAGGTCTCCGGCAGGAGAATCCGTCGCAGGTTCATGTGCCCTTCGTACGTAATGCCGACGAGGTCGTAGGCCTCCCGTTCGTGCCACTCAGCCGTCCGATAAACCGGCGCGGCCGATTCAGACACCGGGTTATCCTTCGTTGTCGGGACGACGACGGACAGCTCGCACGTCCGGTTGTCGTAGCTGGTGAGGTGATACACTGTCTCGAAGCGGTCTTCGTACTCTTGGGCAGTCACACACGAACAGTGGTCGAACCCCACTTCTGAGCGAAGTACTGAAAGGGCCCTGCGGACCCGGTCGGCACGGATCACGACCGCGGGGGCCTTCTCGTGTACTTCACGGCTGACGACGGCGTCGTCGGGGAGGGCCGTGACCGCCTCATCCGCGAGTCGATCAGCGGTCAAGCGTTGTTGCCGTTGCATCGTCTAGCGGGTGTCAGTTCACGTCCCAGTCTGGTAGGAACGCTGCCTCACCAGTGGTGGTGTATAAATACGGAATCCATGATAATTTAGTCAAATACACTGTATCTCGGTACATGCGCTATCTCACAGTGTTAGTTAAACCAAGTGACGGTGGTGCGTTTCATCCGCTCGGAGAGAAGCTAACAGATGACCCTTCTATTAATCGGCGAGCCATTCACTACGTTGAGCTTCTCGCTGATGACACTGTGCTGTTGTTTGCCGAGGCAAGTGGTAGTCAAGAACGGTACAGACAGATTATGGAGGAGTCATTTCATGTGATCAGTTATCTGACTGCCGGAGCGGACCGTTGGATGGCTGTGAGTCAATTCGAACCGACAGAACCGGTACGACGGGCACTGGAATTACAGCGAGAATCATTTTTGGTGGTTGATACACCTATCCGCTTTACCACTGATGATTCGCTTAAGATAACGTATCTGGGGACTGATGAGATATTCAGAAAATTGTACGAGTACGTCGAGAATGTAGAATATATGTCAGTTGATGTCCTTGAAACGGGTGATTACGAAGCCGACGGATCATCGTTTAGCAGGATGATTACGTCTCGGCAAGAAGAAATTCTGGAGACGGCGGTTGATTTAGGGTATTATAGGGAACCTCGACAAGCATCGCTTGAAGACATCAGTGAGGTCGTTGGAATCACTCCAGGAACGGTCGGTGAACATCTTCGAAAAGTCGAAGAACGTGTATTTAACGAAATCATTCAGTAACTTAAACACTGTTCTATTCTGAGGTACTGCTACGCAGTGTGAGTTAGGGCGTCTATGAGGACAATAGGTCGGTCCGTGCCAGACCCAGCCGATCATTTTCTGTATTCAAAAGTGACCTCATGGGTGCGGCAATTATCGTATTCGGTTACGTACCGTATCCTCGCTCACACGAGAGTACAATTCGATGATCGTGGGATATATTCAAAACACGGTTGGCGTTTCAACCCTCCACTGATGTCAGTCACAACAACCCCCCCGAGTACTGAGGTATCGCTACCAGCCGATCACGACCTGGAATCGACCTATCGCAGCGTTAACGACGTCCAGCTACATGTCGTGGCGGCCGGCGATCCCGATGCTCCACTCGTCGTCCTTCTTCACGGGCACCCCGATTTCTGGTACGGCTGGCGTGACCAGATTATTCCGCTGGTCGAAGCAGGTTTTCGTGTCGTCATTCCTGATCAGCGGGGCTGTAATCTGAGCGAAGCTCCCGATGGGGTTGATGCGTACCGGCTCTCGAATCTCGCATCTGATGTCTGTGAACTGATCTACAGCGAAGGTAGGGAGTCAGCCCACGTAGTCGGACACGATTTTGGTGGCTTTGTCGCTTGGAATGTCGCCCTCCGGCACCCATCGATGGTCAATCACCTCGGGATCTTGAATGTTCCCCACCCGACAGTGTATCAAGAGACCCTCCGGTCGAGCCCCCAACAGATCCTTCGGAGCTGGTATGTGTGGTTCTATCAGGTTCCGAAACTCCCCGAATGGCTTCTGGGCCGAAATGACATGGCCAACATGGTTGATTCCCTCAAAATCACGTCAAATGAGGGTACATTTGATACAGGAACGATTGAGCGCTATAAGGAAGCTTGGCAAAATACCGGCATCAAGCCACGGATCAACTGGTACCGGGGATTCCGTCGGTCAGACAATCCTCCACGCGACACAATTGCCCACCCAACGCTGATTTGCTGGGGGAAGGATGACATCGCTCTCCGCCCTATAATGGCCGAAAAGAGCCTCAATTACTGCGAGAATGGGCAACTTCGGATGTTTCCCGATACATCACACTGGGTCCACCACGAGCGGGAAGAGGTGTCTGAAGAGTTAGTCCAGCATCTCGAATCAAGATGAACGCACAATCATGCTCTCAACTCAGTCACGCCGGAAGCTACTACTGCCCGCCGGAGGCATGCCCTCGATTTCACTTGTTGGGTGTTCGTCTGTCTCGGAGTTCACCCGGGGATCGAGCCCTGTCTTTATTCGTACCCGCAAGGGACTTCGGAATGCCATCGAACGTGTTTTTTGAAAAATAGAATGACAAAATTCTCGGCTACAAATAGTTTCAGCAACGTCGCGCTAGAGACAGCTCAAGGTTGGCTGCGAGCCTTCGCTGTCTCCCACAATTCACGCCTAGCTTAATACGACTGGCTGGTGACCGCCTGGCGCGCAGCCCGTGACGCGATACCTCTGCTTTCCGGGTACAAACCCTCTTTTGTGCCCGGAAAGCCCACCTCTGTGAACGCAAAATTCTCGGCGCTGCTTTACCGGTTGCTATGCTATGTGGGTGCGTGGACATGACGCCACAAATACGCGAAATCGTACGTACGGAACTGCTACGAAGTATCGTCTGGTTCGGAGTCGGACTCGTCGGCTGGCCGCTAGTGACGATGGAAGTTAGTTGGCTCAACACGACACCCCTGACGGTCTTCGGACTTCCCGTGGTCACCTGGGCCGTGCTGACGGCAAGTGCTATCGGAATCCGGACCGTGACCGAGTCCGATCTTCGCGTCCAGACGACAGGCGGAATATCCGTAAGCCTTGCCCTCGGGATCATGCTCGGGGGTGTCGCCGCGGTGTATCTCGTCATAAGAAGTGGATACCCCGCTCGGTGGATCACCCTCGGTTACGTCGCGGTCACGGCCGTGACTTCCCTCTGGTACTGGTACGTTCACCCGACGGGCAGAGGCTCGACAGCGACTACCTGACTCTTCTGGCCAGCCTCACGGTCTCCAAAGCGGTCTCGCTTGCTGAAACAGCACCGCACCGCTCTGTGGCCCCGCCAGAGCAAAACATACAATTTGACTCGCTAAGATATTGCGCGTGACCGACCGATAACACATGGCCCTCCCACCTTGGATCGCAGAAAAGCTGCCCCAGGACAAGCGGGTAAACACCAAACTCACCCGCCGCCACGTCGTCGAAACCATGTATCGAGCAGATCGGCCGTTCTTCTCGCTCCAGCAAATTCAACAGCAGATCAAGCCAGACGTCTCAAAGGTGACTGTCCGGAACCGGTTAACGGAACTCGAGGAACACGGGGTCGTCACGACGGAGTCGTTCGCTGATTCACTGACCTTGTACTATCTCAACCATCCTGAGTCGGAGTGGCCGCTGTCGCCGGAAGGAAAACAAGCGCTGACAGCTGACGAGACTACTCCGACGCATCCCCTCCGCGAATTCCTTGACCACCCACGCGTCCGTTCAATCTTCCGAGAAGAGCTCTTGCGGAGCATTGGCTGGGCGGCACTCGGGATAGTCGGGTGGCCAATATTGCTCAGTGAGTCTCCACAGTTACCGGTCACCATATGGACAGTGTTCGGGCTCCCGGTCTTGACCTGGGCGACACTTACTGTGGCGATGATCAGCGTCCGGTTGATGACGGGGAGCGACCTCCAAGTTCAGTCACAGGAAGGGTTACATGTCGTCTCACTGTGTGGGATTCTATTAGCCGGATTCTGGGTAGCGTTCGCGATTTTTATTTTGGACTGGCCGCCACTGCCGACAGTCAGTGTGTATCTTCTCGCGACAGTCTCCTACTTGATCATCTATATACGGGTTGTCCTACCGCAAACTGATCTCCCGGTCACCACGTAATCTCTCGCCGACGCTGGTGGCGCTGACGACTCACAGTAACTGACAGCCCCCCAGACTGGCGGCGGACAATTTAAAACCCAGTATGAGTTCTTTTACTCTCGGCTTACAGGCTCGCTAGCATCTCTGGTGGGTGCCACCGTTGCGCGGATTTCACGGACAAGACTGAGGACAGATTCCCACTGCTCTCGAGACCCGGGGATTGCGTACTCTTCACTCCCCATGTACTCCGCGAGCGTTGTCTGGACGTTCTTCGGGTTATCAACCCGCCGAAACTCCAGGTCGCGTCCTCCGGCGACCTCAACGGACACTTTCCCATAACCGAAAAACGAGCCTGTGACGGACTGAGAAAACGAAGTGTTCTGGATTTTATCGACATGGACACGACGAACGGTTCGTCCGAGGACGCCCCGCTTTGCCCATACTGCTCGGGTCGTCAAGAGATACTGCGTCCGTCGTACCCTGAGTAGCCCCCAACTGAGAACCGCAACGCCGATGGGCACCCCCGCGAACAACCAGAAGTCGACGCTAACAGCGCCGACAAGGGCAAACACAGAGATGGCGCTTCCGACGATTATGTCTGGAAGAGCCGCTGAGAGACGCGGGCGACCCTTCCAGACAACGCGTTCACCGTCGTGTTGATACCACCAGCTGTCACTCATCTGTGTTACTTGTGTCAGTATGGATTGCCTCGTCAGTAGACGGGGCAGTCGAATCGGCCTGGGACCCGCTCTGGTCGTCGGCGACCGCCTGCCGAATGACGCGCAGTTCCATAAGAATCGAATCAAGAACATCCTCTTTCGTCGAGTCGGACTCGGTCTGCTGTCGGCTGTCAATTTCTCTGGCGATCAGTTCCTGAACTGCTGCCGGGGCAGGGATACTCCGAAACTGAAGTTCGATCCCAGATCCGCCCGCTGTACTGACGTCAACGGAGCCGTATCCAAAGTACGAGCCGAGCGCCGACTGTGAGTACGAGATGTTTTGGACTTTGTCGAACCCAATCTGTTGGACGTCACGTGAGAGTACCCCACGTTTGCTGTAGAGGCCGCGATTGGTGACCACGTAGTTCGTATTGGTGTACTGAAGATAGGACGCAGCAACGATTGGGATGCCAATAAGGACGAGTGACAGCGGAATCCCGATGATAAACGCAGGAAGGACGCTGTACTTGTGCGGGGTACTCGACCACTGGATAGACTCGCCGTCTTCAAGCGTGAGCCAGTCGAGATCCAGCTCTGAGGAATCCGTTGAGCCGTCTTCCGATATGTCCTGGAGGGCCGTATCAGACATACATTATCCCAGATGACCGACCCTCAAAATAGTGGGGAAATCCACGGTTCGAAACGCAGTGTCGCAAGAGGTAGCTGAACGGGTATCGAGGAGACGGAACACGACGCCAAATGCCCGGCCACATCGCTGGCGCAGATCGGTCAAAAACCGTCCCAGAAGCCAGTGGAGAGCGCGAGAAATGATGGGTGATCCCACCAGACTATGCCACGGCGATGGGATATGCTCATCAGTCGGATACTTATTTGAATACCGCCTCCGACCGGCGGCTACCTCAACGGTGTACCCTTTCGAATGTTAATCCCAGAGCAGTGTTTCAATCCCCGAAACGCGAATCCACTGGATCTTAGGTGAGTAGGGGCGCGACAAAGATCACGGCATTAAAAACACCGTGAACGAGCGCAGGGGCGACGAAGGTACTGGTCCGTTCGAACACCCACCCGAATATCCCTCCCATCACGGAGTAATAAAGCGTCATATGGGCAACTGCGGCAATCGGCGGCGACAGAAGGAGGACCGGGTAGACGTGAAACAGCGCAAACACGAGCTGGCCGATACCGGATCCGCGGTTCTAGCCGGAGAACGACGCACGGAGCGCTGCTTGGATGACCGCCCGGAAAAAAGAACTCCTCGACAGGACGATCAAGCAAAGTTACAGGACTGCCGCGATGGACGAGGCCGACACCCGGTCGTTGCTGCGAGATTTGTGTACTGCATGAATTCCAGGAGGAGAGTTTGCGCTCGGGAAGAACCCGTCAGTGCTTACAAGCGAGAGGAACGCGTCGCGAACTAGCCCCAGTCCGCCGACAAGAGCAGGAACGCCTTCTCGGTTGGAAACGTGAATCGGACTTGGAACGACGAGCGAAATGAAACGTACCCGATACCAAGAGCAGGAATGAAAGGTTCGGTGCGATGCTTCCAGCGATAAAATATGAGCGTCGCTCCGGCATCGGAACCGACGGCTGAGACAGCGGCGAGTGAGGCAGCCAAGTTCAACACGACAGTGATCGGTATCGTGAAGGCGAGAAACGCCACCGCACTGGCGACACCAGTCTCATCATTAAGTTGATTCGGAACGGTCGCTTCTAGCGTGGAGGGCAAATCGACCATAGATGACGGAACGGGTGACTGGGTGGTAAGTGTTATCTGGACGACCATTAAGTTGGTTCAGTAACAAATCAAATACCCGACCGGAAACAACAGCACTATCATACACCAATGACGGGTGAGCGTGAGGCAAGTGAGTCGGCGTATGCAGCGTTGACCGACGAGACTCGGGTCCGAATCCTGCTAACTCTCGCAGATCGGTACGACGAAGCGTGGTCGTCCGGGTGGCCAACGTTCTCCGAGTTACGAGAGCAAGTGGGCGTCGAGGACACAAGCCGATTCAGTTACCACCTGTCTGAGCTTCAAGACGGCTTCATTCAGAAGGTGGACGGGCGGTACCGTCCCCGAATAGCCGCCTTGGAAATCGTCGCCGCAATTCGGGCGGGGAGTTATAAGACACAAAATGGCGACAAACGGTACGAAATCGAAGAGCAGGAGACGGAGTATGGGTGTCCCCACTGCGATCGGAATCTCGTCGCCGCGTACCGAGAGCACTACCTATATATCGGCTGTCCGGACCACGGCGCCGCTGTGGCGTACCCGACGCCGCCGCGAGCAACTGAAAACCGGTCACTCGACGCAGTTATCGATGTCACGCTCCGAAACCACGCGTGTGATATCCGGCTCTTGCGTAACGGGGTTTGCCCGCACTGTTGGGGATCAGCGGGGTTGTCGCTCCCCCGTGACTCCGTTCCAGAGACGTATCTCCACCAAGACGTACCGTATGCCACCGCGGCATGTGACACCTGCTGGCTGTCGTATCCGATCCCGATCGCACAGACGGTCCTGGGGCATCACGCCGTTGAGGCACTGTACGCGACACACGGCCTGCGTCCGCGTGATGCGCAGATCGGACCGCACAGTCTTACGGAGGTAAGCAACGTGCGTACCGGTGACGCGGTGCCGACCGCCGCACAGGTTGTAGTCCGTCTCGCTGACGGGTCAGTCGAGTTCGATCTCGACGAAAACTGTCGCATTCGTCGCTACGACGCGAGCGATACAGGACTGACACAGTGACCACGGCGACAATACCGTTGGAAGCTTCACAGAGACACTGATTTTAGCTGAATACAAGCGGTAATCCCCCTTCCTCAACGAGCAGCGCAGTCCGCCCAAGCGGACAAGCAGCGCAGTAGGGAGAGGATACACCGCCGTCATCGTCTCTCAGACACGTGCTTGTTGCCGGGGCACAGGCCCACGGGGCGACTACTTTCACTCCGGACGGCCAGGGTTGATACGTCTGTCACGCCTCTCTCGAAGTGCGTGGAATGAACTACAACTACGGGTATCGCCTCAAGCCAACCGAGCGGCAGCGAGAAACGTTGGACTACCACCGCGATACCTGTCGACAACTCTACAACCACGCCCTGTACCGGTTCAACCAGATCCCCGAACACGAGGGCACCGTTAAACAGCGTGTGCGGAAGATTCGTGACGAACTTCCCGACCTCAAAGACTGGTGGGATGCACTCACCGACGTGTATTCGAAAGTACTTCAGCCCACAGTCATGCGGATTGCCAAGAATATCACCGCTCTCGGGAAGCTCAAAGAACAGGGCTACACCGTCGGTGAACTTCGGTGGAAGTCGCCTCGGGAGTTTCGCAGTTTCACCTACAACCAGTCTGGCTTCGAACTCGACAAGAAGGGTGGTCAGACCGTGTTGTCTCTGTCGAAACTCGCGGATATCCCCATCGAACACCACCGATCGCTGCCTGACGAAGCCACGATCAAGGAAGTCACGCTCAAACAGGAGAAAACCGGCGAGTGGTTCGCTATCTTCGGTATCGAGATGGACACAGACCGCCGGCCAAGCCAACCGTTGGAGGATGTTGGCACTGACGAGGATGGTCGGGGGTCGACGTGGGCATCCTGAAGTATGCCCACGACACTGACGGAACGGCAGTCGAATCGCTCGACCTCTCGGAAGAACGCGACAGACTCGAACGGGAGCAACGGAACCTCTCACGCAAAGAGTACGAGTCGAACAACTGGAAGAACCAACGTCAGCGTGTCGCTGCGTGTCACCAGAAAATCAAGCGCAAACGGCGTGATTTCCTACACAAACTCTCGAACTACTACGCTCGGGAGTACGAACTGGTGGCCGTCGAAGACCTCGATGTCAAAGGGATGCTCGAATCACCGCGAAACAGCCGCAATACGGCGTCAGCGGCGTGGAATATCTTCACCGATATGCTCGAAACGAAGTGTGAGCGTGAAGGCACGCACTTCGTGGAAGTTGAACCCGAAGGAACCTCCAAAGAGTGCGCTCAGTGTGGTGTCGAAACCGACAAGCCGCTGTGGGTGCGTGAACACTCCTGTCCTGCCTGTGGTTTCAAGGCGGACAGAGACGCAAACGCAGCGTGGAACATTCTTTCTCGCGGACTCACCAAACTAGGAGTGGGCCACTCCAAAGGAACGCCTGTGGAGACTGCGCTCCCTGCGGACACCGCGGTTGTGTCTACAAAGCGCGTCGTAGAAACAGGAAGCCCCTGCCTCAAGGAGCCGCCGAAGGCGGTGAGTAGGCAGGGGTAGTTCACCTGTGTTTCTCCGCCCGAGACACGGAACAGGAAGTATACGGGAGACGACCGATCAGCCGGTATGACAGACGACGCCTCAACGGGCGGGCCTAGCTCCAAGGTTGACCGAGCTACGTCACACTCTGACACTTACTCGGATCGGGCGTACACGTGGCTTTCACGGAACGGGCTCTACGTCTGGGCCGGGATTTCCGTAGTGGTGATGGCGCTCGCAGCACTTGCTGTCCCGCTTTTGGCCTTCGGGTCATTAGCAGCGATCGGCGGAGAAGGGTCGATACTCGCTGGCGGAACCGCCATCGTTCTCCTCTGTACTGTCTTGCTACTCGGTTTGGCAGTCGTACTACTCAGTTACGCATACTTAGAGGTAGATCGTCGGGGGATCCCGTTCGTCGGAGACCGCAGTACGCAGACGTTAGCATATGATAGCATCCGAACGATAGAGACGGTCGCGGCGGGAACGTTCGTCGGCGGACTCCTCACAATGCTCGGACTAGCGGTTTCAGTGGGTAACGTTCCAACAATACTCTCAGTTACCGTGCTAGCAGCCGCTATCGGACTCCCGATAACAGTGTTGGTACACGCAGCCGGGCGCTTTGTGTTGTTTGTTGCTGACACGGACTAGGAACCCGCTGTCGAATGCATACTCGCGAAACTGTTTTCCCCCGGTTAGCTGGTCTCGTTTGTCTGACCGAGATCCGAGAACGACTCTCCGACTCGAAGCGCGATCGGTTCACTTTGGTCGCTCGAGCCGATAGAGATGGCGACGATTTCCTCTTCAGTATTAGTAATCGAAAATCGCTGATTCAGCTGTGAAGTCCCTGCTATCACGGTATCCGCGAGCTCCAAGTCAACTTGATACTCGCCGGTGGTGGTCCATACGTCGGCGTAGGCGACGATATTACTCTCACCGTCTGACTCGGTAGAGGGAACGTCGAACGGTGTATCGAGGACCGTCTCTCCATCGGGGTCTACGACTTCGATCGACCCGCTGACCTCCTGATTCAGCTGGTTGAGGAGGTTGACCTCTTTGAAGACTCGGTTGCCGATCGCATTAAGTACTGTCGAGCAGCCGGCGGTGGACGCTACGGCGGCACTAGCACCGATTGCGAGGGCTCGCCGTCGCGTAACGGAGTCGGATGACGAACGCATGTGTCGATTCATCGTTGGAAGGCGTATTGCTATCGATGTGGTTTTAGATTAAACCCGTTCGGAGTGTCTCTGGCGGTGAAATGGTTTGATAGAGTGCCTTTAGGAAACAACACGGATTTGAACGCGTGGACCTCAGCGCTTCACAAGTTCCCCACGGGCAGTTCAGCCCTTTAGAGAGGTTATTTATCGAGTCATGGATGTGTACAGCACATGAAGAGACAGTACGAAACTCCCGGCGATTAGGCCGGCGATTCCGCCATAGAGCGGAGGGATCTCAAACGAGGGCGCTATCAAATACCCGCTAGCAAATCCTAGCGGGTCAAAGACTGCTGCGAGGATCATGAGCTGAACTGCGAAGTCCTTTGATTGGAACCATCTGATCATCAGTTTACCTCCCTACCGCGGATAGTAATATCACCGTTCATACTAGTTGCTGTAACACGGTGCGTACCGTTTCCAACCATCCGGTCGACCGCTGCCCCAGACTCAGTTGAATCCGCTTGGAATCTGTTGATTATGGTGTCGCCATTGGTTGTGTCAAACGATATTGCTGGCTCCGCAGTTGCTGGCAGGGTAATTGAGATATCACCGTTTGTCGTGTCGGTTCGGATTTCAACAGGCGCAGATGCTAAAAGTGTGATATCGCCGTTTGTCGTATCGGCGGTGACGCTCTCAGCTTCGCTAGTTTCTATATCGACATCACCGTTCGTCGCCTCAGCAGTAAGGTGTAATCCTTCAGGAACGGTCAGTGTCAGATTCATCTGTAGTGGGGACGAACCGAAGGGAAGGAAGCTGCTACCTTCCGTGTCAACAGTGAGCGACAGGCGGCCGTCGGATTGGTCGGCTTGTAGCGTGATGCGGTCAAGATCTTCCTCGCTTGCTGCCCGTTTTTTGCCGTCGAGCTGGATCGTCTCACGCTGCGCATCACGAATCGTAATGTCACCGTTTACGCCTTGGACGTTGATTTCTGAGACGTCGGTTCCGTCATACTCTCTGGTGACCGTGGTTTCAGCCTCGAGAGATCCGGACGTACATCCTGCGAGAGCGGCAGTTCCGGCAGCAATACACGAACCAAGCAGACTGCGTCTCGACAGTCTTTGCCCCGCCCAATCAGGACTGCTCATACGGGGCCCATGGCATACGCCGATGATAAATCGGCTACTCGCGTCTCAGGCTCAGAAGCACGTACCCGCAAACCGCTGGGTGGCTACTTAGCTAATCAGATCAGACACTAGGGGCACGCTTCGAGATCACCAGTAGTCATGGCAACTGACTCGTTCACGTAGCCGTCAACTCATGGTTTTATATTGAGCTGATGCTGAGAATGGCGGTGCCGTGTCAGGGGGCTTCCCTCCGTGTGGCCCGTGGATTGCTTGTGCTTCTGATATTTCCATGTGAGTCTATTTGATGTAGTGATAAAGTTCCAACACACCTCCGTGAAACGCCGAGTTTCAGAGAGTGAAACGCGTCAGTACAATGTATCAGGTCGACACGAGATGTATCTAGCGTGACACTCAACATTGGTTCATCGCTTGCTGGCGGAATCAGTCGTGTCGCGAATCGTAACGGCTTGCTGTTGATGGTCGCATATTTGATTATCGGGGCTGCGTGGCAGATCCCGTTTTATAGCGCTGTCGTCACGGGGCTTGAGCAGTCAGGTACGCCGACAGAGAACGTAGCTCTCCCGTCAATCGACGCCCCGCTTGCCGTTTCCGTGAGCGCAGCTATCCTCATGTTGCTCGGGCTTCAATGGCTCACGGTTGTCACGATTCGAACGTTTGTCGGCGGTCATACACGGACAATTCCGTCAGAGTACTACACGCGAAATATTGTGCCGGTCCTGCTAAACTCACTCGTTGGTGGGCTCATATACGGGGTTCTCATGTTCGTCGGATCAGTGCTCTTTGTTATTCCCGGGATCATCGCGTACGTCGCGTTCATCTTCATGATCGTGTATGTTGCGGTAGAGGACAAGAACTTCATCGCCGGGTTTCGAGATAGCTGGCAGCTAACGCGCGGCCATTGGCTGCGACTGTTTGGATTATTATTAGTAGTTGTCGCTGGGATTGGGCTCATCTCAGGTGTGTTAACAGCGATTACATCGTTAGTGGTCGGTGCCATTGCCGGGCAAGCAATAGGAATCCTGCTGTCAGGTATTGTCGGACTCCCGTTTTCGCTACTCATCCTTGCGACCCTAGCAGAAGCATTCACCCAACTGCGAGAGAGTGAAAAAAGGGTGGTGACATCGTAGGTTGTACTAACTGTGATCGTAGTGGAACGTGTCACCTGCTGAGAATTTCAACAAAGCAGAACGAGCCTGTTCGGAACCGGGCGTGCTGCTTCATTCACAGCCGTCAGCGCAGCACGTTTGGCAAAGAAAGGTGAACGGCAGTTCCGCCATCGGTGGGCCGCTCGAACTCGATACCGCCACCGAGTTGCCGAACACCCCAGTTGACAAGCCAGAGGCCGATCCCGTGATTGTGCTGGAACGGCGATTCACCGTCGGCTCGGAACGGAGTGTGCACGCGGTCAGGGATGCCGGGTCCGTCGTCACGCACCGTGATTCGCGTCTCATCATTAGCCGTAGACGGCGTCGTCTCAATTTCGACGTCCGGGGAGTCGCCACCGTGTTCGACGGCGATCTCGACGAGCTCGCTTAAGACCAGCCGAAAGACAGCTGTATCAGCTGGTGCGGGAGCCTCCGCGGAGTACAGTTGAATCGTCGCTTCGTCGTGAGACTCACGGAGGTCGGCGACGACAGACTCCAGTACTGTTCCGACTCTGCGATTTTCCGGTTGGTCGTTGTCCTGAAGCATCTGACTGGCGGCACGCGCCTTACCGCTCAGTTCCAAGAGACTGTTCGCGATGTCGTGAACGCTTTCGGCGTATCCTCGGACGACCTCGTCTTCCGCCGTCTCCTCAATTGCAGCCGTGTATCCCAAGACCGCATCCATATCGTTCCGCACGTTGTGCCTCAGCACGCGGTTCAACACTTGTACCCGCTCTTCGCGGTCACGCCGTCCGGTGACGTCACGAGCGATAGTGACCACACGCTGCTCGCCGCCAATCTCTGTTAACGTCGCGTTGACCTCAAGCCATACTACCTCGCCGCTGGCGGTCCGCAGCGCCCACTCGATGTCTCTCGCCGGATCACCGGATTTGGCCACGTCGCGGACGACCTCTCCGATCGTGTCCGCATCGAATCCGAGTGCCGTCGCCGTCACCTCTTCTGGGTCCATATCGATGATCGTGTCGCGGTCATATCCCAGGAGCTCACACATGGTGTCGTTGACGTCGAGCAGCTCCGCAGTCTGCGGGTCGTAGATCCCGATCACGTCCGTCACGCCGTTGAAGATCTGTTCGAACTCTCGTTGGCGACGCTTCCGCTCCGTGATATCACGCTGGATCGACAGGACTCGCTGTTCACCACCGATCTCAGCCGTCGCCAACGTGACCTCGATCCATGATTGCTCCTCGTCCGGCGGCGCGACTTTCCACTCGATGGTCTTCGGTTCACCGGAACCGGCGACAGTCTGAATTAGTTCTTTGCCGCGTTCCGCTGTGTACCCGTCCCCAGTCGCGCTGAGACCCTCGATACCGAGTTCGCGAATGCGCTCGAGATCGTCGCACCCTACAAGCTCGTGATACGAATCGTTGACACTGGTAAAGGAGATTGTCTGCGGGTCGAAGATAGCGATAGCGTCGTTGACTCCATTGAAGATCTGCTCGTACTCCCGCTCGCGACGTTTCTGTTCTGTAATATCGCGCATCAACGAGAGGACACGTCGCTGGCCGCCTACAGTCGCGACTGTGAGGTTCGCTTCGATGAGACGGTGGTCGCCCTCGGCAGTCTCAATTCGCCACTCGACTGTTTTATCCTCCTCGTCTTCGCCGACATCGGTGATGAGCCGTCTCGCGCGCTCATCAGTGTACCCCTCTTCGGGAACACTGAGGTCGTTGATTCCTTGTTGAAGAATCGTGTCGTAGTCGTATCCGAACAGTTCGACGTAACTGTCGTTCACGTCGACCATTTCACCCGTGTCGGGGTCGTGGACTGCGATCGCAGTGGTAACGCCGTTGAATATCTGCTCGTACTCGCGCTCACGGCGCCGCGCATCGGTAACGTCTCGAATGACCCCGACGATCCGGTCAACGGCACCGCCTGGACCGCGGCTCGGATAGCCGCGTACCTCAACCCAACGTGTCTCACCGTCCACGCGGAGTCGGTGACTGAACGTGTACGGCCCCGACTCCTCCCCGCGGATGTGTTCGCTCATGGCGACGAGGTCCGAGTGGTACGCCTCGCGGTCGTCCGGATGAACGGCGTCGAGAACGGCCATCGGGTCGTCATACAGGCGTTCGACCGGTTGGTCGAACAAATCCGCGTAGGCCTCGTTGATAAAGAGAACCTCCGAGAGATCCGCACGTGCCAAATAAACGACCTCATCGATATGAGTCGAGATCTCGCGGAACTGACGGCGCTGCCGTCGACGGTCGGTCACGTCCGTGGCGGTCGCCAACACCAGTTCCTGATCGTCTATCGTGACTGTCGTCAGCGTCGCTTCGACCCAGACGTGTTCGCCGTCGGCCGTCTCAAGCGGCCATTCAATTGGACCGACGGTTCCGCTCTCCGTCGCGGAGGTGATAATCTCCATAGCAGCGGCCTGATCGTACCCGTCGATACTCGCAGTGTAATCGCCAACCTGCATCGAAATGAGCTCCGCTCGGTCATACTTCAGCAACTCACAGAGCCGCCGATTCGCGTGGATCAACTCTCCCGTCCGGGGGTCATGAAGCGTCAGTGGCTCAGAGACGTTGTCGTAGATGGTCCGATAGTCGGCAGTCGGCCGTTCCTCCGTCGCGGTAACCGCCCGCTTGAGCACTGTCGTCGGCGATTGCGCGAGCAGTTCCCACGGCAGATACTCCGTCACACCGGCCTCAAGCGCTTCGGCGATCGATGCCTCCGTAGGGGCGACGTACACCACCGGTGGGGCGGAGTCACGGGCGGCGTTCCGGACCGTCCAGTTGCTGACCTCGGTCAGTGACGCGGCTGTATCGGCGTCTGTCCGGTCGACGCTGCCCGACTCAGGCGTTACCGCGGCAACCACGCAATCGAACTCCTCGACTGAGCCGGGAGCGTCACGTCCGGCAGGTGCTATTGAAACAGCCACGTCGAGCGAATCCTGCGCGTCTTGGAGCGTCGTTTCGACCGACGCTGGCCCCACCACGCCAATTGTCGGGTGTCGTTGCGTGAAAACCTCGGGCATTCTCTCTGTGAGTTGAAGTTTATAGAACAATAACGCTACGCTCGTGCTACCGGTTGTTTGGGCCGGTAGACGGCTAATTCATCCTCTCTATAGCCGGATTGACGCCCTCCCACAGTTGAGACCGTGGAGGTCTTCCGGTGAAGGATATTGGCTATGCCGTTCCACCGAGGCAAGTTTTCCGCCGCCTGTACTCCGGTTAGTACGCTCTTGGTTGGGGTGTGCCCTATTGATGGAGTGTGGTCTCTCTGACCAGTTGCGGTCGTCCCACGTGAAGCGCACAGACCATGCCACCGGCCCGACTTCTGATTTCGAGGTGTACTGGTGGTTGCAGATGTACGTCCTCAACTCTCTGTCGCCATCTAGTTGACAGACGTTGATTCAGGCCGTCTCAAGAATTTTAGCTCTATTGAATTGACATCCTCCTCCGCCTGAAGGCTGAGGAATCCCGAGCGGTGGGAGTTTCAGGTTCGCAACCATGACTCCGCCGCTTTACGGGAGTTCACATCTAACCCAGTCGTCGTGTTCGGTGGCTGACTGGCGGTGCCAAACCGCCGATACTCCTATCCTCGACGCCGTTGATTCCATCTGTTGTTTGTGCCAGAGGGAGTTGGACGCGTCGCGGACTCGGAGTTTATTTCGGGTTGTTGACCGACAGGCACAACGACGAACCCTCCGAGGATTCGCGTTCACTCACGTCGGTGTTTCGATACTGTCTCCATTGAATGGGGAGAGAGCTCCGAGTTGTTCCGAAATCCTCTCTGTTCTCTGCTTTGTTGAATCCATGACGCGTGGGGATCATGTTTGAGTGCCTGTCGAGGTTGTAAGACTGTGCGGTACACGAGCTCGCAGAACCGCGTACACGCGCAGGTGACAGGGGGCCGAACCGACCGCTGATAGCCCGAAAAGCGTCTGGCCATCCAAGCGCTGGAACGTATAGCTCGCTGTTCAACGTGCTTGTGCCCGCGATCGTAAGCAGCAGAACAACCGATGACGCAGTAGGGGCCGGACCCCCCTGATCGGAGGGCTCCGGAGAGATTGGGTTCCTCAATAGCCCTTGTCGCCGGCGGACTTCGATTTTCTGGTGTTAGAGGGCGACCTCGACCGGCAGTCTGGGTTCGTGGAGGCCAGTGGTGCCGAGCAGATGAAGATCGAGGATGGCAACACAAGTCCTGTATCGACGAGTGCCGTCTTTTGAGCGTGCGTATGTGCGATCAGAGGGTGTTTGGTATGTTCGATGCCGTTTCCCACCGATCGAAGAATGCTGGCATCGATGCAAACCGTGCGACCCGGACTCGCAGATGGTCCGCTGACTCAAATGAAGGAAGCCGCGCCACAACTGACATGGGCACCCTCAGTCAACACCGACCGGTAACAGCCGTTGAGGGTGCGGGAAATGCCGTTCGAGCGAGCTGTAACAGACCACGAACGCGATCCCCATCTCCACTCGCCCATACTGACGACCTCGCGGGTACGTCCGCATCCATATGAACCGCAAAAGTGGAGCGTGACATGCTTCCAGCCGGGAAATCCGTTAGCCAGTCGGATTCACTACCGCGTTGGAATGGCGCGCAGCGTTTTGAGCAGCGACGCCGCTTGCTTACGAGCGAGAGGAGTTTAGACGGCTCTGTGAAATCCTCAGCAGGTGATATGTTTTTGCAGCTGTGCTGAATATAGAGGCACGAGTCGGTCAGCGCATCCAGCCACCGTTCAACGATCACACTTATAACTCGTCTCAGCGCGGGTACGCAAACCAGCATATTTGAACGTCGCCGGAGACAACACAATTGAGCCCTCATTATCGATGAGACGTGTTCGGCCGAGCCCTCTAGAGGGGTTTGGACTGGTTATTTCTCTGTGGCACCACTTCCTGATAGCCGGCACAAGCGCTACACGTCAATTCTAAAAGGGGCCCGACGCTTACTATGCCACCACTATTTATTGGTGCTGGGATGGCCATCCTCAAAACGCATTGGCCGAGTCCTTGCCAAAATCTCCGACCGACGGGCTTCTGGTGCCCTGCGACTCACAGCGTATCGCTGTACTGGGCGGGTATTCCTCGTGATCGCTTCGGTCCAGGCCCCGATTGGCTCCTCCCTGTAAGTGTATTGAGCCGTGGGTTGAGTCACCGCTCTTGTAAGGGAGTTCCATTCGCACGGAGGACTCATTGGGAGTGAACCGAAAAGACAAGGGGTGAAACTTGGCTACACACACCCTCTGTATCTCGCACGCCGGTCCTCATCAGTTTCCTAAGGGATTTCAACAGAGCCGTTTAGACACATTCGGCTCATTCCGCTTCGTCCATCTTCAAGGCGCTATCCCGCGCCTTCTGGGATTAAACAGATCAGATCAAACAGGAATCAAACCACTTAGAGCCCCTGTTATGCCGAATGAATAAAATGAGTACACCTAATCCTGCGATAAAGCCCCCAGACAGGTGCGTTGGACTCTTCAGATCGGCCTGGGCGATGAATGCCGAAGGAACTCAAATCCAACCCGTGTGAATCGCTTCGGAAGTACAATGTAGGCAAGCCCCAAGGATTACAACAATGAGGTATCAACGTGCCACGAATGTTCATATATCCGTTTTTAACAGAGCCAGTAGTTATATTTCCTTCTTTGGAAACTGTAGTATGCTGTCCAGACGGGATCTCTTACCCGGGATACTGTGGGTTAAGTCTTTCAGGCAGGCTGCCTCGGTACTGATGAAAACAAATCGCACGTGTGTTCGAGCAGAGGTGTAAGGAAGTGGGAATCAACATCTCCAGGTCAGTGGCTCCATAACCGGGGAAGAGGAAGTAGCGCTGGGAATCATGGTCTCAGAGGCGATGTCCTGAATAAACGATTTGATGGCGATCAATGTACGAAATATAAGATGGGTGGGCTTGATGACCCGTATTCCCTTGGACAAATCGCGTGGGATGAGTAGCCCTTTGATCCTGATAATCATCCGGTGCTAAGTTCGAAAGGGTGAACTGTATGCGGTATCGCTCCATGGAACAC
>NZ_NHOX01000030.1:0-37618 GCF_002252745.1 Halorubrum sp. Ib24 | reverse complement strand
CTCCAAGTCGATCCACTCGGTAGACTCGGTGAGGCGGGCGGTTTTCGGCATAGGCACTGAATCCTCGTCCCGCCTCGTTCTTAACTTAACACGGCGAACGCAACCGCGAGAGGATTGAAGGAGGCGTTCGCGGTCGGCGCGAGGAGCCTCGGCTCGATGTCGGCGCGCTCTGGAGCGGGCCGAGTCGCGCGCTCCGAGGCGGCGGGGCGATCGGACCGCCGCCTTTCGAAATCCTTTTGTCTCGAATCGGCGTTGGTGCGAGTGCGAGCCGCCTTAGCTCAGACTGGGAGAGCACTCGACTGAAGATCGAGCTGTCCCCCGTTCAAATCGGGGAGGCGGCATTTTCCTGCGAACTCGTGAGGGAGCGAAGCGACTGAACCGTGAGCAGTGAAAATGTTCCCGACCCGATTTGAGCAGACGAGTCGCGAGCCCGAGCGGGGCGAGGGCGAGCGTCTCGGCGAGTTCAAATCGGGGAGGCGGCATTGTTTTTGTGGGAACTAAGTTCGGAAGCGCCGACTAAAGATCGAGCTGTCCTCCGTCCCCGCGAGCGCAGCGAGCGGGGGCTCGGAAGACGAGCGGAGCGATGTCTTCCGGTGTTCAAATCGGGGAGGCGGCATGTTCCAAACCCGTGAGGAGGGCGAACCGTCGGGAAAACGGATCGGTCGAAGCCGGGGGAACGCTCATTAGTCGCCCGTCGGTATCCGCTCGGGTGAGAGACGACGTCGACGCCGACGGGACCGACGACCGCACCGGCCCGCTCGCGAGACGGAAGCGCCGCCTCCGCCGCGTGATGGGAACGATATACGCCGTCGCGGGTATGACCCACTTCCTCGCGCCGGACTCGTTCGCCCGGGCCGTCCCGCCCGAGTTCCCGCGACCGCGAGCGCTCGTCTACTGCTCCGGGATCGCGGAGCTCGCCCTCGGGATCGGACTGCAGTTCGACCGGACGCGGCGCGCGTCGGCGTGGGGGATCGTCGCGCTGCTGGTCGCCGTCTTCCCGGCGAACGTCTACATGGCGACCGCCGACGTGGCGGCCGAGTTCGTCCCCGACCGTCTCGCGGGCGTCTCTCGGGCGGCCGCGTGGGCGCGACTCCCGTTCCAGGCCGTGCTAGTGCTGTGGGCGTGGTGGCACGCGCTCCCGGAGTCGGAGCCCGAGGGCGACGCGGAGGTCGAGACGGGAGCGGCGACGGAGCCGGCGGGCTAGGGGCCGGGGCGGAGCGGCGCCGTACAGCGACGGCAGTAGCTGAATCCCGACTCGTTGGCCGCGCCGCAGCTGGGACAGGTCGCGGCCGGTCCGTTCGAGTCGCCGCGCCCCCCATCCTCCGCGCGGTCGCCCTCCGAACCGGCCGACGGCCGCCGACCGTACTCCTCGTCTTCCGTGTACTTCTCCATCTCGCCGGCCCGCCGACGGGCCCGGCGGTCGCGCCCCTCGCGGACGATCCCGCGGAGCACGCGGAACCCGAGCCCTAACGCGACGAGCAGCAGCGTTCCCACGACTGCGAGGTACACCGGGCCGAGGTCGATCACGCGGACCCTACGGGCCGGAGACATAGATATTGTGGGGTGATCTCATGTGACAAGGTCGCGGTGGCCGCGGCGGCCGCGATGGCGACGGGTCAGTACCGCAGCGTGGCGTCGAGGATGCCGGCGGTCTGTCCGAGTCCGACGATCGCGATCCCGACCGCGGTCCACGTCGCCGAGGGCGCGGCCGCGACCGCGACCGCGCCGGCGACGCAGCAGGCGACGCCGGTGTCGTAAATCCGCGCGCCGGCCTCGACGCGGCGACCGGTGTACGCGAACCCGACCGCGGGGAGGAGCGCCCACCCGTACAGCGAGACGGCCAACAGGGCGGTCGGGGGGGTCCCGGCATCGCCGAGCGCGAGGAATCCCGCGAGGCCCGCGAGCGTCGCGGGCGTGCCCGCGAGGATAACCAGCTTCCACGCGCGGAGCACGCCGCTCGCCATGTCGCGCCACGAGGCGAGCACGAACGCGACGAGCAGGACGCTCATGACGGCGTGGGCGACGAACAGGGCGCGCGTCGAGACGACGTCGAGCGCCGTCGCGGCGACGACGGTCCAAGCGGCGGGGACGAGCAACGCCGGTCCGTTCTCCCTGAGCGATCGAAACACGGCACGCCGATCGCGGCGGGCGAACATAAACGTCCCTCCGCCGGCGGCCGGATCCGGAGAACCGACGGATCGGTCGGTGTGACGCGATAAGTCCCAGAGCGCGGGCACCGATCGCCTCAAAAATATCCCACAGCGACAACGATCGTCCGCCTTCACCCGTGGTAACTGTACACTCGCAATCCTTATGACCGAACGGGGCGTCCAATAGGATGCAATGGCGACCGGAAAGGTTGATTTCTTCAACGACACTGGCGGCTACGGATTTATTGAGACTGACGACGCTGACGACGACGTGTTCTTCCACATGGAAGACGTCGAAGGGCCGGACCTCGAAGAGGGCCAGGAGCTCGAGTTCGACATCGAGTCCTCGCCCAAGGGGCCGCGCGCGTCCAACGTCGTTCGGCAGTAAGCCGATCCGATAAGGCGGGTCGGTCCGGCTGACGCCGAACACGGCTCTGACACGCGACAACGAGACTTTTGCCCGCTCCGGACTCACGTCCGACGCGGGTACTTATCACGACACCGAGCGTCGCCGCCGCCGATCGGTTCGGCCGGTGACGGCGAGCGGTGGCGTCGAATTATCGGCGTACAACGGCCGGAGACGGCCGACTCAGATGTGCTGCCCGAAGAGCCCGCGGCCCTTCGTCACCTCAACGTCTCCCTCGACCTTCGTCTGACAGGCGAGTCGGACGTCGTGGCTCGGGTGGTGCGGCGGGAACCAGAGGCGGGCCTTCTCCTTCTTGCCGGGTTCGCTCACCTCGCCGTCGACCTGGACCGCACAGGACCCGCACGACCCCGCGCCCCGGCAGTTGAGCTGTTTCATCTTGCCGTTGTACACGGAGAGTCCGGCCTCCTTCAGCACGTCGCGTAACACGGCGCCTTTCTCGCACTCGATCTCCTCTCCCTGATAGGATACGGTCGGCATGTCCGAAGGTACGCGACCGATCCACAAAGAGTCTATGTACTGCGGTCGGGGATAGCGTCCCGCGCGGGACCGCGGTTCGAAACGGCCGCCCGACGAGACGGGCGTACGCCGGGCGTCAGACGCCGGACGGGGCGTTTTTTACCCTCGGCACCGCAGGACGGACATAATGGGACTCAGGTGTCTGCTCGGGCACGACTTCGACGAGCCCGAACTACGGCGCGAGCGCGAGGAGGACGGGAACGAGGTCGTCACGACCGTCACCGAGGTGAAGACCTGCGCTCGCTGCGGTGAGACGCAGGTCGTGAGCGAGAACACCGAGGTCACGACGATGGAGCAACTGACCGACGAGGCCGTCGCGGGCGCCGAAACGGCGGGGGCCGGGGCGACCCCGGGCGTCGACGACGACCGCGGCGCGACGGGCGGCGTCGGGGCGGACGTCGTCGGAACGGACGCCGTCTCGATGGACGCCGCGGCGACGGACGACGGGGCGGACGAGGCGGGCCCGACGGTCGACGCGACCGACGACGTCGACGACGCCGTGATCATCGACGACGGACCGGCCGCGGCGGCCGACGACAGACCCGAAGACGGTGCCGCGGACGCGGACGACGAGGGAGACGCGCCCGCGGACGACGAGGACGCGGAGCTCCTCGAATCGGGCCCGGACGACGAGGCGGGCTCGCTGGGGGGCGGCGACGAGTACGCGGAGTACCCCGAGGTCGAGACCGCGGAGTCGACGGAGGGCGACGAGCGGGACGCGGCGACCGACGACGGCGTGATCCTCGACGAGGCGGACGAGCCGGAGCCGTCGACGACGGCGTGGCCCGAACAGCGCGGGGAGGACGAGGGGTTCAGCGCGGAGGTCGGCGACGGCGACGCCGGCGGCGTGGAGTTCGGGGGCGGTCTCACCCCCGAGGCGGCCGAGTCGGCGGACGGAGACGGAGACGCGGAGTACGTCGAGGCGTCGGAGCGCGACGCGGACGAGGTCGGCGGCACGATCGAACCGCGGGACGAGGAGGCGGAGCCGGCCGACGCCGGAACGGGGATCACCCGCGCGGAGACCCCGGACCTCTCGACGTCGACCTCGGAGACGACGACGGAGTACCACTGCCCCGAGTGCGGGATGACCCGGGACGCCGACGGCAACTCCATGCGCGCGGGCGACATCTGCCCCGAGTGCAAGCGCGGCTACGTCACCGAGCGGCCGATCTGATCGGCGCCGGAGGGGTCTCGTAACGGCCTGAACACCCCGTGACGAAACTGGTTTACGCCCCCCTGTCGAACGGTCGCGGCATGAAGGAGTACAAGATGCGCCGCGGCGAGCATCTGGACGACCGCATGCCCGACCTGAAGGGCTCCATCGAGGAGTACTTCGGCGAGGTCTCCGACACAGAGGAGTGGCAGGGCCACGAGCTGTACGTGGTCGAAGACCTCGACAACCCCGTTTTCGAACGAATCGTGGCCGGTGCCGCCGAGTACGGTGGAAAGAAGGACAAGCTCGCGGTCCACTTCGAGGAGCGGCCCGCCGAGGACGTCATCGCCGAGGGGAACGCCGACGCCGCCGCCGACGCGGTCGACGCGAAAAACGAGTTCCTGCTGGAGGCGACTGGCCGCGACGCGAAGTCCCGCCGCGACTCGCTGAAGCGCGAGGTCGAGGACGACGCGCCCGACTACTGAGTCGAGCCCGGGCCCCCGCCGCTATTTATACGATCGGTCGTTCGTGCCGACGAGCGCGCCCGCGTCGTCGATCTCGGTGACCGAGCAGTTGTCGGCCGACAGCTCCGTGAGCGACCGCACCACCGAGAGGTCTCTGCGCTCGCCGACGACGAGCCGGATCGGGTTCACGTGCGTGACGGCGACGACGGTCCCCTCGCGGGCGCGCAGATCCGCGACCGCGTCGAGAACGCGGTCGCGGACGGAGAGCCAGCTCTCGCCGCTCTCCGGCTCGCGCTCGGCCGCGGCCCGTCCGTTCTCCAGCAGGTCGAACGCGGGGAAGCGCTCGAAGAAGGAGCCGGAAGAGAGGCCTTGAAACACGCCGAAGTCGCGCTCGCGGAGCTGCGGGTCGGTCTCGAGTTCGACCCCGGCCGCCGCGGCGATCGGCTCGGCGGTCGCCACGGTCCGCGCGAGGTCCGAGGCGACGACCGCGTCGACCGCGTGGCGCTCAACGAGGGCGTCGGCGACCGCCGCGGCCTCCTCGCGTCCGGCGTCGGAGAGCCCGAGGCGCCCCACCCCTGGATCCGACCCGCCTCGTTCCACTCGGTCGTCCCGTGTCTGACGAACAGCGTGCTCACGGTTCACTCTCGGCGTCTCGTATCAAGGGCCTTTCGTCGTCGGAGCCGCGTCCCAGTCAGCGTTCGAGCGACCGCGTCAGCGCGAAGACGAACAGCGCGATGAGGAACGCGCCGACGAACCCCTCCAGGGTGGCGGCGAGCCGGACGGCCAAGTCGGACTGCACCGTGCCGCCGCCGAGGATCAGCGCGACGAACGACTCCAAGCTCAACAGCCCGTACCCGAGGACGCCCCCGTACGGAGGTTCGGGGAGCAGCACGGCGAACGCCCCCGCGAAGACGAACACGACGCTCCCGGAGAAGGTGAGCACTCGGCCGGGGCGTTCGCCGTAGCCGGAGCTGAGGTCGAACAGCGCGTTCGAGACGTAATCGGACGCGGCGGCGAGGCGCTTCCGTGGCGGCCCGCGGGCGCGGGCCTCTTTCCGGTGGACCCGTCGACGCTGGAGCATCTCGTTCCGGAAGAACCGAGAGGCCGCGTTCGTGTCGCCGACGCGGTTCGCGCCGTTGCGCGCGAGCACGTAGGTGGTGACCAGCGTCTCGGCGTCGGGGACCTCCGCGTCGACGTCGGCGATCACCGGGGCGATCGCGCTCTGTAACTCGCCGCGCGCGGCCGCCTTCCCCGGGTCGTGCGCGGGGTATGCGTCGGGGTCGACCCGGCCGAGCGCGGCGCGGACGTCGGGGTCGCGGAGGGCGACGACGGCGGTCGGCGCGGGGCTCACCGCGTCCCCGCCGTCCGAGGCGACCGCCGCGAGGCCGCGAACGAGGCCCACCCGGTCGCTCTCTCGGTCGTCGAACGGTTCCGGGAGGGCGGATTCGCGGGACGACTCGGCCTCTCCGGCGATCGCGGCGAAGTCGACACGGGCCCCGACGAGGGTCGCGACCGCGTCGACCGGATCGGCGGCTGAGAGGGCGTCCCGGAACCCCTCGAACGTCGCGGCCGCCGCGAGGAGGTCGTCCGCGAGCGCCATCGCGTCGGCGGCGACGGTGGCCGTCGCGAGCCCGCGGTAGCCGGTGCCGTCGCCGTCGACGGTCTCCGGGACCTCGTGGATCCGCCAGTCGGCCGCCTCGAAGGCGTCGCGGTTCCGTCCGAAGACGAAGCCGTCGAACGTCGTCTCGACGAGGTGGAGGCGGTCGGTGGACCCGCCGTTCGTCCCGAGTCGGACGTCGCCGAGCGTGGCGTTCCGGAGGTCGTACCCGACGGGACCGCTCGCTGTCGGCTGCGAGAGCGAGCCGGCGCCGACGGTCACACGGCGCAGCCGCGCAACCGGGAACGTCGTGTCGGCAAGCCGCGGCGTGCAGGTCAACGCGCCCGCGACGGTCGTGCCCGAGAGGTCGAGGCAGCCGTCGACGACCGGACCGGGAAGGGTGCCCGTCCGCGCCTCCGCGAGGTCGGCGTCGCCGCCGATCCCGCCGTTCCGGACCGAGAGGTTCCCGGCGACGATCGCGGGGCCGAGCGTCGTCGACTCGTCATCGACGGCGCCGAGCCAGAGCGAGTCGTCGAGGTCGACGGCGTCGAGCCGGAGGTCGCCCCCGACGTGGAGGTCGTTCAGCAGGAGCGCCCCCCGGCTCCGGAGGTGTTCGAGCACGACGTGCGAGCGCACCTCGGTGAGTCGGAGCGTGAGCTCGGAGGTGTTCGCGTGGTGGCGCTCACCCCGGAGCGTGAGTCCCGGGCAGTAGAGCCGCCCCTCGACCGCGCCGCGCTTGAACTCGAACCGGCCGTCGACGACGCACTCCGTCGCCTCGACGTCGCCGTTCACGACCGCGTCGGTGAGCACGAGGCGCCCGCCGACGCGCGCGTCGTCGAACCGCACCGGTGTGGAGGCGGCGTCACCGACCGGGGGGCCGCCGTCGGTGGGTCGCTCCGCCGCGTCGACGGCCCCGATCCACAGGCCGTCGGCGTCCGGGTCGACCCGCGCGTCGGGGTGCGTCGCCGGACCGAGCGCGGACTCGCGAAGCGAGCAGTCGCCGTCGACGACGCAGTCGGTCGCGTCGACGGTCCCGATCCGCGACCCACCGAGGTCGAAGTCCGCCTCGATCCGCGCGTCGTGACAGTCGAGCGCACCGATTCGAGCGCCGCGGAGGTCGAGCGGGTGTGTGTCGCCGCGCTCGATCAGTTCGTCGGAGAGGTCGAGCGCCGAGAGGCGGGCTCCGACGAACCGCTTCCGCTCGCGGGCGAAGCGCCGCTCGCCGAGGTCAATCGCGAACAGGTCGGCCTCGGGCGTCGCAGAGAGGGATTCGAGCAGCTCGCCGGCGGCGTCCCCGTTCGAGAGCGCGTCGGGGTCGTGGAACGCGCAGTGATCGCCTCCCTCGACGGCCGTTCGCGGGCAGCGCCAGTCGTCGGCGAGGTCGCCGGGGACGGAGACCTCGTCGGCGTCGAAGGTACACCGGGGCATAGGCGAAGGAGTCGGAGGCGATACATAAACGCTCGGCAGCCGATGCGGCGCCGAGGCGGGCGTCGTGCGATGCGCCGGCCGGAAGTCTCGTGGACCGACAACCTATTGAACCGCGGACCGGGTACTGTGACGAATGCGACAGGACCCGAATCCCGCCGGCGGTCGCCGACCCTGTCGGACCGCGCCCGTCCGCCTGCGAGCGGCCCGCCGGAACGCGCTCGAGCGAGTCGCCGTCGAGGAGACGGAGTGGGAGTACGCGGGCCGGACGTGGTCGTGGCCGGCGGGGGAGGCGCGCACGTACTTCCACGAGCTCGCGCCGGGCGAGCGCGAGGCGCTCGACGAACTGACCGCGGAGCTGGAGCGGCTCCGCGAGGCGGGAGCGGCGGCGGAGGCGACCGCGTCGGGGGCGACGTCGACGGCGGACGTCGTCGGGGTCGGCGCGGGTCGCGTCGCCGTCGGGATTCCCGGATCGATCGGCGGGGACCCGAGGACGTCCGACGGGGATGCCAAGCCGACCGACGGAACTCCGAAGCCGACCGACGGAACTCCGGAGCCGACCCACGGGGATCCGCTCGTCGCGAAGCTGGCGCGGTACGGTCCCTCGGCGGAGATGGGCGACGGGCGCCCGCAGAACCGACGAGAGCGACGGATCTGGTCGGCGGTCGAGTCGCACCCGTTCCTGCCCGTCCTCGACGGCGACCACGACGGCGACTGGATCGTCATGCCGCGGGCGGAGGTCCCCCCAGAGGAGCCGGTCCGCGAGGAGGCGCTCGACCGCGTTCGGAGGGCGCTGGCGCCGCACCGCGACCGCTTTCACTTCGACGAGCTCAAGCCGGAGAACGTCGGCGCGTACCGCGGTCGGTACTGGATCGTCGACTACGGCCGCCCGACCGGCGAACCGTTGTTCGTCGATCCGCCGGGCGAACCGGAGCCGCCCGAGGCGGACGCGGCCGGAACGCCGGCTGAGGACGACGCGGAGGCAAGGGAGAAACGTAAGGATCGATCGTAGGAAAATTAATTCAGAACCGAGTTAAAACTTCGACAGCTTTATCCGGGCGGGCGGCGAAAGGGAGGTATGAGCATAGAAACGGTGCTACTAGCGGTCGGAACCGAAGACGAGGAACAAACAGAGCAGCTCGCGAAGGAGGCCATCGCGGTCGCCGAGCCCGCGGGGGCGGAAATCGTGTTGACCCACGTGTTCTCGGACGAGGAGTTCGACGGAGTCCGGTCGAAGCTCGGGGTCAACCCGACGAGCGAGGGGTCGACGCCGAACGCGGTCGCGGAGCGGCACACCACGACGCGGGCGCTCGCGAAGGCGCTCGACGAGGCCGGCGTCTCGTACACGATCCGCGGCGCGGTCGGCGATCACGCCGACGAGGTCGTCGAGGCGGCCTCGGCCGTCAAGGCCGACCGCGTGGTGGTCGGCGGGCGGCGCCGGTCGCCGACCGGGAAGGCCGTCTTCGGCAGCGTCGCTCAGGAGGTCATCCTCTCGGCGCCGTGCCCGGTGACCTTCGTGCGGGAAGTCGCCGCCTGAGTGACCGACCCGTCTCCGCGCGCCGGTCAGGGCGACACCTCGCCGCCCTCACCGCGCGCCGAACGAGACGAACCGCCTCGGGAAGCGTCCCGCTTAAGTGACACCGGTCCGCCGTTCTAGCCGATGTATTACGTGGGCGTCGACCTGGGGGCGACCGACGTCCGGGCGGTCGTCGGCGACGGCACCGCGACGGTCCTCGGATCGGACGCGCAGGGGACCCCTCGCGGTCCGAACGGGATCGCCGTGACCGAGGCCGTGCTGAGCGTCGTCCGGGGGGCGTGCGCGGCCGCCGAGATCGACCCGACCGAGGTCGTCGCGGCCGGGATCGGCTCGATCGGCCCCCTCGACCTGGCGGCCGGGGTCGTCCAGGGGCCGGCGAACCTCCCGGACACGGTCGAGCGCATCCCGCTCGTCGGGCCCGTCTCGCAGCTCCTCGGCACCGACGAGGTCCACCTCCACAACGACACCGTCGCCGGGGTCATCGGCGAGCGGTTCCACGCCGAGCGCAACCCGGACGACATGGTGTACCTCACGATCTCCTCGGGGATCGGCGCCGGGGTCGCCGTCGACGGCAACGTGCTCTCGGGGTGGGACGGGAACGCCGGCGAGGTGGGCCACATGACCGTCGATCCGCACGGGTTCATGACCTGCGGGTGCGGGCTCGACGGGCACTGGGAGGGGTACTGCTCCGGCAACAACATCCCGAAGTACGCCCGCGAGCTCCACGCCGAGGACCCGATCGAGACGTCGCTCCCCGTCGAGGACCCGGACTTCTCCGCGGTCGACGTGTTCGAGGCGGCGGGCGAGGACGTCTTCGCCGACCACGTGATCGACCAAGTGGCCCACTGGAACGCCATGGGCGTCGCCAACGTGATCCACGCGTACGCCCCGCTCGTCGTGAGCGTGGGCGGGGCGGTCGCGCTCAACAACCCGGACCGGGTGATCGACCCGATCCGAGAGAAGCTCTCCGACATGGTGTTCATCAACGTCCCGGAGGTCAAGCTCACCGACCTCGGCGACGAGGTCGTCGTGAAGGGGGCGCTCGCGAGCGCGCTCACCGGCGGCACGGGCGACCGGTCGCGCGTGGAGTCGCCGCCGGAGTGATCTGTTTTAAAAACGGCCGTCGTCAATCCTCGAACTCAGTGAGCTCCGGTTCGACGTCCGGGCCGACCGCGTCGCGCGTCTCCACGTACGCGTCCCGGTAGCGCCAGATCTTCCGGAGGAGGACGTAGCCGAACGCGCCCTGGAACAGGAGGACGAAGAGGAACAGCGCCGGGAGCCGCGGGATGGGAGTGAGCGCGGGGATCACCGAGGTCACCGGGCCGACGAGGGTGTTGTACAGCCCGTGGATCGCGGCCGCGATGACGAGCCCCTTCACCACGATCGGACCGCGGTTCTCGGGGTTGAACTTCGCGAGCCCGAGGTAGTACCCCGCGAACGCCGAGTAGACGACGTGGCCCGGCCCCGCGAGCGCTCGCAGCGCCGTGATCCCGTCGCCCGCGCCGAGGACGGCGAGCCCCAGCGTCAGCTCCGACATCTCGACCGTCCGGGCGATGTACACGAGGTTCTCGATGACGACGAAGCCGAGGCCGGCGATCGCCCCGTACACCGCGCCGTCGACGACGGCGTCGAACCGGTCGTCAGTGTACGCGTACAGCCGGACGGCGAGCAGCTTCACCGTCTCCTCGACGGGACCGACGATGACGAAGAAGAAGAGGACGATCCCGGGGAAGCCGAGCGGGGAGAAGAGCGGCTGCGCGTAGCTGTTGAGCACCGCGGCGAACGTCGCCGTCAGGATAGACAGCAGGAACGTCGCCACGAGCAGGGAGAGCGGCTCCGCGGTCGTGACGTCGGAGACGTACACGTACGCGGCGAGCCCGAACGCCGGGATCGCCGAGAGCCCGACGAGCATGGCGACGGCGGGGTCGAAGACCAGCCCGAGGCCGAACGACCCGAGGATGGCGAGGAGCCCCAGAAGCGCGACGAACACGACGAGCGCCTTCGCGGAGCGGGTGATGAGCCAGTACAGCGCGACCGAGAGCCCGTCGAGAGAGGTGCGCTCCTCCCACGTGGCGACATCGTAGAGGTCGCGGTCGTCGTCGGCGCGCGACTGGACCGGGTCCGACCGGGATGGCATACGCCCCGGTTCGGCCCGGGATGACTTAAGCCGTGGCCGGACCGCGGCCGATCGGGAGTCGTCCTCCGGCGGGACCCGCCCCGCGCCGAGCCGATGGAGTTGAAACCGCGGCGCCCGAAGGGCCGGTATGCACTTCGACCGACGGACGCAGCGAGCGCTCCGCGAGGCGGGGCTCGACGCGGACGCGATCGCGGACGCCTCCGACCGCGTCGCCGGGCTGGTCGCCGAGGACGCCGACCGCCTGCGGGCGTTCTTCGCCGCCGACTGCCCGTACTACTCGGACATGGAACTGGCCCACAGCACCGCCGACCGGCAGGAGCACCCGACCGCGGACGTCGACCTGTTCACCCACGGGAGCGACCTCCGCGGCTACCTCTCGCTCGACGGGCTGGGGCGCGCCGGTCGAGGGCGGGCGGGTGTTGCGGACGGCGGAGGCGGACGGGGACGGCGAGGGCGGCGACGGCAACGATGACGCCGCCGACGAGGGCGGCGAGCGCCCCGTCCTCGTCGAGCTCTCGCTCGGCGAGACGGTCCACGATCGGGTCCGGTTCGCCCGCGACCCGGAGGAGCTGTGACCGCGGCCGTCCGCGTCCGGGGCGTCTACGCCACCGCGCTGACGCGACTCCTGCTCGACGCGGGCCACGAGGTCGTCGACGCGTCGCCGCCGATCCGGCGGCGCTTCGACGCGGACTTCGGGGACGCGCCGCCGGACGTCCGGATCGAGACGACGGGAGACCGACAGGGCGTCGGCGTCCGCGGCGATCCCGAGACCGTGGCCGGGCTCCGGGAGCGGCTGGCGGGCGTCGGACGCGACGCGCTCGCGTGGACCGACCCGACGCCGCCCGGGACCGTCCTCGACGGCGAGGTCACCGAGACGCTCGGCGGCGGGGCGGTGGTGCGGCTCCGGGTCGGCGGCGGCGACGACGCCACCGCCGAGGGGTACCTCCCGTACGGGAGCGTCGACGACCGCGTCGAGACCGGCGACCCGGTCCGGGTGCGGGTCGACGAGTCCGCGGCGCCGTGGACGGACCGCCGTCCGGGGCTGGACGGCTCGCTGCGCGCCGGCGGCGGGCTCGTCGCGCTCGAACCGGGGTCGGGCACCAGGGTCGACGTCCGGAACGACGAGGCCGCGCGGGAGCTCTCGGGGATGCTCGACCTCCTCGGACTGGAGCCGCCGGACGGCTGGCGGGCCGTCTGGAAGCCCCCCGCGGTCGACGCGGGGACGGAGACGCTGGAGGCCGGGCTGGAGCGCGCCGTCGCGGCCGCGGAGGGGCTCGACGAGGCGGTCGACGCCGCCGGCGGGATCGGCGTCCTCGACGACCCCGGCCTCCTCCGCGACGCAGCCGATCGCGTCGCCCGAACGCGGGCGTCTGGTGTGGTTCGGCCGCGAGAGCCGGTTCGCCGCTCGACGACCGGCTGCCGCGAGGCGACGTCGACGATGGCCGGGACACCACCCGGGTGAAGGCCGGGTCGGCCGACGCCTCGGCCGGCTCGTCGACCTCGCGGGAGGCGCTCTCGCGATCCGGACCCGGACGCCGAGTTCCCGTTCGGCGTCGTGACCGACGCGTTCGGTCCGAGCGGAGGCGACGCACCTCCGGCCTCGAACCACGGGAAGCCGGACGCGAGGCTGATCTACCCTCGCGAGCAGACGGTGACCGGAGTCGACGCGACGGGTCGGTCGCGGTCGAGCGCGAGATAGACCGGGCGGCGGCAGCTACGACGGGCTCGGACCCCTCGCTTAGGCGGGCGACGCGCCGAGACGAGCCTGAAAGGAGGCCGGTGGTGGTACCCGACACCGTACCGCGGGGCGCGACGGACGGTTTCGCGCCCTACGTCAACGTCTGAACCCGGTCGAGGGGGGTTGTTCCCCGGGACGCGCCCGCTACGTTGACCTCCACGTCGACGTGGTGAAGCACCCGGGCGGTCGGGTCGAGCGCGTCGACGACGACGAGCTGCGGGAGGCGGAGGCGGCCGGTGACGTGCCGGAGCCGCTGGCGGAGAAGGCGCGGAGCGTCGCGTCCGCGTTAGAGAACGCCCTGTAGCCGACGAGCCGTCCCCGCCCTCGACTCGACGCCGGGTCCGAACGCGTTGGTTCGCGTATTTTTTACTCGAATGCGTACGGATGAAACACCTCTCGTTCGTTACAATATCATTAACAAACATCGCGTTCATGGCGAGATCACAATGCGCGAAAAAGAATCACAGCACAGATTTGGAAAGACGAGCCGTCGCGGATTTCTCGGCGGCGTGGGGGCGCTGGTGGCCGCGGCCGCGTACTCGCGGGAGGTGCCCGCCGCGGACGCCGAGGCGGTCGCGAACGACGCCGACGGACCGGTCCAGACGGTCGAGTCGCCGGACGGATCGATCGCGGTGACCGTCGACGTCGCCGACGGCGTCCCGACCTACGAGGTCGCTCGCGGCGGGACGACGTACGTCGAGCCGTCGCCGCTCGGGTTCGACTTCCGGAATCAGGCCTCGTTCGGCGCGTCGAGCGCGGCCGACGGGGGAGCCGTCCCCCTGACCGTCACGGGCACCGAGCGCGAGGCGGCCACCGAGCGGTGGGAGCCGGTGTGGGGCGCGTTCGAGGAGGTATCCGCGGAGTACAACGCCCTGCACATCGGGCTCACGGACGGCGACGCGGAGGGCGGCAACGGCCCCGGCGCGGACGAGGCGGTGGACGGCCGGACCGCCACCCTGCAGGTCCGCGTCTTCGACGACGGGCTCGGGCTCCGGGTCGTCCTCGGCGAGGGATTCGCGAGCAACGCCGAGCGCGCGGTGGTCGAGTCGGAGAACACCGGCGTCGCGTTCGCCGGCGACTACGACGCGTGGTGGATCCGCAACGAGGTGACGAACCCGCGGTTCGAGCAGGAGTACGCGGAGACGCCGCTCTCGGAGATTCCGGGCGGGACCCGCGAGACGCGGCCGACCGGGACGCCGATCCGGACCGGCGCGCACACCCCGCTGACCGTCGACGCCGGCGACGCCTACCTGAGCGTCCACGAGGCGAACCTCGACGACTACGCCGCGACGACGCTCGCGCCCCGCGACGACGACGGGGGGACCGAGTTCGCCACGGCGCTGACGCCCCTCCCCGACGGGACGAAGGCCTCGCTCGAACTGCCCGCGGCGACGCCGTGGCGGACGATGCAGGGCGTCGAGCGACCGGGCGGACTGATCGAGTCGCAGCTCGTCCCCCTGCTCTCCGACCCGCTCGACGAGTCGGCGCTCCCGACCGCCGGCGGGGAGCCCGACACCGACTGGATCGAGCCGCGCAAGTACGTCGGCATCTGGTGGACGATGATCGCCGGGTCGGCCAACTGGGAGTACAGGACCGACGAGGCAATCGCGGCCGGGGGCGGGAACCCGGCCGCCTACACGCACGGCGCCCGGACCGAGCGGATGAAGCGGTACATGCGGTTCGCGAGCGAGAACGGGATCGACAGCGTGCTCGTCGAGGGATGGAACGAGGGATGGAGCACCTATCCGGGCGACGGCTCCGGCTTCGGGTTCGGCGTCGACGACTCGTACCCGGACTTCGACGTGCGGGAGGTGACCGACTTCGGCGCGTCGCTTCCGGAGCCCGTCGAGATGACGATCCACAACGAGACCGCCGGGAACCTCCCGAACTACGAGGGGGCGATCCTCGACGAGGACGTGTTCGCGGGGTACGACGACGTCGGCATCAACTCGATCAAGAACGGCTACGTCTCGGACCCCGGCCTCGGCATCGACGGCGACGGCTCCGAGCCGACGCACAACCAGCAAAATCAGCTCGCGGTGAACCATCACCGGCTGGTGATCCGCGAGGCCGCCGCGGACCGCCAGCTGCTGGAGATCCACGAGGGGATCAAGCCGACCGGCGAGATCCGCACCTACCCGAACGTGGCGAACCGCGAGGTCGTCAAGGCCCAAGAGTACGACGGCTTCGGCCAGCTCGGCTCGAACGTCGGCCGCGATCACCACGTCACGCTCCCGTTCACGCGGAACCTCGCCGGTCCGGTGAGCTTCCAGCCGGGCATCTTCGATCTCACCTTCGGCGACGACCGCGGCGACCAGATACAGACCACCCGCGCGAAGCAGCTCGCGATGTACCCGACGTACCTCAGCGGGCTCCAGATGGCCGCCGACCGGATCGAGGGGTACGTCGACGAGACGTTCGCGGTCGGCGAGGCGCTCCAGGCCGCCGCCGGCGCTATCGACGGCCTCGTCACCGACGACTCGTGGCGGAACGCGTTCGGGACCAACTTCGTCGCCGTCGACCCGAACCGCGCCCCGAGCGGGTCGTCGGTCTCGTTCACGGTCAGCGACGTCCCCGCGGCCGGGACGTACGACCTCCGCCTCCGGTACGCGAGCGCGCCCGAGGAGAACGCGGGACGCGTCGTCGACGCCGGCGCGCCGCGGGCGACCCTGCGCGTCAACGGGGAGACCGAGACGATCGAGCCCGACTTCACCGACTACTGGGACGACTGGGACCTGTTCGCGACCGAAGTCGAGCTCGACGCGGGCGACAACGAGATCGCGATCGAGCTCGACTACGCCGAGGGGGAAGAGGGGTTCACCGGCGACGTGGGCGGCTTCAACCTCAACGCCGTCGCGGTCACCGAGCCGGGGGCCTCCTCCCCGATTCCGGCCGAGTACGAGGGGTACACCCCCGACGCGGAGAACTTCGACGCCGAACCGGAGTTCGGGTTCATCGAGTCGGTCCCGGCGGCCGGCTGGGACGAGACCCGCGTCGTCGGCTCCGCGATCGGGGACTACCTCGCGATCGCGCGCCGGGCGGACGAGGAGTGGTACGTCGGCGTCATGACGAACGGCGACGGCCGAGCCGTGGACGTCCCGCTGGAGTTCCTCGCTCCCGGGAAGTCGGGCGAGGCGCCCGGCCGCGAGAACGGTCCGGGCAACGGAGACGGACGCGGGAAAGGCAACGGTCGAAGCGGTCCGAAGTACGTCGCCGAGATCCACTCCGACGCGCTCGGTGCCGGCGTCGACGCCGACCCGACGGGCGTCCGGATCGACGAGGCGGTCGTCGACCCCGAGACGACGCTGCTCGCGTCGACGGCCCCGAGCGGCGGAACGGCCGTCAGGCTACGCCCGGCGCGGGGAGCCGAGATCAACCGGCTCCCCGAGTACGAGCGGCCGGAGCAGGACTTGACCGTCGATATCGCGGACGAGGCCGACCTCAACGAAGCGTTCATCACCGCGACCGGCTCCAACGACGCCGGCTTCGTCGGCGGGACGAACGTCGAGATACTCGTCGACGACGAGGTGGAGGCGCTCGGCAACGTCCGGCTCCCGCCGAACGCGACGGACGAGACGGTCGAGATCGGCTTCCGGATCTCGCGGATCGGCACGTTCGATATCGTCGTCCGAGAGCCGGACGGTGGGGACGAGCTGGCATCGGGGAGCGTCACCGTCGCACCCGGCGATATCGTCGCCGAGATCAGCGATCCGCAGGGCGACGACAACGGGCCCGGCGAGTACGTCTATCCCACCGGCGATGATTTCGAGGAGGGCGCGTTTGACCTGCGTTCGTTCCGCGTCTTGGAGACGGAGGACGAGTACCGGTTCGCCTTCGAGGTCGAGAATCTGTACGACACGTTCGGCGGCGACTTCTCGCCGCATTACTTCCTCGTATACCTCCGCGATCTCGAGGCGAACAGCGGACGAACGAGTGCGCTCGGCGACCTCGACCTCACGGCTCAGTTCGCCGATCCGTGGCAGTACCGGGTCGACGCGAGCGGCTTCGGCAGAGGGATCACCGACGCCGACGGACAGGGCCTCGGCACGCCGGAGGTGTTCGCCAGCTTCGAGTCGAACACGGCAGTGGTCTCGATACCGAAGTCGGTGGTCGGCGGCGCCGACCTCTCGGACTGGGAGGTGCTGCCGATCGTCGGGTCAGAAGACCGAGGAAGCTTGCGAGCGGTGTCGATTGATCCCGAGGCGTTCGTCTTCGGCGGCGCGCGCGACGGCGCAGTCGACAACGCGCCGCGAGTGATCGACCTGGCGACGCCGGAGGGAACGTCCCAAGCCGACGCGCTCGACTACGGTCCCGACTCGCTCGCGACGCTGCCGTTCACGTCGCTGTGAGGTAGCGAACGGAGAGAGCCGCGGACCGATCCGTTTCAGAAGTGGTTCGCGGACTCGGTCTCGTGTTTCAGCTCGCCGCCGCGACCGCCCTCGACGGTGGAGGCGCCCTGATCGCCGGAGGAAGCGGTCCGCACCGTCACGTTGTCCACCTCGTCGAAGTCCATGATCAGGTCGCGGCGGATGTTGTCGGCCGTGATGTTCGAGATGCCGCAGCCGGAGCAGGTGCCGCCGAGTTCGACGACGACCTCGCCGCTCTCGGGGTCCGCCTCGCGCACGACGCTCGTTCCGCCGTGCATCTGGATGATCGGCATCTGTCCGACCATCCACTCTTCGACTCGGTCCGCGAGGCTCTCGTCGCTCATTGGCGAGAGTTAACACCCGAGCCTATGGAAGCTTGCGGTTTCCGAGCGGTTCGAACCGACGAAACGAACTGTGTCACCGTCGATCCCTCGGGAAGGGATATCGAAACCGTTCCCAGTTACGCCGCAGTCACTCCTCGGAGTCGTCCGCGCGCTCCGACTCGCTCGGGAGGCGGGTCGGGTCGGCGGGATCGTCGCCGTGCATGGAGTCGTCGCGTTCGAGGAGATAGAGGAGCGGCTCGAGCGCGGCCAAGACGAGCACCCCCGGGAGGGGCGCGTCGGGGACGAGCAGGAAGGTGGTCAGGGCGGCACCGGAGGTGACGACGAGGAGGCCGGCCCACAGCGGCGGCGAGCCGAGGTCCACCCCGACGCGCGCGGCGTCGCGGTAGACGAGCGCGGCCGCGGCCGCGACGAGGAGCGCGGCGCCGCCGCCGAGGACCGTGGTGACTGCCATACCAGTCGTTCGGCCGAGACGGGAAAAAGGGTGTCGCGAGCGGGCGGAGAAGAGGGAGAAAACGCGTGTGCTCGATCTGGGACGGCGATCGCGGTCCGCCGGACGGACTACGGTGCCTCGCCCGTCTCGATGCTGAAGGAGTCGCGGGGGTACGCCACGCAGGTCAGGGTGTAGCCGTCGTCGATCTCGGCCTCCTCGAGCATCTGCTGGTTGTCGTGCTCGACGAAGTCCTCCGAGGGGCCGTCGGTGATGTGCCCGGCACAGGAGACGCACTGGCCCTGTCGGCAGGCGTACGGGAGGTCCCACCCCTCGTCTTCGCCCTGGTCCAAGATGGGCTGGTCGTTCGAGAGCTCGACCGTCTCCCCCTGCTTGACGAACTCGACCTCGAACTGCTCGACCTCCTCTACGTCGGCGGGGCCGGCGCTGACGGCGCTGCCGTCCTCCAGTTCGCCCTCCTCGCCCTCGGCGCCGCCCGCGGGGATGGCGCCGCCGCCACCGCCGCCGCCGACGGCGCGGTTACCGGGCTCCGGGAAGTCCGTCTCGGGGACCGCGGACGCGCGGCGTTCGAGTATCTCGTCCGAGATGTCGGTCGTGGGGTCCCACCCCGTCCCCTTCAGGCTGGTGACGAGGACGACGGTCAGCGTCGCGATCACCCCGAGAACGATCGCGGGCGTGTTCGCGACGTTCGCGATGAGCGGGTTGAGCATACGAACCGATATGAAGAGGTTGCTTAAGGCCGTTTTGATCGGTCCAACCGCATGAGAGCCCCGAGGGCGGGGATCGGCATGACCGGCGGGGGGATCGCGGCGCGCGCGGTGAATATCATCGCGCTCGGCGGGAGATCCGCGGCGCGCCCGGGAAGATTGCGGGACGCTGAGCGGGGGTACGCCCCCACTCACGCCGCGGAGCGGACCATTTATCGGCCGAGCGGTCGACGGGACGCCCATGAAAGTGAAATCGCGGCACCACCTCCGGAGCGACGACATCGCGGCGATCCGCGAGGCGGTCGCCGACCACCTCGGCGTCGACATCGACGGGGACACGTTCGAGTTCGTCGAGTTCGTGGACGCGAACTACGAACTCGTCCTGGTCGACGGCGAGCCGGCCGTCTTCTACGTCGACGACGACGAGCCGTTCCTCACCGTCCGGGGCGCGAACGACTACGAGCCGAAGACCGGGATCGTCACGGTCGACGCGGGCGCGATTTCGTTCGTCTCCGACGGCGCGGACGTCATGCGACCCGGCATCGTCGAGGCCGACTCGGAGATCCGCGAGGGCGACCTCGTCGTGATCGCCGAGGAGACGCACGAGAAGGTGCTCGCGGTCGGCCGCGCGATGGTCGACGGCGACGAGATGGTCGGGGACAGCGGGAAGGTCGTCGAGTCGATCCACCACGTCGGCGACGAGCTGTACGAGTTCTCGGCGTAGGCGCGGTTCGGTCGGCGGACCGAGCGGCGTCGCGTTCCCTCCCTTTTAATCGCCTCGCCCACGATTCTCCCGACTATGACCGCGATTCGGGTACTGAGCTACAACGTCCGCTACGCCAACCGCGGCGACCACCACGACGCCTGGCACGACCGCCGCGACGCAGTCGCGCGACTCGTCCGCTTCCACCGCCCGGACGTCGCCGCGTTTCAGGAGCCGCTTCCGGAGCAGCGGCGGGACCTCCGCGATCGGCTCCCGAGCTACGAGTTCGTCGGACGGGGGCGGTCGGCGAGCGGCGAGGGCGAGGGGTGTCCGATAGCGGTCCGGTCCGACCGCTGGGAAGTCGTCGCCGACGGCACATTCTGGCTCTCCGAGACGCCGAGCGGGCCGTCCACCGACTGGGGCGCCGCCCACCCGCGGATCGCGACGTGGGCGCGGGTCCGCGCCGTCGACGGGACCGCGGAACCGCTCGTCGTCAACACGCACTTCGACCACGTGAGCGCGGAGGCGCGGCGCGAGTCGGCACGGCTGCTCCGCGAGCGACTCCCCGAGATGGGCGAGCGAGCCGCCGACGAACCCGGCGGATCGAGCCCGACCGTTCTCGTCGGCGACCTCAACTGCACGCCGGGGTCCGACCCGCATCGGATACTTCTCGGCGACGACCCGAAGGCGGACTCCCGAGGCCATGAGACCCCGAGCGACGACCCGCCCGCGCTCCGCGACGCCGCCGCGGTCGCCGACCTCCGACACGGCCCGGAGACGAGCCTCACCGACTTCGCGCGGCTGATAGACGGTCGTCGGATCGACCACGCGCTCGTTTCGCCGGCGTTCGACGTCGCGGCGTTCGCCACGCTCGCCGACCGCGACGACCGCGGTCGGTACCCCTCGGACCACCTGCCGATTCTGACGCGGCTGTCGCTGTAGGGGGCGGAGAGCGCCTCTCGCGAGGGCTACTCGTCGCCGTCTCCGTCGCCGTCGGCGTCGCCCTCGTCCATCTCGTCGGCGTACTTCTCCAAGACCGTCTCGTAGCCGCGCTTCGCCGTCTCGTACGTCTCGCGGAGGTCGGCCACCGGCGTCTCGCTCGCGTCGACGCGGAGGTCGTTGTAGTACGGGTCGTCGACCGCCTCCTCGGTGTTACTGACGAGGAGCGCCGCGGACTGGACCTCTAAGTCCTCCCGCTTGTCGCCGCCGGCCGCGTGGCCCGCCGCGAGCGCGTCGATCAGCCGCTCCGCGAGCGGGGCGTCGCCGTGGGCGTCGGACTCATATGCGGCCGCGGTGTCGTCGACCACGTCCTCGCCCGTGAGGAGGTTGCCGGCGACGGTGTAGTTCTCCCCCTCGACGTGCCCGTACCAGTCGCGGCACTCGTCGCCGGAGAACGCGAAGGTCCCGTCGGCGTCGACGCCGTGGAGCTGACGCTCCGGTTTCCCCTCGTCGGCGTTCAACAGGGCCTCCAAGGCGTCGTCGACGGCGAGCCCGTCGCCGAGGTACTCGATCCCCTTCCGGCCGAGCTCGACGTTGACGAGCGACTGCGTCGCCACCGCGCCGTCCGCGGACGCGAACGGACACAGCGTGCCGACCCCCGGCAGTCGGGTGGTCACCGCCACGCCGTAGCGGACCTGGTCGTCGCCGTCGTCGTCGGTGTACCGCTCGCGAACGCAGATACTGAACGTCACACCGGGCGTGAGGCGGCGACCGGCAAAAGACTGCGCACCGGGGGCGACGTTTCCGGTTCCCGGCCGAACCGGTACCAGGCCGAACCGGTATCAGGCCGAACCGGTACCAGACCGAACCGGTTCGGACGTCGGTCGGGCCGCAACCGGTCTCCGACGGCGGACTCGGTTCGACCTCCAGTCGCGACCGCTCTCAGCCTCCGATCGCCCACACCCCCGTTTTATGTCCGCTGCGTGCCGATTCCGGCCGCCTCACGGACGCGAAAACCGCAAGCCGCGGGCGGGTCCCCGGGCGCGTGTCACGTGTGAACCGCCGACACACTTATGAGTGTGAATCCCTCCCATACATATAGCCTCGGTTACGGGCGAAACGGTGACCCGCGGCGGGTCCCCCTCGACGACAGCGGCGTTCGCGGCTCGACGAGCCGTCGTTCCGGCACGGAAGCGCGCGTCCGCGACGGCGGATCCGGCCCGACGGCCGGGGTCGCGACCGCCGGCCGAACCGGACTCCCGGTTCCGGCCGGCGAGGTCCTCGCCCGTCCGAGAAACGTGAAACACATGTAGAACGACACACGCTCGAACGGGACTCGCGAGGATTTACCGGACGAACGTCCCCGGACGACCTTCGGAACCGCCGGCTCGTTCGACTGGACCTCGACGCGCTGTAACGAAGAGCCGCGCATCGCGCCGGAACGCGCACCAGCGGCGTCGCCGAAAGTTCGACCACTACGGTACGCGGTTACCGACGGAGGAACGCGGCGTGGGTCGAATACTCGCTCGCCGCCGACGACCCGCCTCCACGACGCGAAACGAAACGTCTTCTACGTCGCAGGGTCCACGAGGGATCCACGAGTTGTTCAACAAGGGTAAGTCCGGTGCTCGGGGGCTCGGCCCCGAGAGCGACAAAGCTCCTTTGGGCCTCGGCTCGAAGTCCCACTCGATACCTCACGCGCGGTACTTTCGAGGCGTAACCACGAGGAGGCCGCCCGGATGTACACCTTCCAATGGGTGCCTTCTGCTCCGGTGATCGACGACCAGGATCCGGGGCGACACGGTGCGCTCGCCGCATGAACCAAGACCCGCTCGTGCTCTCCCCGCGCCGCGCAGCGCTTTTGAGGCGGTATCGAGGACCTCAACGAGCGGACTCGACTCTCCTACACCCTCCGGACACGACCAGCACCGGACTCCGGCATCGGATTACCGAAACGATTGCTGCTCGCCACTCGGACGACGACCCTCCACGCGTTGGCTCGACGAGCAACGTCGAGTCGTCCTTGGCTTCGTCGCCGAACGGAAACCGCCGGGGAGGCTCGAGACGTTCGAGCCGAAAGCAAGAAGAACCAGACGAGGACGGAGCTTCACCGGCGACGTCAACTAACCGAAAGCTGGGTACGGGCGGAGTCCGACCCGCGCGCGTCGTCGACTACGCCGGGGCGTTCTGTAAACGCCAACGGGCTGTTCTCCGGCGAGAGCTGCTCAAGCTGCAGCGGGAGTTCATCTAGACTTCCTGCACGCCTCACCAGGGAAGTCGACGATCAAGCGAAGAACAACCCGCGGATCGCATCGACCAAGTGATCTCGGCCGGACGAACATGCCGGAGTACCGCGAAAACGGGGCGACGGAAGATGGAGGCGTTCAACGACCGCACAAAAGCGGATCGACTACCCCGTACGCCGGAGTTACGACAGCGGAGCAAGATCCTACGAGAAGATGCTCGCCAACCGACGTGCGAACGTCCACGTCGAGCCGCCACGCGGCTGGAAATGGTCCGGCTCTTCGGAGGTGCTCACCCGGGTAGAGGACCACCGACGAGACGGTGAGCTCCCTCAGACAGCGAAGGTGTAGCAACGGCGAGCTGGAGGACGAGAATTCGACGGACGAAGCTCCGCGAGACCCGCCGAGGAGGCCGACGTGAGCGATGGATGGGGACGGGCGTCTCCGCCCGGTTCAATCGGCGACGAGATCGCCGAGGCGGATCATGGACGCCACCCACCGCGACGGTACCTCACCCCCTCGCCGCTTCCCGTCGTCGACCACTTCAGGCGAACCTCGGCGGCACGGCTCAATCGCGGCGAGACCTCGACCGCTACGAGCGCCTCCATCGAGACCGTGCCGCAGAGTACCGGAGCGCGCCATCGAGGGACGTCCGGCACGCCGCGTGGCGTACACGTCGACGAGCTCCGCCCGACAGGGCTGGAAGTACATGGGGACCACGTATGGCGGTACAATCGACGACGCACCGTCGACGACGAGCTCACCGGCGGGAGACGGAGCCCGACGAGACGTTCATCCGCGGGGCGAAGAGCATGCTCGACGTCCCCTCGACCGGAGGACGACTTCCGGCAGAGGTGTCGAACTGGTGTCCCGGCGCCCCGAGGGGCGCGCTCGACCCGCAGGGAACGACCGCCTCCCGGCGCGCCTAGAGCGCAAGCTATGGGGGACAAGAAGCACGAACATCACTTCTCCGCGCTGGTCTCGCGACAGACTCGCGACGAGGAGCGCAAGCCGCCCTGGGTCGACGCACTCGTCGACCGGGCTACTCGAAGACGGCGCGGCGGAAGTGTAGAGTACGCGGGCGCCGCGTCGGCCCGCTCGAGAGATCGATGACGGCGGGGATGGAGAAGAACGACCGCGACCGATCCGACGGCGGAGGGGTTCGCGGGGGCCGACCGAGACCTCCGAGGGGCGTACAGACCAGCCGATGAGCCTCACGAGTACGTCGACCGAGTGTTGGAGAACCCCGTCGCCCGCCGCCTCCGGGGCTCGCTACGTCCTCTGCGGCGATCAGTCCGAGGGCACCCGCGAGGTCCGCGAGCCGCGGCGAGCGACTGGAGCGGTACGGCTTCTTCGACGACCCGTTCACGACGGCGAGCAGCCGTCCTCGGCACACCGGCCCGCTCACGCGTTCGTCGACGACCATCCGGGCCAGCCGCGGCGGGCCGCGGCAACGACGAGACATGCAGTCTTGGATCGACGCCCCTACGCGACCCGGAATCGGAGTTCAAGCGCTGTCTCGTGAACGGCTCCGAGAGTTCTCGAAAGACGGAGGCGGCGCCGCTACTACGTGGAGTGGACATCCCGGCGCGGGAGCGGAATCGGCGCGGGAGCGGGCTCTCGTAGGCGACGGCGGCGACACCGCGCCGTGTATACCGCGCCCGGTCAGGCACCCCTCCCTGTTCCCGAGGACGTCGCGAGTCGATCGCCGAGCGTCCGACGAGGACTCCTACCCGATCGCGGCCGACTCGATCCTCGGACCCGTTCAGCCGCGAGCGTACGACCACCTGGAGTCGGCGTACCGCGACGAGGGGCGCCGGGACCTGTTCTCGGCTATCACCGACCGCGACCACCTCCGCGTGACGAGCTACGTCGTCGACGTCGGCGAGGGGATCGGGGTGCTCCACGCCGAGGACGACGGGACGCCGAAAGAGCGGCTCGTCGGCTCGTGGATGGGCGGCATGCTCCGCGAGCTCGACTCGCGCGGGCGCAAGAACCCGCAGGCGTTCAGCTACGACGGCGTGCTCTCGCAGGGGAACGGCGTCGCCACGGTCGTCGAGGACGCCAGCCAGCACGCCGACCTGCTCCGGCGGCTGCTCAACGTCCCCGACGAGCGTCGCGTGAAACTCGACAAGGGGATCGGGATGGACCTGGACACCCAGCTTATCGTCATCTCGAACCCGGACCTCGACGCCGACCTCGACCGCCACGCCGACCGCGAGGGCGCCGACCCCCTGAAGGCGCTGAAGCGTCGGCTCACCCGCCACGAGTTCCGCTACCTGACGAACCGGCGGCTGGAGGCGGAGCTGCTGCGCCGCGAGGTCGGGGGAGGGCGAGGCGTGCCGACCGTCGACGGAGTAGAGGAGTCGGAGCGGGACGGACGCGGCGATCCCGCTCGCGATCCGGCGGACGAGCCCGGGGCCGCGGCGCTGACGATCGACGTCCGCGACGACGACGGGACCGTCACCGAGCGCGAGCTCGCCCCCCACGCGGTCGGGGCGGCGGCGCTGTACGCGGTCGCCACCCGCCTCGATACGGAGGACCTCCCGCCCGACTTCGGACTGATCGAAAAGGCGGAGCTGTACGAGACCGGAGACATCCGACGGGAGGCGGGCGACGGCGACGGCGAACAGCTGACGATCGACGACGTCGACTTCGGCGGGGGCGACGGCCGAAACGGGATCCCGGTGACGTACACCCGCGACATCGTCGCCGACCTGCTGGGGGCGGACGCCGACCGGAGCCACCCGGAGCTGCCGGTCGAGCGCGTCGTCACGCCGACGGACGTGCTCGACGCGATGGCCGACGGGCTCTCGGCGGCGCCGCTGTTCTCCCGGTCGGAGGTCGCGGAGTTCGAGAGCCGGAAGACGCCGGTCGTCGAGCGCGTCCGCGAGCACCAGCGCGAGGACGTGGTCGACGCCGCGCTGGCGGAGGCGACCGTCTCGGAGGAGACTGTCGCGGAGTACGTGGAGCACGTGTACGCCTGGGACGCCGACGAGCCGGTGGAGACGGAGCGGGGTCCCGAGGAGCCCGACGCCCTCGCGATGAAGGTGTTCGAGACGGAGACGCTCGGGCGGTTCGACGAGGACGACTACTACGGCACCGACCCGACCCGGGATGTCGCCGAGTTCCGCAGGCAGCGCGTGATCCGGGCGCTCACCCGCTACGCGTGGCGGAACCGCGGCGACGAGTTCAGCGTCGACGACGTCGAGCTCGGCGAGATCCCCGAGCTGCGGGAGGTGCTGGACGCGAACGACCTGGCCGACGTGAAGCGGCGCTTCCCGGAGCTCGACCCGGCCGAGTGGGCCGATCCGCCGGCCGACACCGAGACGGAGCGCGTGAAGGCGGCGACGATCGAGCGGCTCGTCGACTGCGGGTACAGCCCCGCGTCGGCCGAGCTGACCAGTCGGGCGGTGATGCGCGACGCGCGCGACGAGTGGGCCGACCTCGCCGCGGACGGCGGGGACGATGCGAACCGCCGGAGCGGCCGCGACCGCGGCGACGGGAACGGAGGTGGTGCCACGTGGGACTGACCGACGACCGCGAGCGCTTCCGCGAGGTCGGCGAACAGCGCCGCGAGGACCTCGCGCAGTTCATCAGCCACGGCAACCTCGGGCGCTCCGGGCCCGACCGGGTCAAGATCCCGGTGAAGATCGTCGACCTCCCGGAGTTCGAGTACGACAGGCGGGAGGCCGGCGGCGTCGGGCAGGGCGGAGACGGCCAGCCGCAGCCCGGCCAGCCGGTCGACCCCGACGCGGACGACGGCGACGAGGAGGGCGACCCCGGTGAGGAGGGCGGCGAGCACGAGTACTACGAGATGGACCCCGAGGAGTTCGCGCGCGAGCTCGACGAGGAGCTCGGGCTCGACCTCGAGCCGAAGGGGAAGCGCGTCGTCGAGGAGGTGGAGGGCGACTTCACCGACACCGCGCGCGCCGGCCCGCGCGGCACCCTCGACGTCGACGAGTTCTTCAAGCGCGGGTTGAAGCGCCACCTCGCGACCGACTTCGACGAGGAGTACGTCCGCGAGGGGCTCCGCGTCGCCGGCGCCGACGTGGACGACGCCTTCGCCTGGGCGCGCGACAAGGGGATCCCCGTGTCGCGGGCGTGGATCGCCGACGCCGCGGCGACCCTCGCCGAGGAGCGCGGCGAGCCCGTGACGGCGCTCGACCGCTGGGAGAGCTTCGACGCGCTCGACGACGAGATCGATCGCGAACCCGTGGGCCACCGGATCCGTCGGGATGGGCTCGACAGCGTCCCCTTCCGCCGGGAGGACGAGCGGTTCCGGCACCCGGAGGTGGTCGAGAAGCGCGAGCGCAACGTCGTCGTCGTCAACGTTCGGGACGCCTCCGGCTCGATGCGCGAGACGAAACGCGAGCTGGTCGAGCGCGTGTTCACCCCGATGGACTGGTACCTGACGGGGAAGTACGACGCCGCGGAGTTCCGGTACGTGGTCCACGACGCGGAGGCCTGGGAGGTCGACCGCGATGAGTTCTTCGGGATCCAGTCCGGCGGCGGCACCCGGATCTCCAGCGCCTACGAGCTCGTCGCGGAGATCTTAAAGGAGTACCCGTACAGCGAGTGGAACCGCTACGTCTTCGCGGCCGGCGACTCGGAGAACTCCGGCAGCGACACGACCGACTCGGTGATCCCGCTAATGGAGTCGATCGACGCCAACCTCCACGCGTACGTGGAGACTCAGCCCGGCGGCGCCGCGCCGAACGCGCGCCACGCCGACGAGGTGGAGAGCGCCCTCGGCGACACCGACAACGTCGCGGTCGCTCGCGTGTCGGAACCGGCCGACGTCACCGACGCCATCTACGAGATCCTCAGCACCGAGTCGTCTGACGACGCGACGGGCGACCGCGGCGCGACCGCCGGCCGAGGGGGTGAGCGCCGATGAGAGACGAGCGCGTCGAGGCGAAACGCGAGGCGACGTCCCTCGACGAACCCGCCGCGGAGGCCCGCGAGCTCGCGGAGCGCCTCGGGTTGGAGCCGTACCCGGTCCGGTACTGGGTGGTCGGCCACGACGAGATGAACGAGCTGATCGCCTACGGCGGCTTCCAGCGGCGCTACCCGCACTGGCGCTGGGGGATGAACTACGAGCGACAGCGCAAGAAGGACCGCCACGGGCTCGGGAAGGCGTTCGAGATCGTCAACAACGACGACCCGAGCCACGCGTTCCTCCAGGAGTCGAACTCGATCGCCGACCAGAAGGCCGTCATCACGCACGTCGAGGCCCACGCCGACTTCTTCGCGAACAACGGCTGGTTCGGGCTGTACGCCGACCGCGGCGAGGGCGGGCCGAACGCCGCGGCGCGGCTGGAGCGCAACGCGGACCGGATCGCCGCGATCGCCGACCGGCCAGACGTCGACCGCGACGAGGTCGAGCGCCTCGTCGACGCCGTGAGCGCGCTCGAGGACACGATCGACCAGCACAGCCCGGTCGACGCCGCCCGGTCGGTCGAGGACCCGGGAGTCGCCGAGGACGTGAACGACCCCGACGACGACCCGCTCGCGGCGGTCGAAGAGCAGATCGCGGAGCTGGACCTCTCCGAGGAGGTGCGCCGCGACGTGTTCGACGACGAGTGGCTTGAGACACACGGCGAGGGCGTCGAGCCGGAGGAGCCGCGCCCGGACGTGCTCGCGTTCCTTCGCGACTACGGGAAGCGGTACGACTCCGAGAGCGGGAAGGCGGTCGACCGCGATCCGTGGGAGACGACCGTCATCGACGCGATCCGCGAAGAGGCGTACTACTTCGCGGGACAGAAGTCGACGAAGGTGATGAACGAGGGATGGGCGACCTACTGGGAGTCCGTCATGATGGGCGGCGAGGGGTTCGCCGGCCCCGACGAGTTCCTCACCTACGCGGACCACATGGCGCGGGTGCTCGGCTCGCCCGGACTCAACCCCTACAAGCTCGGCTTCGAGCTGTGGACCCACGTCGAGCTGCGGACCGCTCGTCGCGACGTGATCGACAGACTGCTCCGGGTCGAGGGGGTGACGCCGGAGAACTTCCACTCGCGGATCGACCTCGACGAGGTCGCCGAGGCGCTCGAACCTCACCCCGCGATCGCCGGCGCCGGACCCGCGACGCTCGACGAACTGGCCGACCTCGCCGCCGACGGCGACCCGCGGGTCGACGCCGAGGCAGTCGACCGGGCGATCTCCGCCCGGTCCGACGACGGCGAGGTCGGTCCCGGAACCGGCCCGGACATCGAGCGGTACCCGTGGAAGCTCCTCACTCGCGAGGGGCTCGCCGAGCGCCACTACGTCCTCTCGCGGCCGGAGCACCGCGGCGCGCTGCGCAACGTCTCGCGGGAGACGCTGGCGGAGCGCGCCCGGTACATGTTCGAGGTCGACCGGTACGCGACCGTCGACGAGGCGCTCGCCGACGTCGACCGGACCGCCGGCTGGGACCGGATGCTGGAGGTGCGGGAGAGCCACAACGACGTGACGTTCATCGACGCGTTCCTCACCGACGAGTTCGTCCGCGAGGGGAACTACTTCACGTACGAGTACAGCCGGGCGGCCGAGGAGCACCGCGTCGCCAGCGTCGACGCGGACGACGTCCGCCGGAAGCTCCTCCTGCAGTTCACGAACTTCGGGAAGCCGACGGTCGTCGTACTCGACGGTAACTTCCGGAACCGGGGCGAGCTCCTGCTCGGCCACCGGTTCAACGGGGTCGCGCTCGACGAGGAGTCCGCGAAAGAGACGTTGAAGCGCGTCTTCGAACTGTGGGGTCGCCCGGTGAACCTCGCGACGATCCGCGTCGAGTACTCCGACGAGGCGATACGCCGGGCGAAGCGCCGGGGCACCGAGCCGGAGGGCGAGGAGATCGGCGTGCGCTTCCAGTACGACGGCGGCGAGGTGACCGAACACGACCTCGACCCGGAGATCCGCGAGCGAATCGAAGCCGGTGAGGTCGACTACGACACCAAGCCGGACGACTGGCTGGCGTGAGGGGCGGCGCGTCCCGCGACGCGACGCGCTCGGCCGCACGACAGCGGCGATCCCGGCCTCACGACAGCGACGAGACCAGCGCGGCGACGGCGTCCGTCTCGTCCTCGTTGATCCCGTGGCCCATCCCCTGGTAGATCCGTTCGTCGACGTCGGCGCCGAGCGCCTCCAACACCGCGGTCGTCTCGTGGACGCGCGCCTCCGGGATGTGCGGGTCGACATCGCTGCAACCGAGGAACGCCGGGGTCCCGCCGAGCGACTGGGCGGCGTCCCCGTCGACCGCGGCCGCGGCGTGGGAGACGTAGTCGTCGACGTCGACCGACTCGCCGATCAGCCCGCCGCTCAGCACCGCGAGCCCGCCGTACCGGGTCGGGTTCCGCGCGACGAACTCGCTCGCGAGGCAGGCGCCCTGCGAGAACCCGGCGACGAGGACGCGCTCGGGCGAGACTCCCGCGTCCGTCGCCGTCTCGACCGCGCGGCCGACGGCGCGGAGCCCGGAGCTCCGACCGGGCTCGTTGTCCGCGACGGGCGCGAGGAAGGAGTTCGGGTACCAGGTGTTGGAGGCGGCCTGGGGGGCGAGTAGTGAGAGGCCGGTGGTCTCTCTGACAGCCGGCGGTTTCGCCGCCGGCGACAGCGCGACGTCGCCGTCGCCGGCGACCTCCTCGCCGAAGCCGACGATGCTCCGCGCGGTCGCGCCGCGACCGTGAACGAGGACGACGGCGGCGTCGGCCTCACTGACCGGCGTCCCGGTCGTCACCAGCTCCTCGTCGCCGTGCGGGTCGTCGCCGGCGTACGGCGTCCGACCGCTCATACGCCGACGCCCGCGTCCGCGTCGGGCAGGTCGTGCTTTATCACCGGCAGGCCGAGCTCCTCCAAGGCGCCCTTCATGTGGCGGTCATGTGCGAAGTCGGCGCCGTCCTCCTCGCGGAGACGCTGAGCGGTCGCGAGCACCTCGCCCTTGCGGTCGTCGGGGATCTCGTACTTGTCGGCGGAGAGCTCGATGACCAGTCCGTTGTTGTCTTGGGTGTAAATGGAGTGGAAAATCCCGCGGTCGAACACGTTGTACCCCTTGCCGGCCTCCGCTAGCGCCGCCATGATATCCTCGTACTCGTCGGGCTCGACGCTGAAACAGAGGTGGTGGACCGCGCCCGTACCGGCGCGCTGACCGCGGGCCGAGGGGCGGTCGTCGCTCACGAAGAACGTCAGGATGCGGCCGTCCCCGGTGTCGAAGAACAGGTGCGTCTGCGACGGGTCGTCGAGGTTCGGCTGGCGGAGGACGAGGGGCATCCCGAGCAGGTCGCGGTAGAACGCGATCGTGTCGGCCTCGTTGCTTCCCCAGACCGTGATGTGGTCGGTGCCGCTGGTGTGGAACGGTGCGTCCGGAAGCTCCGTCGTGACCGGAGCCGCGCTTTCGTCGCTCATACCGGTCGTAGGCGACGAACACGTATAAAAAGGAAAGGGACCCCCGGGTGATCGACTGACATCAGTGTTATCGCGGTACGACGCCGGAGTCCGCGAGGTCGGCGATCGCCGGCGACCTCCACGACGAGGCGAGTCAGGAACGCCGCCAGACCGGCGGTGCGACGCCGAGCGCCCTGACGACGGACGGGTAGCCGACCGCGACGGCGACCACAAGTACCACCGAGGGCAGGAGTCCGATCGGACCGACGACTCGCTCGACGAGCGACAGCGCGGCGATCATCAGCAGGAACATCGCGGCCCAGTGCGGAGCGAGCTGTCGCACCTTCCCTCGGGTGGAACTCATATCCCGCATAACGAGCGCGGGACGGATACCGTGTCGGTCGCGGTCTCGCTCCGCGGGAGACGCGAAGCGACCGGCGTCCCCGAGGCGAGAGACGAGAACGAAACGAAGAGCGGAGCCGAAGTCGCGCGCGGTCGGATCAGTACCGCGAGGGGATGAACGCCGCGCCGAGCAGGAGCAGGGATGAGAGGAACGCGAGGACGAGCACGCGCGTCAGTCCGCTGCTGTACTGCTGGAACTGGTCGATCTGAGCGACCTGCGCCTCGTACCCCTCGATGTCGCTCGACAGCTGCAGCGTCGAGGCGTCGGCGAAGTGCGCGACGAACTCCGTCTCGCCGATCGTGACCCGCGAGTGCTGCTCGATCTCGATGCTCTCGGTCTCCGTCGCCTCCCAGGCGAGCACCGCTTGATCCGCCGTGACGTTGTCGACGGTCACGCTCTGGTCGCCGTACTCGAGGGAGTCGCCCGTGGCGTACGCCCGCTCCTCGGGGGCCGGGAAGTACTCTCCGGCCGGGACGAGCGTCGACTCGCCGTCCTCGGTGACGACGACGTACTCGCCGTCGTCACGCTGGACCGTCTCGTTGTCGGCCTGCGGATCGTTTTCGAGGATGGCCTGCCGATCGGGAACCTCCACGAGCGTGAAGCTGTTGGGGTCGTCCCCCGTGATCTCCACGCGCCACTCCCGGTCGTCGAGCTGAACCGTCGACTCGTTCGCCCAGGTCTCGGACTGGTCCGCCGTGACGTTGCGCTCGAGCGTCGCCACGATCGAGGTCTCAGCGCCGCCCCCGCCACCGTGACCACCGCCGCCGCCCGACTCGACCTCGGTGATCTCGGCGACGGTCCACTCCTCGCCGTCCACTTCGATCCGATCATTCTGCGAGACCTCGAAATCGGGGTTGTCGAAGCCGATCTCGGGGCTATCGGCCGTCGCAGTGAGGACTCCCGCTCCCCCCGCGATCAGCACGAAGAGCGCGACGTACACGGCCACAGCGCGTCGTTGCATGGTTTCAGCATAGGTCACCCGGTGTATAACGGTTACTAAGCCGAGCCATCGGAACGGTCGAACCGCGCCACCGCTCCGCCCCGACGTTACCGGCGGACGACGAGCACGGACAGGTCCGAGAACGGCGTGTCCGACCGGTCGGTACCCCCGGCGTGGCGTGCGAGCTCGCCGACGGTCGTCCGGGTAATCGCCTCGTCGTCGCGGGTGAGCCGCTCGCAGACGAGCGCGCCGTCGGATCGGTCACATCCGTTGTCGAGTAGATCGCGAGCGATGTCACCGGGCATCCAGTCGAACGGACGAGGGAGCACGAGCAGATGTCGATCGCCGGCGTCTCGGCGAAGCCGAGCGAGGTCGTCGTCGAGGCCGCCGCTCTTGTGGAGCGTGACGAACGTCGCGTCCTCCACCGGCGTCCGGGCCCGACTCGCCGCGACCTGAAGTGAGGAGATCCCCGGAACGACGCGGAGACCGACGGAGTCGTCCGCCGCCTCGTCGAGGGCGCGCTCGACCTTGCCGACGAACTGGTACCCCGAGTGGTTCGGATCGCCATCAGCACCGAACACTCCGCCTCCCCCGCCGGCCACCGCTCGGCGAACGCCTCCAGTGCGCCCTGCCTCGTCGGAGGTAACCGCACGTCAACCAGTCGGCGTCGGTACGACGCCGAACGAGGTCGACGAAAACGGTCTCAGAAAGCCCGACGGCGACATCCGGCTCCCGGAGCGCCCGCCTCGGCCCTGGAACGAGGATTACTCCGGCTCCCGGGGCCGATGCCGACGGCACGGACCACGCGTCCACCGGTCTCGGACCGGGTTCGCGTGTTGACGCCGCGTAGTCCGCCGGATCGGCCGGCGTCCGAGGTCGTACGACGCGTCGTCGCTCACGGGTCACCCGTTCGATCGCGCGCCTCCGCGTCCGATACCCCTCCCCGGTAGTCCGGTACACGCGGCGTTTCAAACGAGCCCGTCGACGCCGTCCTGGAGACGTGTCGGAGCGTCCACTCCGGCCCGGAGGTCAACCGATCCGCCTATACGTTCGGATCGGGAGCCGGCGTCACTCCGCTTTGGCGACGCGCGCTTCCGGGCTCCGCCGTGAGAACACGGGAACCGACTCGACGAGGCCCGCCCGCAGCCCACCCCGCTCAACAAAAAAAAATGATGGAGCCCAAGGGGCCGATTTGAACCCGGCGTTGGGCGGCTCTGCAGGCCGCTGCAGTCTGACCAAAATCTGCAACTTGGCGCCTAATCGGAAGTACCGCTGTGCCGAGGCGTTAAGCCAGCGGTCGCACCGCGGTTGCCGGGTCGTACCACGGTCCAACCTCCTGCCGACCGCTCGCGCTACGCGTCTCCAAAAAAATCGTGTGGGCAATCAAGCAGCCTATCCCCGAATTGGTGAAGCCAGGCGGCGAACGCGCGGTTCCCAGAGGATCGCTCCCACGTCCAGTACTTCCCGGTACCGGCCTGGTGGGCTTTAACTTCCGTGTTCGGAATGGGTACTGGGTGTTCCCGCCACCCCGCTCTGGCCGCCTTTACGCCCGACGCTCGGATTTCGAACCGACTCCCTCCCGCGAGAGACGCCTGTGTTCGGTGGTTCCGATCTCGCGATCGGCCGACCGTGTAATACGTGGCGATCCCATACCGCCTGAACTCCCCCAATGGAGTGTGGTGTCAGTGCCGTATGATTTGTGGCTTCGTCTGTTAGTGCTCGTGGACTCCAACACCTCGTTGCCTCCGTGCGTACATCCCCGAGTCTTCGAAAACTCGTCCTTCTACCGAGTGACCTCAACGGTAGCTTTCTTTTCCCATGTGGGTTTTCGAAGCTTAGATGCGTTCCAGCCTCCTTACGCCCGTGTCGCGTGGCTACCCGGCATTCGCGTTCCCTCACACAACCGGTACACCAGTGCGACCAAACGTAGTTTCCTCCTCCCGTAGCTAACCGTTCGTTGCACGTCAAGTACTTGACACCCCCAATTAGATAGCAGGCCGACCTGTCTCACGCGGTCCTAAACCCAGCTCACGACCTCCTTTATGGGCGAAACAACCTCACCCCCAATTGCCCGTTCTGCAGCGGGCAGGTGGAGGGAACGCGACATCGAGGTACGCAAGCCACCCCAAGGTCCGATATGTGCTCTTGCGGTGACGACCTGTTATCGTAAGGTAAGCTTTTTGTCACTCTTACGGGCGCGGCGCGCCATCTTTTTTTCTTTCGGGGAGGCCTCGTTAGGGGTTCGGACCAGCTTCCGCCGTCAGCGCACTCGTTGGGAATTGACACTGTCAGACCATCTTGTGCTCCTTGGCGCTCTCGCGGATTCCCGACCCGGCTGAGAGATCTCGGGCGCGCTCCGATATCTTTTCGAGGGCGCGTAGCCGCCCGAAGTCACTGCCGCGGCTACCCGGGTGTACTCTCCCGGAAGTGAGAGTCGCAGTCCACCGACCGGTTAGTATTCAATGCTGGACTCGGATGACCTGCTGAAAGAGAACACAGGTACCTGTGTAATGTCCCTACCTATCTGCAATCGGCGACCACGTCTCAGCGACAGCCTGCCAGTAAGCTCTATGGGCTATGGGAGGGAGCATTCCCCTTGGGGGGTACTCCAGATCGCACTGGAACGTACCAGTTCAGCGCGGTCCAAAGTTGGTGACATGTGCGCTCCCCGTTTATCCCATTCATGGCAAGCCGCTACTGAAGGCGGCAAGGTACTACGCTAACCTAGAGGTCATAGTTACCCGCGTTGACGGGCTTCGTCCCTTTTGTACGAGGTGTATCAGATACCACAAGCACTGGCCAGGGGAATTCATTGCCGTCGTCATGCGAATTTGAGACACAAATGTATATTAGACAGTCGGAAGCCGCCCCGAGTCAACTGCGACCTGCTCCGTAGACAGCCAGGCATAACACATATTACACAGAAACGAAGAAGAGAAAGGAACTAACTTGCCGAATTCCTAAACAAAGTCCCGGTTTCCCGACAGCCGTGCCCCTTTCGCTGCCCCAGACGCACCTGTGTCGGATCTCGGTACGACATCGTGCTTCGTCTTTTCACGGGCCCTATGTACGGCTTGACCTTGCGCTATTCTCACGGTTCGCTCGCCTTCCGTGCCGTGACGGCTTCCACGAGTTTCCATGATTTCGACCGGGGCGAAGGCCCCGGCTCAGCGTCCATCACCGGCGTCGACGTTACTGCCACGATGGCACTGGAATATTAACACAGTTCCGCGTTGATGGGGGCAGTCGAAGTTGCGGTGCATCTAGGACCGGCGACCTCGGCTGAGTGGCCAGTGCCGAGGAAACCCTTGCCTCCATGCAGGCCCCGTCGAGGTTCCTCACGCCGAACTATCGCTGCATACTGTGAGCGCAGGATTGTCGTTTCCTGAAGCGGTCCACACGGAGCTCTCCGCCCGGCTCATCCGAACAAACGCCAACCCTAGGCGCCCGGTTGCCCCCTGTGACGGGCAGGCCAGGTCTCGGGGTTAGATTTGAGCCCCCGATCATTTTGCGCCGCTCTCCCAAACCCGTCGGCCGTAAGCTGTTACGCCTTTTCTTAAGAGGGGGGTAGCTGCTTCTAAAAGCCTCACTCCCGCTGTTTACGGGCTTGAGACCACCTTCCGAATCGCAGCTTTAATCTACAATTTGGGACCGTTAACCCGGCCCTTCTGGTTGTTCCCCCTCCATGGTGCACAGGCTACGCCCCCTGCACACCGGACTCGCCCTTTCGTCTACAGCGCCTGCGGGTTTGGAGTTTGACAGGATGGCCGACTCTCTCGGAAGGGGTCAATCCAAATCGGTAGCTCTACCGCCGCGGGCTACCTCGGAAAAAGAAGGTCAGTGCTTCGACCATGTTTCGGTTGGAACCAGCTGTTGCGCAGGCTCGAGGGCTTTCACCCCCCTATGCGGCAGATCACGAGAGATATGTAGAATACCAAACCCTCTAACGGGCCTCCCACGTGGCCTTTTCGCACCGCTTCACCCCTGCCTGCGTATAAGATAGCCTGGTTTTTCGGGTCGCAACCTTGCTCCCGCGCTTTGACACGGTGGCCCTCGCACGTAAATGTGCTGCGGCCGTATCGGTTTCGCTGCGCCTTCCTCGGTTCACTTGAGTTAAGACTTTGCCCAAATTCAAGTGCCACTCCCTGGTGTTTTTTCAAAAAACGCACGACAACGACGTCGGCTTCGACTTTCTTCTTCCTAACTGGAGGATGCGCTCCTCGCTCGTTTTTGAGAATCGCCTTGTAGCCCTGTCGCTCGAATCGGCAGCTGATTTCAGGCCCCTATTGCACCGCCCTTCTCGGGGTGTTTTCAGCCGTCGCTCACGCTACTTGTTCGCTATCGGCTCTCGAGGAGTGTTTAAGCCTTCTCCAGGGATGCCTGAGTTTGTTCAGAGGATAATCCGAACCCCTGCTAACTCTGGTAAGTTGACCGCCAACGGTAACTGGCACTCTCCGTACGGGGTTGTCACCCTGTTTCACGCTCCGCTTCCAGGAAAGACTTCTGAGAGTGGGTCGCGTTTTTGGTTGCAACCCGAACAACCACCATTGGTCCGAAGACCGCTTCGGTTTGGGGCTGTGTCTGCGTTTCACCGCAGCGGGCGTCGCGGTTAATGACGACATCGCGGTTTTGCGTTTTCTTTTCCCTTCCCTTACTGAGAATGTTTCAATTCAGGGAGTTTCCCGTATGCGCCAAAAGAATTGTAAAACGGATTCCGATCCGGAAAATCTCAATGTTCTTTCCCTCCCATGACGGTCCCATGAGCTTTTCGCAGCTTGGCAAACGTCCTTCGTCGGCCCTCGAGCCGAGCCATTCACCAGCTGGCACAGTAGCCAGTAGTGTTTTGACGGTTTCCGGAGGAACCTCCAACGGTGTCAAAGTGACATAGTGTCCACCCGACTGTATATGGTTCACTGACGTTCCACGAACTCGTATGAGTTCAGTGGACGTCTGGATCGCAGCGCCAGTATAACAAACACAAGTCGTCCATCGAATCCCCCTGGCGGAAGGAGTTTCGTCGAA
>NZ_NHOX01000026.1:0-40300 GCF_002252745.1 Halorubrum sp. Ib24 | reverse complement strand
ACAGCAACCGCACCTCACACCTCCCCAGCCTCGTCAGTCGTCCTCCGCTTCGCTCCGGACGACTGACTCCCTCGCGGGCTCCTCGCGGTCGCCGATGGCGACCGCTCGGAGGCACGCCGCCGCATCGGTTCAGTGGCTTATAAAATGTACCGTCGCTGCGCTCACGGTGTCGATCGATGTGGTGCCGGAGTCGACCGCCTGTTTTTAACTACCGGCTCGGCGAACGGAGGCGTATGTTCGACACGATCGTGGTCGCGACCGACGGCTCCGACAGCGTGCGTCGGGCCGTCGACGTCGCCGTCGACGTCGCCGCCCGCTTCGACGCCGAAGTCCACGCCGTCTACGTCGTCGACAGCGGCGAGGTCGAGTCCACGCCCGACGAGGTCCGCGACGACCTCCGCGACGCGCTCGACGACCACGGCGAGTCGGCGCTCGAACAGGTCACCGCCGCCGCGGCGGAGCGCGACCCCGAACTGGACGTGACGGTCGAGGTGCGCGAGGGGCGGCCGGCCGCGGAGATATCGGGATACGCGCGCGACGTCGACGCCGACGTCGTCGCGATGGGCACCCGCGGCCGCCACGGAGAGAACCGGTTCCTGATCGGCTCCGTCGCGGAACGCGTCGTGCGGACCTGTCCGATCCCCGTGCTCACCGTCCGCCAGCTCACCGACGAGGACCCGCGCCGGACGACGGTCTGAGGGCCGATCGCGGCGGGGCGGCGAGGCGGTGAGGCGACGAGGTGGCGCGGTCGAGACGGCGGGGCGCGGTCACCCCGAGAACGGCGGAGTTTTCCCGCTCCCGCCCGGCTCGACGGTATGGACGACGAGCTCATCGACGAGGCGGGGATACCCCGCTCGCGGTACACGCGGCTGCCCGGCAAGGGCTTCTTCTACCCGGACTCGCTGGACGAGGTGCGCTCCGAGCGCCGAGCGAAGGAGGCGATCGAGGGGAGCGATGCGGTCGTGATCGCCGACGGCGACGCCGACGGGCTCGCCTGCGCGGCGATGGTCCGCGAGGCGTACGACGCCGCGCTCGACGTCGCCGACTTCGAGGCGGCCATCGCGGCTCGACTCGCGGAGGGCGACGACGACGAGGACGAGGAAGCGACGGACCACGACGAGGACGAGGAAGCGGCGGACCGCGGCGATGACGACGCGCTCGCGGGGGATACGCACGAGGAGGACGAGAGCGACGACCCCACCGACGACGCTCACACGCGGTCGCCGGTCGGGCTGGTCGCGGCGGGACCGTACTCGCTCGACACCTCGCTCGAACGCGTGCTCGCGTACGCCGACGACGACGTCGACCTGTTCGTCTGTGACCTCTGTCCCGACGACTACGAGTGGATCGCGGAGCCGCTGGAGGCGCTCGCGGAGGAGGCCGCCTCGGTCCGGTGGTTCGACCACCACCAGTGGGACGAGGAGACGGCCGCGGCGGTCCGGGACCTCGGCGTCGACCTCGTGATCGGCGAGTCCGACGAGGAGTGCACCGCCGACGTGGCGCTGCGCTCGCTCGACCACGCGTTCGGCGACCGGTGGGCCGAGCTGGCGACGGTGACGCGCGACCACGACCTCTGGATCAAGGAGGACCCGCGCTCGGACGACCTCGCCGACTACTCCTACTGGGCCGGCAGCGAGGAGTACGCCACGGTCGTGGGCGCGTACGGCGCCGACCTCCCCGAGACCGTCGAGGCGTTCGTCGCCGACCGCCGGGTCGAGAAGGAGGCCCGGATCGACGCCGCCGTCGACCGCGCGGTCACCCACGAGGTGGGCGAGTGGAGCGTCGCGGTGACGTACGGCCGGTGCTCGCAGAACGAGGTCGCGGAGACGCTCCGCGAGGCGGGCGCCGACGCGGCGGTGATCGTCAAGCCAGCCGGCTCCGCGTCGATCCGCGGCTCCGAGGAGTTTCAGCACGCTCACGAGGTCGCCGGGCGGGTGAACGGCGGCGGCCACCCGCAGGCCGCCGGCTGCAAGCCGGACATCTACGACGACATGCTCGATTACGCCCAGCACTGGACGACCGAGGGGCAGGCCTGCAAGCGAGTGATCCTCGCCGCGTTCGAGGCGGTCGCCGAGGAAGTCGCGGCGGCGGAGACGGGCGAGGAGAACGGGGAGTAGGGCGTCGGAGAACCGCCCACTTTCATGTCGTCGGGCGGCCCCGTCTCTCGCATGGCGGAGATCCTCGTGGCCGGCGAAACGCTGATCGACTTCCTCCCCGGACCGGGGGAGACGCTCCGCGACGTCGACGGCTTCTCTCACCGACCGGGCGGCGCGCCGGCCAACGTCGCGGTCGGGCTCTCCCGGCTCGGCGCGGCGCCGGCGTTCTGGACGCGGCTCGGCGGCGACCCGTTCGGTGACCTCCTACGCGAGACGCTCGTCGACGAGGGGGTGCCGACGGCGGCGTTCGAGCGGGCCGACGGCAACACCACGCTCGCGGTCGTCTCGCCGCCCGGCGTCGACGGGAGGCGGTTCCGCTTCTACGGCTCCCGGGACGTCGCGTTCGGCTTCGAGCCCGGTTCGGTGCCGGCGGACGAGCTGGCCGCCGTCTCGTGGGTCCACCTCGGCGGCGTCGCCCTGACCCACCCGGACGGGAGGGCGGCGATGCGCGAACTGGCCGCGGCCGCCGCCGAGCGCAACTGCGCGGTATCGTTCGACATCAACTACCGCGAGGACCTCGTCCCGGACGGGGAGCGGGAGAGCGTCGTCGACGCAGTCCGCGAGATCGTCGCCGACAGCGACGTCGTCTTCGCCAGCGACGAGGACGTGGCGGCGACGGGACTCTCGTCGAAGGAGGGCGAGGCGCTCGGGCGCGATCTGCTGGAGCTCGGCCCCCACACCGCCGTCGTCACGCTCGGGGAGTCGGGCGCGGTCGTCGCGAGCTCGGCGGCGGCGCCGTGGGGAGAGCGGACCGCCCGCCACGGCGGCTTCGCGGTCGAGGCCGTCGACGCCACCGGCGCCGGCGACGCGTTCACCGCCGGGCTGATCGCTCGGCTCGCCGCGGACGACGCGCCCGACCTCGACGACGCGGTCGCGTTCGCGAACGCGACGGCCGCGCTCTCGGTCCGGGAACGGGGCGGGATGACGGCGCTCCCCTCGAGGGAGGCGTGGAGTCGTTCCTCGACGAGCGGCGGTAGGGCGATCGGACTGCAGACGGGGGCGACGACTCGCGCGGCTAATCGGTCCGACCGTGGACGTACGTCTGGTCGTGGTCCGGAAACACCTCGTCGACGGTCGCCTCGCCGTGGTCCTCGGCGATGAGGGTCCGGAGCTCGTCCTCGTAGTCGGCCTTCGGCACCTCCTCGCTCGGTCCCTGCTGGACGTCGAACGTCTCCTCGACGAGCCGGTCGACCGCGTGGCGACCGAACCCGGACAGCGGGGAGATGTAGTCGACGCCGTGGCGGTCCTCCAGGCTCTGCGCCTGCGCGCGAGAGACCGTCGGCACCCGGTCGTCCCGCCGGGTACCGTCGGCGATCGCGTCGACGTCGCGGCTCGCGATCGCCTCCAAGGCGTGCTCGTGGACGCGCTGGATCCCGTTGCGGGGGTAGCCGTCGTCGAGCATCGTCGCGGCCGCATCCTCGGCGACCGCGCGGTCCAGCTCGACGCGTTCGAAGGGGAACCCGAGCTCCGCGGCCGCCCGCTCGGCGTGCTCCCAGTCGTCGGTGAGCCCGAAGCTCCCGGTGACGCAGCGGACGTCGTAGAACCGGTCGAGCAGGTGGGCGGCGAGCGAGGAGTCTTTCCCCCCGCTGTACAGGAGCGCGAGCTCCATCTATCGCCGCCGGATGTCGAAGCTCTGCTGGTCGGGCTGGAGTTCCTTCAGGAGGTCGCGCATCTGGTCCTCGTCGATACGTCCCTGAATCCGGCCGCTCTGGGCGAGCGCCGCGACCTGCTGTTTCACCTTCTCGCCGAACTCCGGTTTCGACATCTCGACCGCGTTGAGCCGCTGGCGCGCGCCGTCGGTCAGGTACTGCTTGAGGACGGCCTCCTGCTGGGCGTCGGCGCGCTCCTGGGCCTCGCGCTGGGCCTCGGCGTCGCCGCCGCCGCCCTGCTGGCGCTCGCGGAGCTCCTCCATCTTCTTCTCTCGCAGTTCCTCCAGTCGTTCGTCGTCGGGGTTCTCGCTCATACGAGGGCCTTCACGGTCCGCGCGAAAAACGATTTCGGAGGCCGCGGTGGCGATCGCCGGGCGCCGGACGACCCGTACGGCCGCGGCGGTCGGGGGGACACCGGCGGTCCGCGTCGCTTAAACGCCTCCTCGGCGTAGCGGCTTGCAATGAGCGAGTCGCGGGAGTTCTGTCCGCGGTGCGGCGATCCGGTCCCGGAGCGGCGCGAGCCGCTCCCCGGCGAGCCGCGCGGGCGGGACGCGCTGCTGTGTGACGACTGCTACTTCGAGGACTTCGATCTCGTCGACGCGCCCGACCGGATCGAGGTGTTGGTCTGTTCCGGCTGCGGCGCGGTCCGACGCGGCGAGTCGTGGCGCGACGTCGGCGCGCGCGACTACACCGACGTCGCCGTCGACGAGGTCGCGGAGGCGCTCGGGGTCCACGTCGACGCGACCGACGTCGAGTGGGGCGTCGAGCCCGAGCAGGTCGACGAGAACAACGTCCGGATGCACTGCCGCTTCTCGGGCGTCGTCCGCGGAACGCTCCGCTCCGCGGAGGTCACCGTTCCGGTCAAGATCTCGCGGGGCACCTGCGACCGCTGCGGCCGGATCGCCGGCGGCTACTACGCCGGCACCGTGCAGGTGCGCGCGGACGAGCGCGACCTGACGCCGGCGGAGCGCGCCGAGGCGCTCGACATCGCCGAGTCGTACGTCGCGGCCCAGGAGGCCGACGGCGACCGCGAGGCGTTCATCACGGAGGTGAAAGAGACCGACGACGGACCGGACGTCAAGCTCTCCTCGAACCGCCTCGCGCAGAACGTCGCGACTCGGATCACCGACGCGCTCGGCGGGAGCTTCGAGTCGTACCCGACGCTCGTCACGGAGGACGGTGACGGCAACGAGGTGTACCGGGTGACGTTCGCGGTCCGGCTCCCCCGGTACGCCGAGGGCGAGGTCATCGATCCGGAGGACGGCGACGGCCCCGTGCTCGTCACGGGCGTCTCCGGCCGGCTACAGGGCGTCCGGCTCGCGACCGGCGAGCAGTACGTCTCGGAGTTCGAGGACGCGGAGGCGCCGGACGCGTCCCGCCTCGGAACGCGCGGCGACGCCGCGGAGACGACGGTGGTGACGGTGGAAGACGAGAACGCGATCCAGGTGCTCGACCCGGTCACCTACGAGGCGAAGACGGTCCCGAACCCCGAGTTCGTCGACGACGACGCCGACAGCGTGCTGGCGTTCGAACACGAGGGCGACGTGCACCTCGTCCCGGAGGAGTAGGGCGTCGCCGCGGCGAGTACTGACACCGGGCGTCGAAGAGCGCGACGCTGCGTGTGAGAGGTGAGCGGGGAGACGGCGGCAGACAGACTCCGCCGCCGGGAAGGAGGGGCACTGGCGCGTTCAGTCGGCGCGAACGGTCGAATTCTTCAGTCGGCGCGGGCGGTCGACTCGTTTCCGAGAGCGGCTGCGCGCTCGGACTCGGTCACGTCGATGCCGCGGCGCTCGAGCTGTTCGACGAACTCGGCCTCGCTGAGGCCCGCCTGTGCGGCCGCCTGAGAGAGTGTCAACGTTCGCGCACCGTACAGCGTCAGCGCACTCGAGAGGCCCTTCGTTGCCATACCTACTGTAGACCCGTGTAGGTTTATGAAGGTTACTAATTGATTGAGGGCCATGATACACCTTATACGATATATATTGACGTTCGATCAGTCCGGCGGCGTATAATCACTACCGAGGGCGGCCCGCAGGAATTATGCCGCTCTGCGGCACAGGGGAGGTATGAACAGACAACAGATCTTCGCGCTGTTTTTCGCGTTCCTCATGGTGAGCTCCATGGCCGCCTGGGGCGTCTCGCTGCTGTAAGCGGCGGTCGCGCGGTCCGACGACACCGCGGTACGGCCCCGGACCGCGGTTCGTCGCAGCGTCGGCTCCCGCCTCAGCCGTCGCCCCAGACGTCGGAGAGCGGGTGGTCGCTTCGCCGCTCGGCGTCGGTCTCAGAGCGGGTTCGCGTCGCGCCCGCGTCGCCGACGCTCCCGGTCTCGCCGCCCGACCCGTCGGCGTCGGCCGCGTCGTCCGCGGCGTTCCCTGAGCCGCCCGCGCCGGAGCCGCCGCGGTCCGACGCGCCGCCGGAACCGACCGTCCGGTTCCGCCTCGCACGGGACGGTCCGGAGGGGTCGGCGTCGATCCCGGCGAGCGCGGCCGCGGGATCGAAGTCGGAGAGGTCGGGCGTCGTCATCGCGTCGATCTGGTCTCCGAACCACGGCGGGGTGTCGGCCTGCGCGCGCTCGAAGAGGTCCAGCAGAGAGTCGTCCGCGAGGTACGTCGCGCCGTAGTCGTCGGGCGCGCGGACGACGCGACCGCACGCCTGGATCACGGTCCGCAGCGCGGTCCGGTGGTACCACGCCCACTGGTCGTCCGCGAGCCGGCGGGCGACGCGGGAGTCGTTCGTGTTGCGGTACGGCGCCTTACACACCACCTGCCAGCGGCAGAGGTCGCCTTTCAGGTCCAGCGCCTCCTCCATCTTCACCGAGACGAACACCTCGGGGTCGTCGCTCGCCTTCCACGCCGAGAGCTCCGCGTCCCGATTCTCGCGGCCGTGGCGTCGGACCCGCGCGGCGACGCCGAACTCGCCCAGCAGCTCGGTGATCCGCCCGGCGATGTCGTACGAGTGCGCGTGGATCAGCCCCTTCTCGTTCGGGTGTTCGGCCATGAGCCGGACGATCAGGCGGGCGATCTCCGGGACCGTCTCGTCGCGGTGCTCGTAGGTCATCGACCCGCGCGTCACGTCGTACAGCGGGCGGTGCTCCAGCGGGAAGGTGTGTTCGACGTCGACGAGCGCGACGTTCGACGGGTCGAGGCCGATACCGCGGCAGAACGCCTCCTTCGAGAGGATGGTGGCGGAGAGGAGCGCGAACCGGTTCCCGCGGTCCCACACGGTGTGCCGGAGGTAGCGGGCGGGGTCCAGCGGCTTGATCGCGAGCGGCGAGCCCTCCCCGCCGGACTGGTCGACGACCCACGTCGTCGGCGAGTCGAGGTCGCGGTAGTCCTCGAGGAACCAACCCAGCTCGCTACTCAGCTCCTGGAGGCGGTCGCGGCGCGCGACCTCCTCGCGGTCGAGTTCGGCCCGGCCCGTCAGCTCGTCTTTCGCGCGCTTCGCGACGTCGCGAAGGGAGGCGACGAAGCGGGCGGTGCGGTCGAGCGCGTCCTCCTCGGGGCCGGCGTCGGCCTCCACGTCCGGGACGCGCACGTCGTCCCAGACGGGGACGCGCTCGGGCGAGAGCTCAATCGTCGCGTACATCTCCGCCCACTCGGCGAGCCCGTGCGCCTCGTCGATCACGACGACGTCGCGCTTGCGGAACACCTCGGAGCCCGCGGTGCGCATGAAGTACGCTAACGTCATCGCGGCGTACCGGTTACCCGAAGCGATCGCGCGGTCCGAGAAGTACGGACACCGGTGTTTCACGGAGCAGTCGAACCCCTGCTGCCGGACGCAGGGAGCGCGGTTGACAGGCGTGTCGTGCTCGCCGGGGAGGATGCAGTCGTAGTTCGATTTCCCGCGGATCACCGCTAGGTCGTCGAGTAAGTCGTCCGCCTCGACGTCGTCGATCTGCGACACCTGCGGGGTGGTGTAGTAGGCGCCCGTCGCCTCGCTCGGCGCCGTCTCGTCCACCGTCGCCGCCGCGCCCATCACCGCCCGCGCGAGAAGCGACTTCCCGCTGCCCGTCGGCGCGCGCACGAGGACGACCTCGTTGCCGGCGGCGAACGCGTCGCGGATGTCGGAGAGGGCCCGCTCCTGCGCGCCGCGGAAGCTCGGGGCGGGGAACTCGGCGGGGATCCGGTCGGGGTCCACAGGGGTCCCTCGCTCCCTCCCGAGATTAAACCCTCGCGTTCCGACCGGTCGAGTGAACTCAAAACTACCCGATCGTTTATATCGTTCGGGCGGGTCGAAGGGGGTATGCACTGGCAGGAGGCGGAACGGGAGTTCGCGGACGACGTCGTGGCTCGGGAGACGCTCCCGCGAACCTTCGAGCGGTCCGCCGAGCGCAACGCCGACCGGACCGCCCAGCGGTACAAGGGCGGGATATACGACCGGTCGCTGGTGACGGAGGGCGTCCTCCCGCCCGCGCCCGACGGCGAGTACGCCGGCGTCACCTACGCCGAGATGCGCGACGTCGTTCGGCGCCTCGCCGCGGGGTTCCGCGAACTCGGGGTCGACGACGACACCCGCGTCGCCCTCTACGCGGAGACGCGGATGGAGTGGGCGCAGACGGACTTCGCCGCGCTGGCCGCGGGCGGAGTGGTGACGACCGTCTACGCCTCCTCCTCGCCGGACCAAGTGCGGTACCTGCTGGAGGACCCCGGCGCGACGGTCGCCGTCGTCGAGAACCGCGACCTCTTGGACGAGGTGCTCGCCGTCGCCGACGACCTCTCGCGGGACCTCGACGCGATCGTCTCGTTCGACGACGTGGACGCGGCCGAGCTCGACTTCGGCGGCGACACCGGGGGCGACGGCGACGGTCCCGCCCTCTCCGCCGACGACGTGTACACCCTCGGCGAGCTCCACGCGCTGGGCGCCGACGCGTTCGACCCCGACGCCTACGAGGGGTGGCTCGACGCGACCGGCGTCGGCGACCTCGCCAGCCTCATCTACACCTCCGGGACGACGGGGAAGCCGAAAGGGGTCCGGCTCACCCACGCGAACTTCCGGGACAACGTCTCGCAGTGTTACCGCCGCTTCGCGGACCGACCGGACCGCGACCCCGACGCGCCGGGGATATCGGCCGAGTCGACGACGCTGTCCTTCCTCCCGCTCGCGCACGTCTTCGAGCGCATGGCGGGCCACTACATGATGTTCGCGGCGGGCGCGACGGTCGCGTACGCCGAGAGCCCGGACACGCTCCGCGACGACTTCGGGCTCGTGCGGCCGCCGACGACCACGAGCGTCCCACGCGTCTACGAGAAGCTGTACGACGCGATCCGCGATCAGGCCGGTGAGTCGCCGGTGAAAGAGCGGATCTTCGAGTGGGCGGTCGACGTGGGTCGGTCCCACCACGAGGCCGACAATCCCGGCGCCCTGCTCGACGCGAAGCGCGCGGTCGCCGACCGGCTCGTCTTCTCGTCGGTCCGAGAGGCGATCGGCGGTAACATCGACTTCTTCATCTCCGGCGGCGGGTCGCTGTCGGCCGAGCTGTGCGCGCTGTACCACGCGATGGACCTCCCGATCCTGGAGGGGTACGGGCTCACGGAGACGTCGCCGGTGATCAGCGTGAACCCGCCGGAGGAGCCGAAGGTCGGCACCATCGGTCCGCCGGTCGTCGACACCGAGATCGCGATCGACGGCACGGTCGTCGGCGAAGAGGTCGCCGGTCTGGCGGGCGACGTGGGCGAACTGCTCGTTCGCGGCCCGCAGGTGACCGACGGCTACTGGAACCGCCCGGACGCGACCGTTGAGGCGTTCACCGAACCGGACCGGCTCCCCGAGGACGTCGTCGTCGCCGGGACGCCTCCCGAGGAGCGCGACGGCGACCCGGACGAGCCGTGGTTCCGCACCGGAGACATCGTCCAGCTCCGGCCGGACGGGTACGTCGCCTTCCGCGAACGCGCGAAGCAGCTGCTCGTGCTCTCGACCGGAAAGAACGTCGCGCCGGGTCCGATCGAGGACCGGTTCGCCGCGAACGAGTTCGTCGAGCAGTGCGTCGTGCTCGGCGACGGGCGGAAGTTCGTCTCGGCGCTCATCGTCCCGAACTTCGAGAAAGTGGAGTCGTGGGCGGACACGCGCGGGATCGATCTGCCCCACGCGCGCAGTGCGGTCTGCCGGGACGACCGGGTCCGCGAGCGGATCCAAGCGGAGGTCGACCGCGTGAACGAGGAGTTCGAACCGTACGAGCGGATCAAGCAGTTCCGGCTCGTCGAGGAGGAGTTCTGCGAGGACGGGAACGACCTGCTCACGTCCGACGATGAAGAAAGAAGCGCGCAACATCTTGGGACCGCTTCGCACGAGGCGGAGCTGATCTACGCCGACGCGACTTAGGTATCCGACCGCCTCTGGGCGTGCAACGCCCGCGGTTCCGAGCCGTTCGTCCCGTCAGCGAGCAAGTTTTTCGCATCAATTCTATAGTTTATTCTTAGTAAACATACCTAAATTTATCACACTTTCAAAAGGCTCAAACCGCTACCGCGCAGATGATGCCTGCGATTCGAAAAGCCGTCGATTCGATCCGGCGCACCGTGTCGACAGTGACGACCCGCGTCGTCGGGGTGGCGACCACGCTGTTTGCGGGCCTCGTCCTCGCCGGTTGGTCGCTGTTCTGGTCGCGGGTCGGTCGGATGCACTACGCCCAGGGCGATCTCGTCTCCGCGGCGTTCACGACGACCGTCTTCGTCCTCCCCGCGATCGGGGCCGTCCTGTGGTACGTCGCCCGGTCGCTCGACGCCGACCTGGTGCCGACGCGGATCGACGTGAACGTGGTCGAGAGCTGACGCCCCCGCGAGGGCGGGATCCGACGGCGCGAGCGGAGACGACGCCGACGCCGGCGCGTCCCCCCGGCCGTCGGATCCGTCGACGGCAGATTCAAGCGTTCGACTCGCGGGGCACCCGCCAGTGAGGCGGGACTCCTCGTAGCGCTGTTCAGCGACCCCTTCGCGATGATGAACACGATTGGGCTCGTCGCGTTCGCGCTCGTCGGGTCGACGAAGGCGATCCGCGAGGAGTTCGACCTGTTCGGGATCACCATCGCCGGGCTGGCGATGGCGTTCGCCGGCGGGGCGACGCGGGACCTCCTCGTGTTGCGAACGCCGCTGGCGCTCCAGTCGCCGGTCGAGATCGCGCTCGGACTGTTCGGCGTCGCTCTGGCGATCGGGGTGCGGATCGTGCTCGCCGCGCCGGACACCCACCCGATCACGCTCGTTTCGGACGCGATCGGGCTCGCCGCGTTCGCCACGACGGGGGCGATCGTCGCCACCGACGCGGGCGTCTCCGCGTTCGGCGTCGTCGCGGTCGCAAAGATAAACGCGGTCGGCGGCGGCGCGTTCGCCGACCTGCTGCTCGACCGCGCGCCGTTCATCCTCTTCGAGGACTTCTACGCCAACTGTGCCGTGTTGGGCGGGCTGGCTTACGTCGTCGCCGGAACCGTCGGGTTCGTCGGAAGCACCGCCGCGGCGCTCTGTGCGGCCGTCACCGTCATCACGCGGCTCGCGGCCGTCGCCTACGGCTGAGAGCTTCCCACAGCCGGCGACCTGGAACCGTCGATGCGGTGACCCTCGTCGGTCGGCTCGCCGAACGCGTAGACGGTGTTGTGGCCGGTCACCTCGACCGTCAGGAAGTCCCCGACTTCGACGCCGCGCTCGGTCGCGCTCTGCACGATGATCTGGCGGTACGCGGAGTCGCGGCACTTCACCGAGTCGCCGGTCCCCTCCTCGACGACGAGCACCTCGAACGCTTCGCCCACCATCGACTCGTACGCCTCGCCGACGACGTCCATCTTCAGCGCCGACATCGCCTTCGAGCGCTCCTTCTTGAGGGTCCCGCCGAGCCCCTTCATCTCGGCGGCGTCCGTGCCGGGGCGCTTCGAGAAGCGGGTGACGTTGATCTTCTTGGGGCGGACCTCGGCGAGGAGGTCCATCGACAGCTCGTGGTCGGCCTCCGTCTCCGTGGGGAAGCCGACGATGAAGTCGGTCGAGAGCGTCCAGTGGTCGAGCCGGTCGTCGAACGTCTCGACGACCTCGCGGAACTTGTCGACCCGGTGCTGCCGGCGCATCTCTTCGAGCACCTCGTCGGAGCCGGACTGGACCGGCGCGTGGATGAAGTCGTACAGCTCCTCGTTCTCGGCGAACACCTCCGCGAGCTCCTCGTGGATCCCGTGGATGCCGCCGGGGTTCGCCATCCCGAGCCGGACGCGGAACTCGCCGTCGATGTCGCAGATGCGGTCGAGCAGCTCCGGGAGCTTGCGCTCGCCGTTATCCCAACCGTAGACGCCGGTGTCCTGTCCCGTGACGCGAATCTCCTTCGCGCCGGCGTGGACCAGCGCTCGGGCCTTCTCGACGTTCTCCTCGACCGACGGGGAGTCGACCCGGCCGGTCGCGAACTTCGTGATGCAGTACGAGCAGTTGCTCATACAACCGCGCGCGATGGGGAGGAGGCCGACGACGCCGTCCAGGACCGGATCGGCGTCCGGCGTGGTCGTCGGGCACTCACCGTTGAGCGCGTACGTCGGCACCTCGTCCCAGTGGAGGATCTCGGCGTCGATGCCGGCCTCCTCGAACGTCTCGCCCTGCGCGAGCGCCATGCAGCCGGTGACGACGAGGTCGGCGGTCGTCTCTTGGAGCTCCTCGGCGCGGCGGAGCATGTTCCGTTCCGTCTTCTCGACGACCGTACAGGTGTTGAGGACGGCGACGTCGGCGTCCTCGGGCCCGTCGGCCGGGCGGTGACCACCGTCGCGGAGCGCGCGCTCGATCTCCCGGCTCTCACCCCGGTTGGAACTGCAGCCGTAGGTTTCGATGTGATACGTCGCCATCGAGTGTGCACACTACCGGTCCCGCGGCCAAAAACGCGACGGATCGGAGCCGAGCGCGCCGGAGGCTGTGGGAGTGAAATTCGAAGCCCGAACGGGAGGCGGCGGGAGTGGAATTCGAAGCCCGAACGGGGGGTGCGCGGCGCGGCGTGCGCACCGTGCGTACGGTGGGAGTGGGATTCGAACCCACGAGGCCTTCCGGCCACCTGCGTTCCAAGCAGGCACGTTCGTCCGCTCCGTCATCCCACCAGTTGGCCGCTCCGATCGGAGAACGGGCCGCGAGCGCGGACGGGGGCGTCACCGGTCGACCCGCCGGCCGGCTCGCCTCAGTTCTCGGCGTCGACGAGCTCGAAGAGGCTCCCCCAGTCCTCGGAGTCGCCGCTTTCGGGAAGCATGTCCCGGAGCTGTTGGAAGTCCGATTCGGGGACCTGCGACCGAACGACGTCCACGATGACCCGGGCGTGATAAGCCGCGTCGGCCGGGTCCGTTCGCTCGATCTCGCTCACCCGCTCGACGAACTCCTGCCAGTCGAAGCGCTGGCCGTGTTCGTGGACCGCGCCGGTCAGGTACCACTTGATCTCGATCGGAAGCGACGCGGCGAGGTCCGCCGCGTTCCCCTCGGGGAGGCGCTCGCCGAGGGTCATGAGCGTCGCCCGGATGGCCCGTACCGTCTCGCCCGTCCCGGGCAGTTCGAGTCGGTGCTGTACGTCGCCGGTGAATTCGTCGAAGTTCATGTGTAAATGGAGCCCGCGGAAGCATGTCAACTATGATGATAATTCTCACCGTCTGGAAACCGAACCGCGGGCGTTCAGCGACGAGCCAGCGAAGTACGTGTTTCCGGGTGCCGAGAACAGTCAGTAGGTACTTGTGAACGATTGGCAAATATACAACTGTTAACGAGGCGGCGGCAGCGGAACAGGCCGGGCCGACCAACGCGGAAACGCACCCACACTCATGGACATAACAGACATCGTTTCGACGGAGTACGTGAACCTTCCTCCCGACACACCGGTCTCGAAGCTCGTTGGGACGTTCGACGACCCGTCAGTTGCGGGAGTCGTCGTGGACGGAGGGGCGTTCGAGGGAGTCGTCACGAGGCGGCAGCTCGCGAGCTCACACCATCAGCCGGACCAGAAGATCGAGTCGGTGGCTTGGAACGTTCCCCGGGTCACGCCTGACGAGGACGTCCGGCGGGTCGCACAGCTCATGATCGACGGGGGCTCACGGCTGCTCCCCGTGTTCGACGGGGACGATCTGATCGGCGTCGTTACCGCGGACGACCTGCTGGAGAACGTCAAGCAGTTCCTCGACGCCGCCACGGTCGCCGACGCGTATTCGCCGGACGTCATCACTGTCGGACCGCGAACGAGCGTCGGCGAAGCGCTCAACCTCTTTCGCGAAAACCGGATCACGCATATCCCGGTCGTGGAGGACGACGCGGCGGTCGGGATCCTCAGTCTCTACGATCTCATGGACCTGACGGTTCGGAGTGCGGTTCGGAGCCAGGGCGGAGACGCGGGCGACACGCAAGCGGACGCCGACGGCACGGGGGTCAGCGACGGGCGCACGCGGCGGGGCGGTTTCGGCGCCCGGGAGGGCGAACTGGCGCGAGTCATCGATCTGCCGGTTCGAGACGTGATGGTTTCACCGGTGCGGACGATCGCGCCCGCCCGGACGCTTGAAACCGCCGTGGAAGAGCTGTTCGAGATCGGCGGATCGTCACTGGTCGTCGAGCAGGACGGTGAGCTGGCGGGGATCGTCACGAAAACGGATATCCTCGACTCGCTGACGTGGGAGGCCGACGAGACCCGCGCCGTCCAAGTGTACAACTCGGCCCTCCTCGACGACGTGGAGTACGACGAGATCGTGGAGATGATCGAGAAGTTCGACGACAGGGACCACGGCATGGACATCCTCGACGCGAAAGTCCACCTCCACGAACACGACGAGAAGCTTCGGGGGACGCCGCTGTTGCTCGCCCGGATCCGGCTCCACACGGACCAAGGTCTGTACATCGCTTCGGCCGAGGGGTACGGTGCGAGCCACGCGCTCAACGAGGTCCGAGACGTTCTCGAACGCCAGATACGTGATAAGAAGACGTACGGGCGGAACAAGAAGCCGCGGAACGAGGCGTTCTGGGAGAAGCGCTTCGGGTGGATACTCGAAGACGCGGAGTGATCGGGACGGCCCCGCGCTGCGCGAACCGAGACGGCTCCGCGCTGTGCGACGGCTTCGCGATCGCGACCGGGGCCGTCGGCGAACGGTCGAACCGACCCCGACGCGCTGCCGATTCGGACGGACGCTACTGCGTCGTCTCGTAGATCGCCACGCCCGAGGAGGCGCCGATCCGGGTCGCACCTGCGGCCACCATTTCGAGGGCTTCGTCGAAGGTCGATATTCCGCCCGACGCTTTTATTTCGGTCTCCGGGGCGACCGCCTCTCGGATCGCCGCGATCTCCGCTGGATCCGTCGGCCCGTCGTATCCGACGGCGGTCTTGACGAAGTCGGCGCCGCCGGCCTCGACGAGCTCGGCGGCCCGCCGTATCTCGGGCGGCGTCAAGGCCGGCGACTCGATGATACATTTCAGCGTCTTCTCCCCGACCGCGTCCTTCACCGCTTCGACGTCGTCGACGACGAGGTCGTGATCGCCGTTCGCGAACGCGGTCCTGTTCATCACCATGTCGAACTCGTCGACGTGGTCGCGGAGCGCTTCGACCTCGCTCCGTTTGGCCGCCGAGTTCTGTATCCCGTAGGGGAACCCGATCACCGCGACGACGTCGGCTTCCCCGCCGAGCAGTTCGCTCGCGAGCGGCGCGTGGTACGGAACGACGACCGCCGAGCGGAATCCGTATTCGAGGACCTCGTTACAGAGGGTCCGGACCGCCGCCTCGCTCGCGGTCGGGTCGACGTTCGTGTGGTCGATTATCGACGCGACCCGCCCTGGATCGTCTCGCAGTGTGTTCTCCAGTGACATGTCTGCTCCCTCGCGTCCGAGGGCCTAAGTGTGTCGGCCGCTCGACGCGTCCCGACCCGCCGCCGTTTCTCCGGCGGAGCGACGAACGCACGCGGGAGTGCGGCCGCTCGGTCTCAGTCCTCGGCGACCGCGGTCGCCGTGGGCGTCTCGGTGTCCGGCTCGGAGACGGCCTCCGGCTCGGCCTCTCCCGAGCGCTCCGACTCGGGGACGGGCGCGTACACCGACCGACGAGCGTCGCGGGGACACAGGCCTTCCTCGACGAGTCCGACCTCGGTGAGCTTCTCGACCGCGAACCGGACGGTTCGGGTCGAAAGGCGGGTCTCCTCGGCGAGCCCGGTCTGGTCGAACCGGCCCTCCTCGTCGAGAACGTAGTAGACCAGTTTGGCGCTCGGGGGGAGCGGCGCGAGCAGCTCGCGGGCACTGTCGTCCATATAAAGCGTATACGGGCGAGCCGTGCATAACCGTGGCTCGGGTGTGTATCACCGCCGCACAGCCCCCCATTGATTTATATATTATGAGCGCGCGGGCGCGACGGAACGAGAGCGTGTCCGGTCGCCGGCGGGGCGCTCTTCGATTCGTCCGCCTCTACTCGCGCGTACGGAACTCGAACCGCGCCCCGTCGTCGTCGTCGATAGAGACCGTCCACCCGTGCGCGGCCGCGATCTCGCGGACGATCGCGAGTCCGAAGCCGGTCCCGTGCGGGTCGCTCGAGATGCCGTACTCGATCGCCTCGTCGGGGTCGACGTCGAATCCCGCGCCGTCGTCGGCGACGTAGAACCCGTCCGAGAGCCCGCCGAATGTGACGGTGACGCCGGGGTCAGCCTCGGTCGAGCCGTGCTCGACGACGTCGTCGGGCTCCGCCCGACTGCCACCGGTGCCGTGCACCACGCTGTTCGTAAACAGGTTCTCTAAGAGCGTCCGGAGGCGCTCCGGGTCGGCCTCCACCGCGACCCCATCGTCGGGCGCGTCCAGCGTCGCAGCGGGGGTGTCCACGGTGCGCCACGCCTCCGCCGCCGCCTCGGCGAGCGAGACCGGCTCCGACTCGTCGACCGTCCGGCCCTGTCGCGCCAGCGTGAGGAGGTCGTCGATGAGCTCCTCCATCCGCTCGTGAGCGTCGTTGATCCGGTCGAGCTCGTGGAGGGCGCCGTCGTCGTCGACGAGCCCCCGCGCGAGATCGAGCCGCCCGGCCGCGACGTTGAGCGGGTTCCGGAGGTCGTGCGAGACGAGCCCGGCGAACTTCTCCAGTCGGTCGATCTCGCGCTGGAGCGCGGCGTCGCGGTTCCGCAGCTGCGCCGTGCGCTCGGCCCCGTCGAGCGCGACGGTGACGTTGGCCGCGAGCACCCGCGCCAGCTGGATCGCCGTGTCGTCGAAGAAGTCCGGCTCGCGGGAGCCGAGCGGCATCACGCCGTGGTCGCCGAGCGGGACGACGAGCAGGCTCCGGTGCTCGCCGTAGGTGACGGCGGTGTCGACCGCGTCGAGATCGCCGACGACGATCGGTTCTCCCGTCTCGAACGCCTCCCAGACGCGACCGTCGCCTGGGCCGAACGCCGGGCGGTCCCCGAGCGCGGCCGTCGCCTCCTCGCTGATCGCCGTGGGGAGCAGCGTCCCGCTCTCGGGGTCGTACAGGCGGACCCCGCTGCTCGGGAACTCCAGGATGTCGATGGCCGCGCGCGCCGCGAGCGCCGCGATCTCCTCGCGGTCCTCGCCGCGGAACATCTCGCGGGTCGTCTCGTGGAGGTTCCGCAGGGTCCGCTCGACCCGTTTCTGCTCGCCGATGTCGGCGTAGACGCTGTAGATGACCGTCTCGTCGTGCTGACGCACGGGAATCACGTGCAGGATGAAGTCCCTGAGCCCGTCGGTCGTCCGGCGGCGCACTTCGAGCCGCGGCGTCCCGTCCCGATCGAGGACCGTCTCGGGGTCGAACCGGGCGGCGCCCTCCGGGATGATGGCGTCGCGTATCTCGCGGTAGCCGTGGTCGGCCGCCGAGTAGCCGAACGTCCGCTCGAACGCCTCGTTCGTGGCGTCGAGACGGCGTTCGCCGCCGCCGAGCGCGACCGTTCTGACTCCCGGCAGCGGGAGATCGTCGAACAGCGCCGTCAGTCGGTCGCGTTCGGCCCGCAGCGCGTTCTCCGTCTCGATCTGCTCGATCGCGTCGGCGGTGTGGGCGGCCAGCAGCTCCGCGAACTCGACGTCGCCCTCGTCGAACGCGGCGTATCCGTCAGAGACGGCCTGCAACACGCCGTACGGACCGATCGGGACGCTGATCGCCGAGCGGATGTCGTCGGCGACCGGGTCGGCGACCGCGGCGCCGTCGGCCCGGCCGTGATCGTCGGCTCGCCCGCAGTCGGCGGCTTCCCCGGCGCTCGGCGGGTCGCAGTTCTCCGGGTCCTCCAACTGGTCCGGGTCGGCGGGGTCGACGCTGACGTTGTCGACGACCATCGTCCGCTCCTCGGCGGCGGTGGTCCCGACGACCCCCTCGCCGACCTCGAACGAGCGGACCTCCTCGTCGGTGACGCTCTCCGAGAGCGCCGCGGGGACGAGGGTGTCGCCGCGGCGGCGGGCCGTGACGCACCGGTCGAATTCCAGTATGCCCTCCGCGGCGTCGACGGTCCGTTCGAACACCTCGTCGACGCGCTCGCAGGCGGCGACCTCCGTCGCGAACCGGTGGAGCGCGGTCACCTTCGCGTTCACCTCCCGGAGGTTCCGCTCGACCTGTCGCCGTTCCAGCGCGTTCGCGACGCTGTTCGCGAGCATCTCGTACCGGTCCTGGCCGCCGCCCTTCTGGAGGTAGTCCGTCACCCCGGCGGAGATCGCCTCGCTGGCGACCTCTTCGGACCCCTTCCCCGTGAACAGCACGAACGGGATCCCGGGATCGACCTCGCGGACCGCGGTGAGCAGTTCGAGCCCGTCGCTGCCGGGCATGTCGAAGTCGCTGACGACGCAGTCGATACGCTCCGACTCGACCGCCGCGAGCGCGTCGTCCGGGGCGGTGTACGTCACCGTCTCGATCCCGTCGACCAGTCGCTCGACGTGGGTCGCCGCGAGGTCCGCGGCGCCGGGCTCGTCGTCGACGATGAGCACCCGTCGCGGCCCGCCGCCGGCGGGCTCCCCTCCGCGGAAGGCGTCGGCGGTGGGATCGTCGCCGTCGTTCCCGGGAGCGGTATCCATAGGTGGCCGTCACACTACCGGTAAGTTTAGCTTTCGCTCCGATGGTCAGGACTGAGAACCGGAACGGCTGAAATCGAGTCGGGGGCCCACCCCGTCGTCGCTTACAGGAAGTCCTCGACGTGGTCGGCGACCTCTTCGGGGGTGTCGCCGACGGGAACGCCCGCGTTGTTGAGCGCGTCGATCTTCGACTGCGCGGTGCCGGTCCCGGAGCCGGAGACGATGGCGCCCGCGTGGCCCATCCGCTTGCCCGGCGGCGCCGTCCGTCCGGCGATGAAGCCGGCGACCGGCGTGTCCATGTGTTCGCCGATGAACCGCGCGGCCTGCTCCTCGTCCTCCCCGCCGATCTCGCCGCACATCACGACCGCGTCGGTCTCGGTGTCGGCCTCGAACGCCTCCAGGGCGTCGATGAATGAGGTGCCGATGATCGGGTCCCCGCCGATGCCGATCGCGGTCGTCTGACCGATCCCGCGCTCGGTGAGGTTATCGACCACCTGGTACGTCAGGGTGCCGGAGCGGGAGACGAGCCCGACGTTGCCCTCGGCGAAGATGTTTCCGGGCAGGATGCCGAGTTTCGCCTCGCCCGGCGTGATGATCCCGGGGCAGTTCGGGCCGAGCAGGCGCGTGTCGGTCTCGCCCAGCCGCTTGTTCACCTTCGCCATGTCCTGGGTCGGGATCCCCTCGGTGATCGCGACCGCGAGGTCGAGGTCCGTGTCGAGCGCCTCGAAGATGGCGTCGCCCGCGAACGCCGGCGGGACGAAGACGACGGACGCGTCGGCGTCCTCCGCCTCGACGGCCTCGTCCACGGTGTCGTAGACGGGGACGCCGGCGACCTCCTGGCCGCCCTTGCCGGGCACCGCGCCGGCGACGACGTTCGTGCCGTACTCGATCATCTGGCCGGCGTGGAACTTCCCCTCCCCGCCGGTGATCCCCTGGACTACCACTCTGGTGTCGTCGTCGACGAAAATGCTCATTGGGTCACCTCCTCCGCGTTCTTCACCGCGCGCTGGACCGCTTCCTCCAGCGTCTCCTCGACCTCGATCAGGTCGGTGTTCAGGATCTCCATCCCCTCCTCGGCGTTGGTCCCGGCGAGCCGGACGACGACCGGCTTCGGGATCTCGTCGAACTCCGCGAGCGCCTCGTTGATCCCCTTCTCGACCTCGTCGCCCCGGGTGATCCCGCCGAAGATGTTGAACACGACGCTGTCGACGTTGGGGTCGGAGAACACCATGTCGAGCGCCTTCGTGACGCGCTCGGCCTTCGCGCCGCCGCCGATGTCGAGGAAGTTGGCGGGCTTGCCGCCGTAGTAGTCGACCAGGTCGAGCGTCGTCATCACGAGCCCGGCGCCGTTGCCGATGATGCCGACGTTGCCCGAGAGGCGGACGTAGTCGAAGCCGTACTCGCCGGCCTTCCGTTCGAGGTCGTCCTCGTAGGACGCCTCGGCCATCTCGGCCAGCTCCGGCTGGCGGAACAGCGCGTCCTCGTCGATGTTCATCACGGCGTCGGCCGCGACGACCTCGCGGTCGCCCGTGATCATGACGGGGTTGACCTCGATCTCGGAGGCGTCGTTCCCCTCGTAGAGGTCGTACAGCGTCGAGAGGATCGACGCCACGTCGAGCGCGACGTCGGCGTCGACGCCCGCCTCGTACACGACCTTGCGGGCCTGGTACGGGTGGAGCCCGAACGCGGGGTCGACGTGCTCGCGCGCGATCGCGTCGGGGTTCTCCTCGGCGACTTCCTCGATGTTCACGCCGCCCTCGGTCGACACCATCAGGACGGGCTTCCCCTCGCCGCGGTCCATCGTGACGCCGACGTACAGCTCGTCCACGAAGTCGACGCCGGCCTCGACGAGCACCGAGTCGACGGTGTACCCCTTCAGGTCCATCCCGAGGATCTCCTCGGCGTACGCCTCGGCCTCGTCGCGGTCGGTCGCGATCTTGATGCCGCCGGCCTTGCCGCGGCCGCCCACGTGGACCTGCGCCTTGATCGCGGCCGGGTAGCCGATCTCGTCGACGGCGTCGAGCGCCTCGTCGACGGTCGTCGCGAGCCGGGAATCCGGGACCGGGATCCCGGCGTCCGCGAAGATAGTCTTCGCCTGATATTCGTGTAGTTTCATCCGTCTCGAAGGGGGACCGAGAGCGGCTTAAATGGTGCCGATTCCGCGCGAGCGGCGGGGACGGTGGGAGACGGCGACGGGCATTTTTATCCGCCGAACGACTGCGGTCGGCATGGACCCGACCGAGTTCCTCGACGGCGGAACGGTCAGCGTGTCGGACGAGACGTACGCGGTTTGCCGGACCGACCGCGATCATTCCGCCGCGTTCGCGACGATCAGAGAGGCGGGCGAGACGACGGTGGTCGTCGAGGAGGACGAGGTCGACGCGGTCGACGCCGACGCGGTCGAGCCCGGATGGAAGCGCCTCACCTTCGAGATGGAACTCCCGTTCGAGCTCGTCGGGTTCCTGGCGGCGGTGGCCACGGCGCTCGCCGAGGTCGAAGTCTCGGTGTTCGTCCTCTCGTCGTACGCGACGGACCACGTGTTGATCAAAGAGACCGACCGCCCCGCCGCGGTCCGGCGGCTCGAAGAACTGGGCTGTGAGGTCGTCGACTGACGCCCCCGACGATCCCGGGTCTCAGTCCTCGTCGCCGAGGATGACGCGGTGGGTCATCGCCTCGGGGTCGAGCACCTCGTCCGCCTCCGCCTCGGTGAGGTAGCCGGCCTCGACCGCGGCCTCGCGGACGCTTTTCCCCTCTTTTAAAGCCGTCTTCGCGACCTTCGACGCCTTGTCGTAGCCGATCGCGGGGTTCAGTGCGGTCGCCAGAGCCATCGACTGCTCGACGCGGGTCTCGCAGTGCTCCTCGTTGGCCTCCAGCTTCGCGACGAAACGCTCGCCGAACGTCGCGGCGGCGTTCGAGAGCAGCTCGGCCGATTCGAGGAAGTTGTGCGCGATGACCGGCTTATAAAGGTTCAGGTCGATCTCGCCGCGGGCGGCGCCGGCCGAGATCGCGGCGTCGTTGCCGACGACCTGCTTGTGGACCTGATTGACCGACTCGGCGACGACGGGGTTGATCTTCCCGGGCATGATCGAGGAGCCGGGCTGGTTCTCCGGCTGCTCGACCTCGCCGAGCCCGTTGCGCGGGCCGGAGGCGAGCAGCCGCAGGTCGTTCGCCATCTTGTTCATGCTCCCGGCGATGGTCCGGAGCGAGCCGTGCGCCTCCGCCATCGCGTCGTGGGCCGCCTGCGCCTCGAAGTGGTTGTCGGCCTCGCGGAACGTCGTGTTCGTCTCGTCGGAGATGTACTCCGCGGCGAGCTCCGGGAAGTCGGGATGGGTGTTGAGCCCGGTGCCGACCGCGGTGCCGCCGAGGGCGAGCTCGCGCAGGTTCGACTGGACGGTCTCGGCCCGCTCGATCCCCTTCGCGACTTGGGTCCGGTAGCCGCCGAACTCCTGGCCGAGGCGGATCGGCGTCGCGTCCTGGAGGTGCGTGCGGCCGGTCTTGACGACGCCGTCGAACGCGGTCTCCTTCGCCTCCAGCTCGGCGTGGAGCGTCTCCAAAGCGGGCACGAGGTCCTTCTCGACGGCCTCCAGGGACGCGACGTGCATCGCCGTGGGGATCACGTCGTTGGACGACTGCCCGTAGTTGACGTGGTCGTTCGGGTGGACGACGCGGTCGCCGATCTCCGCGCCGGCGATCTCGGCGGCGCGGTTGGCGATCACCTCGTTGGCGTTCATGTTCGAGGAGGTCCCCGAGCCGGTCTGGAACACGTCGACCGGGAACTGGTCGTCGTGCTCGCCGGCGATCACCTCGTCGGCGGCGGCGACGATCGCCTCCGCGGTGTCGTCCTCGATCAGGCCCAGGTCGCGGTTCGCCTGCGCGGCCGCCTTCTTCACGACGCCGAGCGCGCGGATGAACCGCCGGCTCATCGGGATCCCGGATATCGGGAAGTTCTCGACCGCGCGCTGGGTCTGCGCGCCCCAGTAGGCGTCGGCCGGCACCTGCATCTCGCCGAGGCTGTCCTCCTCCGTGCGGTAGTCGTCACCCATGCGCGACGCTTCCCGCGAGACCGGGTAAAAGCTACTGAAAGCGCTCAGTCGAACGCGGACGCGGGGAGCCGAACCGGCGCGGTGCGCGTCGCGGCCGGGGTCGGGACCGGGGTCGGTGTCTACGCGTCGCGGCCGGGGTCTACGCCTCGTCGACCGGGAACAGCCCCGCGTCGCGGAGCTCCGGCGCGAGGCTGCCGCTCCCGTGCTCGGCGTAGTCGGCGGGCGTGTACGTCTTGATCTCCAGCGCGTGGACCGACCGGGTCATGTGGTCGCCGACGGCGTCGTACACGCGCTGGTGCTGGTCGACGAGCGACTCGCCCTCGAAGGCGGGGGAGACGACGACGGCCGCGAAGTGCGCGTCCTCGTCCTCGTCGTCGTGGATCCGGGGGTTCGTCACGCGGGCGACGGCGTCCGGGATCCCCGCCTGGATGAGCTCCTCGATCTCGGCCGGTTCGATGGTCATACCCCGGTTCGGGGCCGCCTCGTCAAAAATCGACCGCATTAGCGCCGGGGGAAGCGCCGGGGGGCAGGCGACGGGAGGTCTCGCGCGGGGACCGCGCCGCGACGTCTCACCGTCGAAGACGAGCCCGTAGTGAACGGCGGGAGGTTCGACCTCGCGGGCGAGCCGCAGGTCGCTGGCGTCCTCGACCGCGCGCCGCGTCTCCGCCGGACCCACTCGCAGTTCGGTCGGCGGGCCGCGCGGCTCGCCGGCGAGCGTCGTCTCCTCCCGCGGCCGGTCGCGCCAGTTGACGACGACGAACCGCCCGTCGACGGCGAGCGCGCCGGCGACGCCCGAGACGAAGCCGGCCCGGTCGTCGATCCCGTGGAAGGCGTTCGCCAGCAGCGCGACGTCGACCGGCTCGGGGAGGAGCGCGGCGAGGTCGCGCGCGTCGCCGCGGACCGGCACGACGTTCTCGATCCCCTGCTCCGCCGCGAGCCCCTCGAGCTCCGCGAGCAGCGACCCGTCGAGGTCGACGGCGTACACCGACGCCGGGTCGGCGACCCGCGCGGCCGGGAGGGCGAAGTAGCCGTTGCCGCAGCCGATCTCGGCGACGCGGTCGCCCGGCGCCACGCCGAGCCGCCGGAGCGTCTCGCCCGGCGTCGGCCAGATCCGTCCCCACCAGTCCCAGTCCGGCTGTCCCGTGTTCCGGAAGCGGTCCATGCGAAGCGGTTGTGATCGGGCTCGGTTAGCGGTTTGGATCCGACCCGCGGCGCCTCGGGAGGGGTCGTCCGAAGCGATCGATCGCCGGCCGCGATCGGTCGCCCGTCCGGCCCGCGAGTGGGAAGGGGTTTGTCGACGGAGCCGAAACGGCCCTTCCAGATGTCTCACCGGGACGACCTGCGCGAGGCGGCCGACGCCCTCGGCGGTTCCGTCGTCGTCTGCGGCCTCGGCGCCCACGGCGACCGGCTCGCGGGCTCGGCGTTCCGCAACGCCCGGTACGCGTCGGTCGCGGCCCTCCTCGCGGAGGCGACGACCGCGACCGAGCGTGGCGCCGCGCCGGCGCCGGCAGACGCGTCGCCCCCCGCGGCGGTCGTCGTCGCGCTCGATCCCGACGAGGTGGGCGAGGGCCACGAGGCGGTCGAGTCGCTCCGGGCGCTCGGCGGGCTCGACGCGTTCGCGGTCGCGGTCGTCCCCGCGAACGCGGCCGACGACGACGCGCTGTCCGCGGTCCGCGACGCCGTCGACGCGGTGCTGCTCGCGGAGGGCGACGCCGTCGAGGCGGCGATCCGCGCGTTCCTCGCGACGGTCCAGGAGCCCGGCTTCGTCAACCTCGACCTCACCGACGCCGAGACGGTGCTCTCGGCCGGCGTCGCCGCGCTGGGAACCGGGACCGGCGACCGCGACGCCCCGGGTGCCGCGGTCGCGGCGGCGTTCGACGGGCTCCCCGAGGGGGTCGACGCGACCGACGCGAGCGCGGTGCTCGTGGACGTCGTCGTCGACCCCGAGACCAGCATCGCCGCCGCGACCGACGTCATCGCGGCGGTCAGAGAGCGGATCGGCGCCGACGCCAACGTGATCTGGGGCGGCGCGGTCGACGAGGACGCCGCCCACGAGCTCGCCGTCCGACTCGTCGTCGCCGGGGTCCGCCACGCCCCGCCGCCGGCCGCCGGCGACCCCTGCCCCCGCTGTGGCGATCCGCTGGTAACGTACCGGTTCGGCGCCCGCGAGACGCTCTCCTGCGACGCCTGCGGCTACTCCGGGATATCGATGCGGCGCGAGTGACCCGTCTCGCGGGCCGGACCGCCCCGCCGTGACGGACTCGCTCTCGGCTGCCCTTCTGTGACGGACTCGCTCTCGGCCGACGCGCCGCCCCCGAGTCACCCGAGGAGAACGGACTCGGGCCCCGGCCAGTCGGCGAGCGACTCGTCGTAGAGCGTTCGCGCTTGGAGCCGGATATAGGCGCGCTGCGTCGACCGGATCGCCTCGGCGGGGGTCGCCCCGTCGTCGAGGGCGACGGCGACGGCCGACCGCTTCCAGCCCGCGGGCGTCCGGCCGGTCTCGACTCGGCTCCGGAGCGGGGAGAGCGCCGCGGCGATCTGGTCGGTCGTACAGCCGTGCTCCTCAAGTCCGTCCTTCGCGGCGGCGAACAGGTCGCGGTACAGTCCCGCGGTCTCCGTCGTCGTCGCACCGTCGGCCGTGATCCACTCCATTTCGGCGTCGAGCCCGTCGCGGGCGGCCGCGTAGAAGTTCGATTCCGCCCGCTCCCAGGGGAGGTCGACGACCGGGTCGCCGCGCTCCGCGATCCCCCGCATCGCCCCGCCGAACGCGGCGAGGATCGCCACCGCGTCGGGGATCGTCGGCTGGCCGGGGAGCGGGCGGAACTCGATCCGGGCGCTCGCGCTCCCCTCGGTCGCGCCGTCGAACACCGGCCGGACCCACCGCCAGTAGCTCCCGTGTTTGTGTCGGAAGTGGACGAACTCGTCGTCGAACCGGCCCTCCGCCTCGATCTCCGCCGGGACGAGCACCGGGTCGGCCGCGATGCGGTCGATGGCCGCCCCCACGCTGTCGATGTCGCGGGGGAACTTCACCTTTCGATCGCGTCCCGGCGGATTCATCATCTGCTCGTACACCGGGATCCGGTGTTCGGCGTACCCGTCCGCCACGAGCAGTTCGCGGTCGGGGCCGGGGTCGTCGTAGAGCGCGGGCGGCAGGAACGGCGAGTTGACGGCGAGCGCGAGCAGCGGCCCGGCGAGCCGCGTCGCGATCCGGTGATACCTCGGGAGGTCCGCGGCGCGGCGGGGCTGGTAGTGGGGCTGGATCGACGTGGTGAGACTGACCGGTCCCGCGCTGTCCGCGTCGATCCTCGCGCCGGGGACGTCGATCTCGCTCCCGATCAACCGGTCCGCGCCGACGCTGGCGAACCCGTGATATCGGACCCCGTTGCTGACGTTGATCCCCAGCGTCAACCCCTCCTCGTGCGTGGCCTCGGTCAGGTAGTCGTCCGTCGCGCTCTCCGCCGGGCCGATCGTCCACATCCCGTCGCTCACCACGCGGATCCCGTCCGCGGCGGCGCGCCGCTGGAGCGCGTCGAGCTTCCCGGTCACGTCCGCCCGGACGGCGTCGATGCCGCGGCCGGTGAACGGGTGGACAGCCGAGTTCATCTCCGCGTTGTGGAGCCCGAGCTCCCGGTCGAACCCCACGCAGCCCAGAAGCGACCGCGGGATCCGACGGAGGTTGTCCGTCTCGCGGTCGACGGCGTAGAACTCGTACTCGAGCCCCGTCGTCACCTGCTCGTTGTCGAACGTCCCCGCCTCGACGTGGGCCCGGATCGCGTCGGCCTCCTCGCGGACCCGGGCGTCGAACGCATCGACGTCGATATCGGCGACGCGTTTCAGTCGTTCGACCGGATCGCTACCTTTGCCAGTCATACACACGCATAGTTCGGAGCCGAATATGAAAGTACCCCTGAGACGACAGGAACGGGCCGCGGCGTCGACGAGCCGTCACGCGTCGCGACGCCGCGAACGCCGTCCGGACGAGTCAGTCGTCGGACGGGGCCGACGCCGGCGTCTGCTGTGCGGACTCGACCGGCTTCGCGAGGACGTCCTTCCGGCCGGCGTCCAGCTCGGAGAGGACGTAGACGATCCCGTACAGCAGGGCCGCGCCGACCGGCAGCAGGATCACCGGCGTGATCCCGGTGACGCCCCACGTCAGCAGGAGCAGCGCTGAGACGCCGAGGACGGTCACCGCGTAGTACATCTGCGTCCGGACGTGGTCGATGTGGTCCGATCCCGTGAACGTCGACGCCAGGATTGTGGTGTCGGAGATGGGCGAGCAGTGGTCGCCGAAGATCGCCCCGCTGAAGATCGTTCCGACGGCCACCGGCAACAGCGCCGCGGTGCCGCCGCCGACGCTGTACGCCAGCGGGATCGCGATCGGCGTCACGATCGCCATCGTGCCCCACGACGTGCCGGTGGAGAACGCGACGACCGCGGCCGCGAACAGCACGACGAGGGGGAGCAGGGTCGGAGTGACGAACGCCTCGGCGACGTTGGTGAGGTACACGCCGGTCCCGAGCGCGGTCGTGACCGTCCCGATCGTCCACGCCATCACGAGGATGGACAGCGCGGTCAGCATCATACCGAACCCGTCGATGACCGTTTCCATCGCCTCGTCGAGCGAGGCGACGCCGCTGCCCACGCCGAGCGCGATCGCGACCGAGACCATCGTGAACGTCCCCCAGAGCAGCGCGTCGACGAACTGCGCGTTCCCGACGACGTCGAGCGTCGAGGCGCCGGGGTCGGACGCCGAGAGTCCGGTGAAGAAGGCCCCGCCGATGACGACCGTGATGAGCGCCCCGACCGGGACCAGGAAGAACCGAAGCTGCGGCGAGTCGGTCAGGAGGTCGCCGAGGCTGTCCTCCGCGCTCTGCATGGGAACCGCGTTGTCGCGGAGCAGCTTCCCCTCCGTCCACGAGCGGGTCTCGGCCGTGAGCATCTCGCCGAAGTCGCGCTGGCTGAGCACGATGATCCCGACCATCGCCACCGCGAGGATGCAGTAGACGTTGAACGGGACGCTCTGGATGAACAGCGCGAACGCGCCGGGCACCGCTTCCGATTCGGGCGAGATGCCCGCCGCCGAGTACCCCTCCCGGATCATGCTCAGCTGGTAGACGACCCAACTGGAGATCCCGAACGTCGCGACCGGCGCGGCCGTCGAGTCGATGATGTACGCGAGCTTCTCGCGGGACATGCGCAGCTCGTCGGCCATCTCCCGCATCGTCGTGCCGACGATCGCCGTGTTCGAGTAGTCGCCGAAGAACCACAGCATGCCGAAGACCCACGTCGCGAGCCCGACCTTCCGCTGTGAGTCGAGCCGCGAGGTCGCGGCGTTCGCGATCGCGGAGGCCCCGCCGAGCCGCCAGATGAGGGCGACGCCGGCGCCGAGGAACAGCACGATCAGCATGATCTTCGCGTTGAACGTGCTCTCCCCGATCGAGGAGACCACCCAGTCGAGCGACTGCACCACGCCGACGTTCGCGGTGAAAATCACCGCGCCCGACCAGATGCCGAGGAACAGCGAGAGGACCGGCTTCCGGGTGACCATCGCGAGCACGATCGCGAACAGCGGCGGGAACAGCGATATCGCCCCGTAGGTCTCAACCGTCATGACTCACCTCACAAACGGAACCGATACTGGATTGAAACCCGATACTCGTCGAGTTTACTCCGGAATCGTTGGAGTAATCTGATACCATCTCGGACCGCACTGGCTGTTTGTGTATAATAAGGCTGTTGCATGGGGGCGTGACCAACACTACCAGTTATTAATACAATATTAAGCGGCGTCTCGCGGTCGGTGATGCGGCTCGTCGCTCGGTGGCGATCCCCACTAGACAGCGACCAGTTCGCTGGTCCGCGTCCGACTCGCTGGGCGCCGCCGGTCTACCCGTTCTTCCCGCCGGTCACCGAGACGCGGTCGCGGACGGTCCGGGCCAGCGACTCGATACCGTCGTCGATTGCTGACGGCGACGCGTAACTGAAGGAGAGGCGAGCGAATCGCCGGCCGCCGTCGTCGGGGTAGAAGAACGTCCCGGGGAGATATGTGACACCGGCGTCGATGGCGTCGGGCAGCATCGCCTCGGCGTCGGTCCCCTCCGGGAACTCGACCCAGACGAAGAACCCGCCGCTCGGCTCGCTCCACGTCGCGCTCGGCGGCATGTGCGTTTCGAGGCTCGCGAGCATCCGGTCCCGTCGCCGCTCGTACCCCTCGCACAGCCGAGCGACGGCTCGGTCGAGCCGCCCGTCCGTGCAGTAGCGATCGATCAGCCCGCGGGTGAAGCTCGGCTCGCCGCCAGCGTCGATCCGATCGAACTGCGCCGTCGTCGTCTCGTCGGCCACGATCCATCCCGTTCGGACCCCGGGCGCGATCGTCTTCGAGACGGTGTTTACACGGACCACGCGGTCGTCGACGTCGAGGGCCTTGAGGGGCGGTCGCTCGGAGCCCTCGTACCGCAGCCGGCCGTACGGGTCGTCCTCGAGCACGACGAAGTCGTACCGCTCGGCGAGGTCGAGGAGCCGCTCGCGTCGGTCCGTCGCCATCGTGACCCCGGTGGGGTTCTGGAAGTCGGGGATCGTGTAGACGAGCTTCGGCTGGGCCGCGCCGCACTGCGCGCGCGAGGCGAGGTCGTCCGCGAGCGCGTCGACGTCGAGCCCCTCCTCGTCCACGGTCACGCCGGTCACCGCCGCGCCGTGGTTCCGGAAGATGCCCAGCGCGCCCATGAACGTCGGCGCCTCGACGACGACCTAGTCGCCCGGTTCGAGGAACGTCCGACAGACCGTGTCGATCGCCCGCGTCGCACCGTTCGTGACGTGGACCGTCTCCGCGGCGCAGTCGATGCCGCGGTCCCGCGCCCGGTCGACGACGAGGTCGCGGAGTCCGTCGGCGTCGCCGCCGCCGTACTGGAGCGCGCGCTCCGGCTCGCTCGACAGCAGCGAATCGGTGGCGGCGGCCAGCTCCTCGTTCGGGAACGACTCCGGGTACGGGAACCCGAAGGCGAGCGGCACCGCGTCCGCGTTATGGATCGATCGCCAGTCGCCGTACACGGCGCTTCCCATCGTGTCGCGAACGGTATCGGCGAAGAGGTGTTCGATCCCGTCCGACGGATCCTGTTGTGTCATCGTCAGTTATGATACGACATCGCCCACGATATCATAAGTCTGGCGCAGAACGGCAAAAGAAAGATCGGATAAATCCGAAATAACGGCCGATACGATCAGAACGACGAATCGAACCGGCCGATCGACGGTCAGAGGGAGACGAACCGGAGTTGGTAGTCGTAGTACACGTCGTCGTACCGGCACAGGTCGGCCCGGCTCGAGTCCACCCCGGCGTCCTTCCGGACGTTCCCGTCGATGTACGGTCGCTCGTGGAGCGCTCGGAGCACCTCCCGGTACGCCTCCGAGTACGGGTGCGACTCGCGGTACTCGTCGGCCTCGGCCTCCAGCAGGAGGTCTCTCGCGTCGGCGGAGAGGCCGTCGCGGGAGATCCGGGCGCCGACGAACTCGGCGCGGAGTATCGCCTCCATCCGCTCCGGCGTGTCGGCCACCCGTTCACCGGTCGCTCGGTACACCGGCTCGTGGAACTCCTCCTCGGTGATCTCGACGACATACTCCGTGTCGCGAACGGTGACGCGGTCGGGGCCGTCCGCCGCGAGCAGGTCGCTCTCCGCCGCGGCGTCGTCCCGGCGGTACACGTAACCGCCGCGCCGGACCAGCCCCACCGGCATCCCGCCCTCGTTCCCCCGCGCCCGCGCCGCGTGGTGCGCGATCTCGACGGCCCGCCGGTCGATCGCCGGAAGCGCATCAGCGCTCTTCGGCTCGGCGGCTCCGTCGCTCGTCTCCGCGGGCTCGAACAGTCTGAGCACGGGACGCGAGACGGCGACCTCGTCGACGACGACCGAGTCGAGCCAGTAGTACGTCCCGTCGTGTCGGGCGTACGTCGGATCGTCCGCGTCCGAGAAGAACGGTTTCCGGTACTGCGTCGTCAGCGTCGTTCCGTTCCTGACGGCCTCGAAGGCCCCGTCCGCCCAGTTCGGATCGGCCTCCTCGGGATCGGTGACGTACCTGTCACGGAGGGCGTCGCCGAGTCCCGAGAGCGACAGTCTGAGCACGCGGTCGCCGTCCGCGCCGTTCGATCCCGGTTCGCCGTCACCGGACGTCCCGCCGAGACAGCCCGCGGCGGCGACCGCCGCGGCGGCGATCCCGCTCGCGGCGAACCGACGCCGAGAGATCGGAGTGTCGTCCATACGGAGAGACGGGCCACCGCTCGCAAAGGGCTGTCCGTTACCCAAACAGCGACTGTAGTCACGGTGGTCGGACGCGCGATCCGACCGTCGAGTCAGCCGCCGGGCTCTCCCGCGTCCGGCGGGACCCAGCGGACCCGCGCGGTGTCGAACTCGATCTGCGCCCGCTCGACCCCGTTCCGAACCGTCGCGAGCTGCGGGTCGGCGGTGTCGAGCCTGACGACGCAGGTGTGGTCCGCGTCGCTCAGGACCGCCGCGATCGACTCGACGTCGGTCCTGACCCGCCCGGCGTGTTCCGCCGCGGAGTAGGTGCCCATCGCCTCCGCCGGGTCCCGGTATCCGGCCCCGGATATCATCCTGAACGCCTCGCACGCCTCGGGGTGGCGCGCGAGCACCTCGCGGAAGCGCTCGTCGTCGACCTCGCCGAGGAACCGACCGCCCTCGCGGGCGGCCCGGTCCGTCCGATACGCGTGACGCCCCTCCGAGTCGCCGTCGGATCGGATCCGATCCGACACGTCGTCCACGGCCTCCATGACACTTGGTAACGGTTAAGCTCCGAACGCTAAAGTATCTTACTGAGCGTTCAACGGCCCGTTCGCGGCGAGTTCGCCGGAAGAGATCCGGGCCGCGATCGCGGCGACGGTCGAGAGCGGATCCCGCCCGACGGTAATCCTCTTCAGAAACGCGCCCGTACCACCGACCGCATGTACGGCACGACCCTGATCCCGACCGGTGGTAGCGACGCCGCGTTCGCGGCCGTAGAGGACGCGGTCGAGATCACGGCGCCCGACGGGACGGTCCACGTCCTCGGCGTGCTGGAGGACCTCCCGACCTACGAGCGGTCCGGGAAGCCGGGCGCGTTCGACGACGACGACCCGGAGCAGCGGGTCCGTCTCGAGGCGGCCGTCGAGCGGATCGAGTCCGAGGCGACGGCGGCGGGGATGGACTGCGAGACCGCGATCGGGGAGGGCGTCCCGTCGCGGGAGATCGTCGCGTACGCGGACGAGATCGGCTCCGACGCGATCGTCATGGGGACCCGCGGCGCCCGCGACGCCGCGGGGGACCTGCTCGGCAGCACGACCGAGCGCGTCCTCCGCGACGCGTCGACGACGGTCGTCTCCGTCCCCGCGTCGAGGTAGCGGTCCGGCGCGCCCCGCGCCCGATCCCGTCAGCTATTCACACGCGGGCCGACGAGAGCGACCGTGATCGCGTTCGCATCGACTGCGACCGACGCGGTCGGACGGCGGGTGAGCGAGCCGTGAGCGACGACGGCCTCTTGGGGTCGCTGTCGCTCGTTGGGCTGTTGAGCCTCTGTTGTATCGGATTCGGCGGGGTGGCCGGCGGCGCCGCCGTCGCGGGCGGCGGGGCGTCGGTGAGCGTCATCACCACGGGAACGACGGGGGCCGGGGGGCGCTGATATCCGGGGGCGTCACGTTCGCGACGGTGCTGGTCGCGGCCGCGGCGATCCGATGGCGGTTGAACCGGTGAGGCGGCGGCGATTCCCGGTCAGTGCTGTCGCTCCTCCGGCGCGGCGCGCGGCTCGCGGTCCGGGGGGGCCTGTCGCGGAGCGGGGGCCGTCTCGTCTCGGTACAGCCGGAGCAGTTCCTCGAGGAGGACCGCGTGCCGGTCGCCCGGGACGTACTGGTGGTCGATGAAGTCCTCGGCGTCGCTGACGTTCCCGCGGAGGGCCAACTTCCTGACGAACGCGACCGACTCGAAGAACGGCGGGTGATCCGCGTCGGCGTCGGCGCCCAGCTCGCGCTCCGCCTGCGGCATCACCTCCTCCCTGATCTGCTCGTAGTCGATGGTCTCCGGTTCGTAGTCGTCGAGCACCTGATTCAGCACGTTGTCGGTCGAAAAACGGTAGAACTCGGACTTGCTCTCGAACTGGCCGCTCTCGACCAGCGACTCGATCTCGCCGACCACCGACTCGGGAAACCGGACCGTGCTCTTCACCATGCGTCCACGAGGCGCCCCCACCCGTATTATGTTTTTGTCAAATAATCTGAAACATGTCCGCGGGCGAGGGTCACCTCGAACGCCGCGCCGCGGCCCGGCGTCGGCCGCCCGGTCGTCCGATGTGCTGGGTTTATCACTCCGAATTCGTTAGACAGTTATCATGACACCGTACGAGCCGTTCGACCGCGACGTGGAAGTGAACGGTCGAACTGTCCTTTCTATCGTCGAGGAGGGGATGGGACGGTTCTCCGACGCGTACCGCGAACGGGCGCTCGCGGCGCTCGCGGAGGAGGGGATCCGGGACCCCTCTCCCGACGAGTGGTACCCGCAGCAGGCGTGGCTAGACGCCTTCGAGACCATCGCGACGGACCTCCAGCCGCACGTCCTCGACCGCCTCGGCGAGCAGCTTCCCGACGTCGCGGACTGGCCGAGCGAGTCCGCGACCGTCGCGGGCGGGCTTCGCGGTATCGACGAGGCGTACCGGCGGAACCATCGCGGCGGAGAGATAGGCGAGTACCGCTTCGAGCGGACGGACGACCGGGCCGGCGAAGTGACGTGTCACACGCCGTATCCGTGCCCGTTCGACCGCGGGCTGATCCGCGGCGTGGCGAAGGAACACGCGCCGGTCGACGCGTTCGTGTTCATCGAGGAGACCGGGCCGGACTGCCGACGCGAGGGCGGCGACGCGTGTACGTACACGGTGTACTGGTAGGAGGCTTCGGTCGGTAAGCAGGAGGGGAAGAGGCTTCGACCGGTAGGGAGGAGGGGAAGAGGCTTCGATCGGCGGACGGGCTCGCTCGCGCCCCCGACGGCTCGGTGAGCGCTATCCCTCGTACGAGTCCAGGGCGTCGCGCAGCTCCGCGGCAGAGAGCTCCGACGCGAGTTCGACGATCTCTTCGAGGTCCTCGTACGTCTCTCGGAGCTCGCGGATCCGCTCGGCCTCGACGCCCTCTCCGTCGTCCAGCCCGCGTTCCGCGCGTCTGATCGTCCGGTGGGTGGTCTGGAGCTCTCGTTGCACGTACTGTTGGAACACGTCCTGCAGGATGTACCAGATCTCCCGCTCGGCGGCGAACCGAACCCGCCGCCCGCCGCCGTCGGACGACCGACGGTGGATCAGGCCCACGCGCGTGAGCGTCCGAGTGACGTTGCTGACGGTCGACTTCGCGTACCCGGTCCGGTCGACGAGCTCGGGGATCGACAGCGGGGCGTCCGCGAAGTAGAGAACGCCGTATATCCGGCCGGCGCTGCGGCTCAGCCCGTACACCTCGGCCGACTGCTCGAGCGATTCGATGACGCGCTCGCGGGCGGCCTCGGCGTTCTCACTCATACGGGCGACCTCGTCGCTCCGACGCATGAACGTGTCGAACAGCCATACCAGAGGTAGGCATTCCGTAAGTATTAAACTGTTTGATTCGCTTGTTCGACTCGAACCGAACAAACAGAACCGTTGTTCGCCCTCCAGACCTCATGGCAAGCGCGTTACCACACCGACCGACAGTCGACCACGCCCCCCGAGAACAGACGGACGTCGTGCTCGGGCGCGACGAGCCGACCGACGCGCTGCGCGTCCTCTCGTGTGACACCGCTCAGCGGATCCTCGCCGCGCTCGCGGACGGTCCCGGCACGGCCTCCGACGTCGCCGCCGACGTCGACGCGTCGCTCCAGAACGTCACCTACCACCTCAATCGGCTCTGCGACGCCGACCTGATCGCGCCGGTCAACACGTGGTACTCCGAGAAGGGAAAAGAGATGACCGTCTACGCGCCCACCGTCGAGCGGATCGTCGTGCGCATCGACGCGCCCGCCGACCGTTCGCCGACAAAGCGCGACCGACCCTGAACGGTCCGGAGCCGTCCCGATCGGTCAGCCGCGTTTCGTCTTCTCGACGGGCGTGCGTCGCTCGGACGACCGGCCGGACGCCCGCGGGTCGCTATCGATTGGCGCCGCGCTCGAACGCGCCGGCGAGGTCGTCGGCGACGGTCGCGATCGCCTCCTCGGCGCGGTCGACCTCGCGGAGCGTCATGAAGCCGTGGACCATCGCCTCGTAGTTCTCGTACCGCGTCGGGACGCCGTCCCGGACCAGTTGCTCGGCGTACGCCCGGCCGCCGCCGCGGAGGGGGTCGAACCCCGCCGTGACCACCGTCGCGGGCGCGACGTCGCCGAGGTCACCGGCGTTCGTCGGGTCGGCGTACGGGTTCCGCCGGTGAATCTCGTCGTCGTAGTAGCAGTCGGAGAACCACTCGATGTCGGCCTCGTCGAGGACGGTCCCGGCGTGCTCCCGGAGCGACGGCTGTCCGGGCCGGACGCCGACGCTCGGGTACAACGGCGCCTGGTACGTGATCTCGGGGCCGTCGCGCTCGGCGGCCATGAGCGCGGCGACCGCGGCGAGCGCCCCGCCGGCCGAGTCGCCGGCGACCGCCACCTCCCCGGTCCCGGCGAGCGAGTCCGGGTTGTCCGCGGCCCACTCGACGGCGGCGTACGCGTCCGCGACCGCCGCGGGGAACGGGTGTTCGGGAGCGAGCCGGTAGCCGACCGAGAGGACGGCGCAGCGGCTCTCCCGCGTGAGCCCCCGACAGAGCCAGTCGTGGGTGGCGACGCTCCCGAGCACGAACCCGCCGCCGTGGAAGAAGACGACCGTCGGGAACGGCCCCTCGGCGTCCGGGAGGTAGAGCCGCGCGTCGAGCGCGCCGTCGGGGCCGGGGACCGTCCCGTCGACCGTCCGCCCGACCGGCGGGGGGTTCCGGTTCCGGATCCGCATCACCGGCCGGGTGAGGAGCCGGGCGAGCTTCAGCCCCCACCTGCTGTGCGGCAGCGGCAACCGCTCCTGACGCTCGACGGCCGCCTTCGCTTGCGGGTCGATCTCGTCGGCGTGCATGGCCGAACGTGTGACGACCGGGGGCTAAGTCTTGGTGGAGCGCGACCGCGAGTTCGCCGCGACGCTTTTCACCCGGGAAATCGTGGACTCGGCCGATGCCGGACGGGACGAAGCTCACCGACGTCGAGGCCGTCACCGAGCGGGGGTCATACCGATTCACGGCTGCGGATCCGTTCACGAACGACCGGGAGATCGTGCTCGTCCCGTGCGACGAGGATCCCGGCGTCCGGGCGTGGATCAACACCTGCCCGCACGAGAGCCAGCGGTTCGACACGGGCGACGGCGTGCCGATTCGAGACGGCGAGGTGATCTGCCCGCGCCACGGCTCGCTGTTCGACGCCTGCTCCGGCGAGTGCGACAACGGCCCGGCGGCCGGCACGGCGCTCCGCGACGTCGAGGTCGCCGTCGAGGACGGCGCCGTCTACCTGACCGACGGCGACTACTCGTTCCGGCACGAGGGCGGGACCGACGACGACGATCCCGGGTCGACCTCGCACCTCTCGCTCTGAGAGTCGGTCTCTCGCCGGGCGACTCTACCGACTCGGCGGCTCCGGCTCCGAGCGCGTCTCGACGTCGACGCGGTCGTGGATGTGCCCCTCGCGCTCGCGCAGGTGCCGCGGGGTCCGGTCGTTGCTGACCGCGAGGACCTCTCCGACGATGCTGTGGGCGATCTGGTACGGCGTTCCGCCGCCGAGGTCGAGCCCGACGGGCGTGTACAGCGACGCGAGCTCCGACTCGCCGAACGTCGTCCCCTCGTCGTCGTACGCCTCCAGCATCTCCTCGAACCGCTCCCGCGGGCCCATCAGGCCGACGTACGGCGCCTGCGACCGGAGCAGCTCCTCCACCGCGATCCGGTCGTCGACGAAGTTGTGCGTCATCACGACCGCGTGCGTCCGGTCGTCGAGGTCGAGCGCGTCGCCGAGCCCCGCCGGCGACGTCGTCACGGTCCGGTGGGCGTCGGGGAACCGCGCGTCGAGGTCGACCCCGCCGCGGAAGCCGACGACGGTGACGCGGAAGTCGTTCCGCTCGCCGAGTTCGACCACCGGCCCCACGTCGTGGCCGGTCCCGAAGACCACGAGGTCGTCCGGGGCCGCGAGCCCGTCGACGAACACCTCCACCGTCGCGCCCGTCTCGTCCTCGACCGCGACGACGTCGGCGGCGCCGCGCGCGGCGAGGTCCGCCGCCGGCCCCGCGAGCGCCTCGACCGGCCACCCGTCGGCGGGCGACCCGTCGGGGAGCGTCAGCCGGTCCTCGTCGGGCCGGTAGTAGGCGCGCTCGCCGAGGCGGTCTCGGTCGGCGTGCGCACCGTCGCCGCCGGCTCCCGCGCCGCCGTCGCCCCCCTCGCCCCCCTCGCCGCCGGCGGAGAGCACCGTGAGCACCGCGACGTCGCGGCCGGCGCCGAACGCCTCGACGGCCGGCCGGTACGTCTCCGTCAACGGTTCCAAGAGGACGTCGATCACGCCGTTACAGCCGACGCCGAGCCCCCAGACGTCGTCCTCGTCCTCCATCAGGTCGTACGTGACCCGGTCGGGGCGACCGGTCTCTCGGACCGCCTCGGCGGCGGCGAGCAGGTCGTCCTCGATACAGCCCGCCGTGATCGAGCCGACGCCCGAGCCGTCGTCGTCGAGGAGCATCTTCGCCCCCGGGCGACGGTAGGCGTTCCCCTCGACGTCGACGATCGTCGCGAGCACGTCGGTGCCGTCGGCGTCGAGTCGGTCGCGAACGCGCTGTACCACTTCGGTCTCCGGTACGCTCCAGTTGCTTGCTGTCATGTCAGGTCACAGGTCGATGGTCGCCGGCGCGTCGCGCGCCGCGTACACCTTCCGAACGCCGCGGTCGTGCAGGTCCGTGCCGCAGGCGCCGCCCGCCACCGCGCCCCGCGTCCGAGCGGGGTCGTCCACCGCCGCGCCGGCGACGACGTCGACGCCGCGCTCGAACAGCGGACTCGGAAGCGACGAGGCGGTCGCGCCGACCACGACGACGGTCGCCGAGCCCGGGGCCGCCTCCAGGTACCGCTCGGTCCCGCCGTACACGAGCGTCGAGCCGGTGACGAACACCACGTCCGCCCCCTCCATCGCGCCCGCCGTCTCCGCCGGGGCGAACGACCGCAGCGACACGCCCGCGGGGGTCGACACCGCATCCGAGTCGACGGGCTCGCGCTCGATCGCGCGGACCTCCACGCCGTCGAACTTCCGGAACGCCGGCCGGAACAGACCGACCGTGACGACCGTCTCGACCGAGGGGTCGAGCAGCGCCATCGGGTCGCCGTCCCGCCAGTCGAGCAGCGGCGCCGCGCAGGCGTTCAGCGTCGCCACCGCGAGCGCGCGGTCGCCGAGGGCCACGGTCGCGGCGCCGGTCGCCGTCTCCCCCGCTCGGACCGGCGCCAGCAGTCCCTCGACGTCGTCCGGGACCGTCGGCGCGGATCCCTCTGGGAGGTGCGCGAGTCCGGCTGGGGGCCGCCGGTATCCCCCGTCTCGCTCCGTGAGCTCCACCAGCACGGCCGAGTCGCCGACCGTGACGCGGTGGAGGCGACCCCCCGAGAGCGCGCCGCGGTCGCGGAGCGCGTCGCGCGTCGCCCGGAGGACCGGACCGGGCCACTCCTCGTCGGCGTCGGTGCCGTCGGCGCCGACGCCGGCGGTCCCGTCGTCTCCCTGGCTTCGGCGCGTCATACGACGCCCTCCTCGCCGGCGTCGCCGGTCCGGGCCTCGTCGTCGGTGCGACCGCGTCCGCCTCCGGGCGCGCCGCCGGTCCGACGCGGGTCGTGCTCGTAGCCGACCGGGCCGCCGAGCCCGCGCCGCTCGATCTGGCGGGCGGCCTCCGCGAGGTCCGCGCCCTCGGCGAAGCCGAACAGTCCGTCGACGTACGGGGCCGCGTCGCTCATCCCGCGGGACGCCGGCTCGAACGACGGGGAGACGGCGAGCGGGTTGAGCCAGACGACGCCGTCGGCGCGGTCCGCGAGCCACGTGATCCCGTCCGTGAGCAGGTCGGGGTCGCCGACGTCGAGCCCGTCGCTCACGACGACGACGACCGTCCGCCGGTCGACGGCGTGCGGCGCGGTCCGCCGCAGCGCGTCGAACGCGCCCCCGATCTTGGTGCCGCCGCCCCACTCGATCTGCGCGGCGCGGAGCGCCTCGGCCGGCTCGCCGCCCGGGTCCGCGAACGCCGCCGTCGCCTCCGCGAGGTCGGTGTCGAAGAGGAAGACGCGGGCGTCGCGGGCGCTCGCCGCGACCCGCTCACCGAGCCCGAGCAGCGCGCTCCGGTCGATCGTGTCGAGCACCGACCCGCTGACGTCGACCAGCAGACAGCACCGCAGTTCGCTCGGCGTCGGCGCGTCGCGCGGGAGGTCGATCGGCGCGCCGCCGGTCTGCAGGCTCGCCCGCAGCGCGCCGCGCGCGTCGACGTTCGGTCCGTCTGGGGAGCGCCGGCGGGCCGCCCGGGCAGCGACGAGAGCGCGTCGACGAACCGCTCCGCGGCCGCGCGGTCCGCGCTCGACGGCGCCGGCACGTCCGCCTCGACGAGCGCGCTCTCGCCGACCGCGCTGTACCGGCGCCCGTCCGTCTCCTCGCGCGGCTCCCCGGTCGGCCGATCGCCGGCGGCGTGGCGGCGGTCGGTCGGGATCCGGACGGTGGGGTCGCCGTCGCCGTCGGCGTCCATCTCCGGCGGCTCCGCGCCGTCGAGCAGGCCGGGCTCCTCCGCGTCGTCGGCGTCGGAGCCGGTGGTCGGCCCCGCCTCGTCCCCCGTTCGGTCCTCGCCGTCGTCCCCCTCCTCGGACTCCGGCGACGGGCCGTCGTGGGCGGTGGCGATCCGGTCGAGGCCGCTCCGGAGGCGGTGCCAGAACGTCGGGAACGCCTCGGCGAAGGGGTCGCCGTCGGCGGGCCGGTCTCGGAGAGCAGGGCTCGCTCGCAGCGCCGTCCTCGACCCGACGCTCGTCTGTCAGGCCGACCGCCGCGATCGCGCGGGCGGCGTCGAGGGCGCCGGAGGCCGGCACGGCGACGCCGTCGCGCCGAAGCACGGCGACGAACCGGATCAGCTCCGTGAGCAGGTGCTCCCTCGCCGCCGGGAAGTCGGGCGTCTCCGTCGCGGTGCCGTCGGAGCGCGCCATGGTCACTCGGTCCGCTCGGCCGCCGCGCTCGCGGCGTCGTGGAGCCGTTCGAGCAGTTCCGCGTCGACGCGACCGACGTCCTCCGCCTCCTTCAGCAGGCAGCCGATCGTCCGCTCGATCTCGTCCGGCGCGAGCGGCTCGTCGGCGTCGTCGTGGCGCAGCGCGGCGACCGCGCGCGCCCAGTCCAGCGTCTCGGCGACGCCCGGGCGCTTGAGGAACGACTCCTCGCGCAGGCGCTCGACCACCGAGCACACCTCGGCGGCGACCGCGGCGTCGAGCTCGGGCACCTTCCGGCGGACGATCTCGTGCTCCGTCTCGAACGACGGCGGCTCGA
>NZ_NHOX01000039.1:0-40734 GCF_002252745.1 Halorubrum sp. Ib24 | reverse complement strand
GACTCAAAGGGGCAGTCGCGAGGACGAAGCCCGACGAAGTAAGCACCGCAGTGAGTGAGCGGAGCGAACGAACGAGGAGCGCAACGAGTCGCGCGAGTCGTCGCGACTGGGGCTTTGGAGGTGTTCGTCATCGGCCTCCAAGCAACTGCGTATAGCCGAGCGGCTGGGGCTTTGAGGGCGTTCACTGCCGAGTCGCCAGCATCGACTTATAAACGAACGCGTGCGACCTTCAGAACCGAACTCACGTTCCCGTCCGAAACGACCGATCAGGAGACGAACTTCAGCAGGTCGTCGCGGTTGTGCTCGTGGAAGCGCGTCCGGAGGCACTCCTCCAGCGCCTCGATGTCGCCGCGCTTCGCGCACATCGGCGCGATCCGATCGGACCACTGCTGCCACGGCGGGTACAGTCCCAGCCGGTCGCCGATCTCGTCGAGCCGCTCGTCGAGGTCGTCGATCTTGTCGGTCTTGTTGACGGCGACGATGGGCTCGACGCCGACGTCCTCCAGGAAGCCGTACATCTCCACGTCGTGGGGGATGTTCCCGCGCTCGGCGTGGCGGTCGATGATGTCGACGGCGGCCTTCCCGTCCATCACGACGACGCCCGCGAGGATGGAGTCGGCGTTCTCCTCCAGGTAGCGAACGATGTTCGTCTTGATCCCCTCGCGGTGCTCCTCCTCGACGCCGGACATGAACCCGAATCCGGGCAGGTCCGTGAACATGAAGCTCTCGCTGGCCCAGTCGAAGTGGTTCGGCTGCCGGGTGACGCCCGGCTTGCCGCCCGTCGAGAAGTCGTGACCCGTGAGCTCGCGCATCAGCGTGGACTTGCCGACGTTCGAGCGCCCCACGAGGACGACCTCGGCGTCGCGGTCCGGCCGGTCTTCGAACATACGCGTCCATGGGCGACTGAGCGGTTTAAAAGGCGCGTCGTCGGTCTCGGGCCGCAGCGGCGACCGCGGCGTCCTCAGCGGGCCGTGCCGACGTCGTCGCCGACCGCGCTCGCCGCGCCGCCGGCCGGCCCGCGCTCGATGCGGTCGTTCACGGTCGCGAACGCCGAGCCGAACATCCGGAAGACGGCGACCTGCCCGTAGAACTGGACGAACGGGACGAGCAGGAGGCCGACGACGGTGACGGCCAGCACGGCGGTCGCGACCCAGACGACGACCGCCACGACGATGGGCATGAGCACCGCGACGAGGTACTCGGTACTGAACAGGGCCGGCTTCAGGAGATCCGCGTCGAACGCGGCGCCAAGCTCCCCGCGGGCCGCGTACGCCGACAGCGCGGCGGGAACGGCGTAGTAGACGAGGAACAACACCGGGATGAACGCCAGCGTCAACAGCAGCCCGACGACGCCGACGAGCGCGCCGGTGTCGCCGCCGATGGCGCCGCCCGCTCCGGACACGACCCCGACGACGACCGCGTACACGACCACCGGGATCACCGTGTACGCGATCGTGATGATCGTCCCGATCAGACCCTTCATCAGCAGGTCGCCCCAGCCCGTGAACTCCGGCGGCACCTCGTCGCCGCCGATCGTCTTCTCCAGAACCCGAACGAGGTAGCCGACGATGATGAACGCCGGGACGACGAGGACCGAGAGGAACCCCAGCACGCCGCCGATGACGATTCGCCCGACCCAGTCGCCCCGTATCGGATACGAGAGCCCGTCTTCTAACATACGCCGAATCAACACCGATCTGATATATAAGACCGACGGTGAGTATCGGCCGATCGACCGATCGACCGGCGGACCGGACCGAATCGCGACCGGCGACGCCTCTCGCCTCGGGTCCGCGTTCGGGGGTTACTTGTCGCCGGGCGCGCTCCCTCTCGCATGGACAAACAGGCCGTCCGCGAGGCCGTCTGGGACGCGTTCGAGGCGGGCGACCAGGCGCGGTTCCCGTTCCCGCCCCACGACCGGATCCCGAACTTCGCCGGGGCGGACGCGGCGTGCGAGCGACTGACCGAGACCGCCGAGTGGGCCGACGCCGCGACGCTCAAGTGCAACCCCGACGCGCCGCAGTTACCGGTCAGGCGCGCGGCGCTCCGCGCCGGCAAGACGGTGTACGTCGCGCAGCCCCGCCTGCGCGATCCGAACCCGTTCCTCCGGCTCGACCCCGACGAACTCGCGGGGTCCGACCACGACGCCACCGACCGGCCGACGGTCGACGACGCCACCACCGTCTCTGGCATCTCGACGCACGGCACGCCGGTCGCGCCCGAGGACGTCCCGCACGTCGACCTCGTGGTCGCCGGCTCGGTCGCGGTGACGACCGACGGCGCGCGGATCGGCAAGGGCGAGGGGTACAGCGACTTGGAGTGGGGCGTGCTCCGCGAGCTCGACGCGGTCACCGACCAGACGACCGTCGCGACCACGGTCCACGAGCTGTCCGTGATCGACGGGCCGGAGTCGGCGCTCGCCGGCGACCTCGGCGACGAGCGCGGCGCCGCCCCGTCACCATCGCTCCCGGCTCCGGACGCGCACGACGTCCCGCTCGACCTGATCGTCACCCCCGAACGGACGGTCCGAACCGAGACGCCCTACGAGCGCCCGTCGGGGATCGACTGGGACGCGCTCGACTCGGAGCGACTGGACGAGATCCCGGTGCTCGCCGAGCGGGCACCGGAGCGAAAATAGGAGGGACTCGGTCGGCCGACCGCGGACCGCTCAGTTCGGATTCCTCAGTCCGCGCGCTTCGGCGACGGCGCGGACCGCTCCGTGCGGTGGTCGGCGACGTGACCGCACTCGGGACAGACGATGGTGCGCTCGTCGCCGTCGCTGACGACGAGCCACCCCTCCGAGACGGGGTTCTGGAAGCTGCACTCCGCACAGAAGAGGACCGACTTCCGGCGGGACGACCGGGGACCGCTGGCGACTGCGTTCATGTATTCCCGTAGTATCCGGACGTATATGGGTCTTGTTCGACCTGATCGTTCGGTATGTTCCGATCTGTGAATCAAAAACACGACGCTATTCGATTCAAACCGCTACGATCGTTTCGAGAAGTTGAATAAAACGACCGACGCCGGTCGCCGTCGTTTCCGGTCGATCGGCCCCTACCGCGCCAGCGGCATGTTGTAGCTCGTCTCCGCCGCCATCACGTGCTCCCACGTCGCCTCGCACTCGCAGGAGACCTGGTCGAAGACGCTCGGGTCCTGGCGCTTGTCGAAGTCCTTGACCGCGGTCTGGACGCGGTCGTCGCACTCGCCGCAGTTGTGCGCGCCGCGGTCGGAGCCGTGTCCGACCGGATCGGAGACGACGATGGCGTCGACGTCGGCGGTCTCCTCGAGGACGTGCGCGACCGACCAGAGCCACGGCGGTCGGTAGCCGCCCTCGAAGAACAGCTCGTCGACCATCGTGTAGCGCTGGACGTTCGTCGGGTTCATCGAGACGGTGTGACACCCGTCGACGTCGGCGCAGCGACGGATCGAGTCGATCATGTCGGCGGCGGCCTCCGGCTCCGCGAGGAAGGGCGGCTTCATGAGGAGGTACGCCTTGATCCCCACGTCCGCGTCGAACTCGCCGTCGGCGTCGGCGGCCTCTGCGCAGGCGTCCTCGAAGTCGGCGAAGTCGAAGTACTTGTTCACGCAGTCGTGGCGGACGCGGTCGGTGGCCGTCTCCAGTCCGACGGCCACGTCGGTCGCGATGCCGTGGTCGGCGAAGTCGCCGATCTTCTCCCGGCTCACGAAGTCCGGCAGCGACTCGACCACGATACGGTCCCGGTCCGCGAACGTCTCGGCGATGGCCCGGCGGGTCTCCGCGGCGACCTCGCGCTCGTCGAGGAACGAGCCCGACGTGTAGATCTTGATCAGCTCGGCCGGCGCGTCCGCCTCCTCGCGCTCGTGGTCGAGACACACCTCGATCTGGTTCATCAGGGACTCGTGGGCCACGCTCCCGCCCTCCACGGACTCGGCGACGTAGCCGCACATCGTGCAGCCGCCGGCGCGGGCCCACCGGCAGCCGCCGGTGTTCAGGATGATCGTGAGGGAGTTGACGACGCCGTCGGGCGTGTTGTCCTCGTCGATCCACACGCGGGTCGGCTGCGTCGGGTCGTACGTCTCCGAGCGCTCGGCGCGGATGTCGCGCATCACGGCGTTGTGCGCGTCCATCCCGCGCCCCTGCTCGTACGCGTCGGGGCTCGGCTTGCTCATTACCGGAGGAAGCGGGCGAGCGCGTAAAGCCGTGTCGTCATCGAGGAACGTGGAGTCCTCCCCGCAGCGACGGAACCCTAGTTACGGCCGGATCATCGTTGCCGGAGCGCGTACCCTCCCACGCCGGCGATCGCGCCGAGCGCGTTGACGGCGACGTCTCCCCGGGCGAACGATCGCCACGGGATCGTCGACTGCACGAGTTCGACCCCGAACCCGAACGCGACCCCCGTGCCGACGGAGACGACCAGTCCACGACGGGTCGCTCCGGTCGTTCGAGCCAGGAGCGCGGCGAGGACCGCGTAGCCGACGAAGTGGAGCGGATCGGTGGGCCCGATCCCGAGCGCGGCGAGCGACGAGACGACTCCGCTCCCGTCTCTGCCCGCGGCCAAGCCGCCGGGTACCGGGACGACCGACGAGAGGAACAGCACGAGCGCGAACGCGCCGGTCTCGATATGCCGGCGAACAGTCGACGCACCCCCGTCCCGATCGGGATCGGCCACGCGGCGTCGTTCTCGCCGGACGTAGTTAGCCGTGCGGAATGGCGGCGACGGAACGGGACCGGATCGGGACGCCCGAACGGCGGTTCCGCGACGTTCCCGTCGAAACCGCTCGATAGCACACCCGCTGGCACGCGCGTGTGGTCCCGTTTCGAACCCCTCGTCGTCTGCGGATCTCCGGATTGCCAGCCTCGTCGGCGTTTATGTACCACAACGCTCGTGGCCGGGGACCGATGTAACGCATATCGGTTTCGGTCGGAGGTGAACATCTAACACGCTGTGGTACATCTATAATGAACGAGCATTACATGACTGAAATGGGTGGCTACAGAGACAGAGTTGCACAGGTCGATCTCGGCGAGGGAGCGGTCAACTACCACGGGATCGACGAGGAAGACGCGGAGAAGTACATCGGCGCGCGCGGGCTCGGCGTCAAGTACGTCTTCGACGCCGGTCCGGACGTGGATCCGATGGGGCCCGACAACCGGTTGGCCTTCATGACGGGGCCACTCACGGGGACCCAGACCGTGATGAGCGGTCGGATCGCGCTCGTGACGAAGTCCCCGCTGACGGGAACGGTCACCGATTCGCACCACGGCGGCTGGTCCGGTGCCCGACTCAAGTGGGCCGGACTCGACGGGATCCTCCTCGACGGCGAGAGCGAGGACCCCGTCTACCTGTTCGTCGAGGACGGCGAGGTCGAGACGCGCGATGCCTCCCATCTGTGGGGGAAGGGCGTCCACGACGCGATCGACGCTCTCGGCGAGGAGGTCGACGGCGCCGTCGGCAAGAACCTCTCCGTAATGGCTATCGGGCAGGGCGGCGAGAACGGCGTTCGCTACGCCTGCGTGATGAACGAGGACGACCGTGCCTCGGGTCGCGGCGGCACGGGTGCCGTGATGGGCGCGAAGAACGTGAAGGCGGTCGTCGTGAAGAGCGGCACCGACATGCCGAAACCGGCCGACCCCGAGACGTTCCAGGAGGGGTACCAGCAGGCGATGGAGGTCATCCGCGAGTCGGAGGTCACCGCGCCCAACGAGGGCGGGCTCTCGATGTACGGGACGAACGTCCTGATGAACGCGACCGAGGAGATGGACGGTCTCCCGACGAAGAACGCGAAGTACACCTCGACCGAGGCGTACAACGACACCGAGGGGATCGACGTCGACGCCGAGCGCGTCTCCGGCGAGAACGTCCGCGAGAACATCCTCGTCGACGAGCCGACCTGTCACTCCTGCCCGGTCGCCTGCAAGAAGGAGGTCGAGGTCCAGTTCCAGCACAAGGGCGAGGACATGAACGTCCGCACGGAGTCGTACGAGTACGAGTCCGCGTGGGCGCTCGGCCCGAACTCCGGACACACCGACCGCGACGAGATCGCGCTGATGCTCCAGCGCTGTAACGACCTCGGCATCGACACCATCGAGGCCGGCAACATGATGGCGATGGCGATGGAGATGAGCGAAGAGGGCAAACTCGACGGCGTCGGCCACCTCGACTGGGGCGACTCCGAGACGATGGTCGACCTCCTCGACGAGATCGGCCACCGCTCCTCGGACCTCGGCGACCTCCTCGCGGAGGGCCCCGAGCGCGTCGCCGACGCGAAGGACGCCCACGGCAACAAGCTCTCGGTCAAGGGCCAGACGATGGCCGCCTACGACCCGCGCTGCATGAAGGGAATGGGGATCGCGTACGCGACCTCCAACCGCGGCGCGTGCCACCTGCGCGGCTACACGCCGGCCGCCGAGATCCTCGGGATCCCGGAGAAGGTCGACCCGTACGAGTGGGAGGGCAAGGGCGAGCTGACCGCCACCTTCCAGGACCTGCACGCGGTGTCGGACTCGTTCGACATCTGCAAGTTCAGCGCGTTCGCCGAGGGGATCGAGGAGTACGTCCTCCAGTACAACGGTATGACCGGCCGCGACGTCTCCGAGGACGAGCTGTTCGAGGCGGGCGAGCGGGTGTACAACCTCGAACGCTACTTCAACAACCTCGCCGGCTTCGACGGCGCGGACGACACGCTGCCGAACCGCTTCATCGACGGGCACCCGGACGCCATCCCCGGCACGGGCGCCAGCGAGGGCGAGCTCTGCGAGCTCGACGAGATGAAGGCGGAGTACTACGAGACCCGCGGCTGGGTCGACGGCGTCGTCCCCGACGAGAAGCTCGCCGACCTCGGCATCGACATCGGCCCCGGAACCGGCGTCTCCGCCGGCGACTCCGCGGCTCCGGCCGACGACTGAGGACGGTCGCCCCGTCCCTGCCGACCGCCAGCCATTTTTTAGTGTCCCGGGCCGGTAGCGGGGCGCATGGCGCACGACCCGCTCTCGCCCTCCGAGGCCCTCCGCACCCGACTCGGGACGGCCGCCGCGACCGTGGCCCTCCTGACGTTCGTCTACTCGGTCTTGATTCTCGGGCAGATCCTGCTCGGCCTCATCGTCGCGTTCGGACTCACGTTCGGAGCGTACCTCAGTTACCGCACGTTCGCCGTCCTCGACTCGGTCGCCGACGCCGCTCAGCGGTTCGCCGCGGTCAGGGAGCGCGAGGCCGAGCGGGGGTCCCGCTTCGGCCGCGCGACCGATCGCGACGAGTCGGCCGGTGACGGCCTCGGAGACCGCGAGGCGTCTTCGCCCGATCGACTCACCGATCGCGATCGGTAGCGGCGGCCCTTTTAAGTCCTAAGCCGTCCATTCCGCCCGGCATGAACGCCCGTCCCCTCGCGGCGCTCGGCGTCGCGATCACTACGTTCCTCGTCGTCGCCGCCCTTATCACCGAGGCGCTCGCCGCTCGGATCGCGTTCTCGGCGATCGTCGGGCTGCCGGTCGGCCTCGCGGCCGGGATCGTCACCGGAGCGGCGACGCGGACGCGGCTCTGGCGCTCGCCGCGGGCGCGGCCGGCCCTGCTCGGGATCGCCGCCTTCGGGTACGCGATCCTCGCCGTCGCCGCCGTCTCGTACGCCGTGCCGCCCGCTCGCGGGCTCGTGAGCGTCGCGACCGCGGTCCCGTTCGCCGCGGTCTGCGCCGTCGCGGCCGCCCTTCTCGCGCGGCGTTATCCGGAGCGGATCAGATAAGAGCGCCGGGCGGCGTCCGGGCCGACGGGCGGCCGGGTCGTGCGCCTCACGCGAAGACGACGAACCGAAACAGCCACAGCACGCCCATCCCGACCGCGATCGTCGCGAACACGTTCTCCGTCCGCCACGCGACGACGCCCGCGACGGCGCCCGCGATCAGCCGCTCGTCGAGGAGGGTCGCGGCGACGGAGGGGCGCAGCGTCACCAGATCGGGGAGCACGAGCGCGGCGAGCACCGCGGGCGGGACGTACCGCAGTGGGCGTTTTACTCGGGCGGGCACCTCGTCGATCCGGCCGAACAGGTGGATGAAGGAGAGCCGGAACCCGTAGGTGGCGATCCCGATGAGGAGGATGGCGACCCAGACGCGCGGGGAGCCCGTGCCGAGGGGCGCGCCGGTCACGCCTCGACCACCTCCGTCGCGAGGCCGACGGCGATCCCCGTGACCGCGCCGACGAGCAGTCCGAGGTTCAGCGGGAGGCCGGCCGCGACGACGGCGACCGCGCCGGCCGCGACGCCGGCGGCGGTCGTCGGTCGGTCCTTCATCGCGGGGACGAGCAGCGCGAGGAAGACGAGCGGCACCGCGAACGTGAGCCCCCACGCGTCGGGGACGCCGGCGCCGACCACGACGCCGACGACCGTGCCGATCTGCCAGACGACCCACAGCGACGCGGCCGCGCCGAGGTAGTACCGCCAGCGGCTCCGGGCGGAGTTCTCCTCGAACTCCGCGACCGAGATGGCGTACGCCTGGTCGGTGAGCACGTACGCGAGGCCGGCCCGGAGCCGGCGCCCGTACTCGGCGAAGTACGGCGCGATTGAGGCCGAGTACATCACCATCCGGACGTTGATCACGACCGCCGTTCCGACGACGACCGCGAGGGGGGCGTTCGATCCGAGGAGGTCCAGCGCGGCGAGCTGGGAGGCGCCGGCGAACACGATCACGGACATGCCGACCGCCTCCGCCAGCCCGAGGCCGGCGTCGACGGCGGCGATGCCCGCGACGAGCGCGAACGGGACGATACCGAGCATGAGCGGCGACACGTCGCGCACGCCGGCCCAGAGGTCGCCGGTGGCGGCGTCGTTGGTGGTGGCGCCGCCCTCGGTGGCGTCGCTGTCGGCAGCGTCGCCCTCGACGGCGTCGCCCTCGGCGTCGCCGTCGGTGGTCTCGCGCTCCACGGTCACTCCCGCGGGTAGACCGGCTCGTCGTACTTCGCGGCGAGGTGATCCGCGTGCTCCAGCTTCGCGTTCGCCTTGCGGAACGTGCCGAGCAGCGAGTGGACCTCCCGTTCGGTCGGGTGCGCGCGCCCGAGTAGCCGGCGCATCAGCAGCGCGTTCTTCTCGCGGACGTGCTCGCGCTGGCCGGTCGCCGCGAGGAAGTCGCCGAAGAACTCGTGGAAGCGCTCCACGTCGCCCTCGGGGGCCCGCGTGACCGCCGTGTCCGGGAGCTGCGTCTCGTCGACGGTGAGCTCGCGGAGCTCGTACAGCAGCACGGTCGCGGCCTGTCCGAGGTTCAGCACGGGGTAGTCGTCGTCCGCGGGGATCGAGCACACCTCGTCGAGCCGCGAGAGCTCCTCGTTGTTGAGCCCGCGGCCCTCGCGACCGAACACGATCGCGGTCGGCGCGTCGACGGCCCGCAGCGACTCCCGGAGCTCGGCCGGCGTCTTGAACGGGAACCGCTCGTGGCTCCGGTCGTCCTCGCCGGTGATCGCGGTGGTGCCGACCGTGTGGTAGTTCGCCACGACCTCGTCGAACGTGACCGTGTCCGCGTTCGGAAGCACGTCCTCGCGGGCGTGGCCGGCGAAGCCGTACGCCTCGCCGTCCTCCGTCAGCTCCGGCGGGTCGACCAGCTTGAGGTCCGAGAGGCCGAAGTTCTTCATCGCCCGAGCGATGGTGCCGACGTTGCCGGGCGTCTCCGGCTCGACGACGACGACCACCGGCTCGCGGCGGGTGGACTGAGCGCGGTCGTCGCTCTCGGCACCGGCGTCGCCCTCGGCCACCGCGTCCTCGTCCGCGCCGCTCATCGGTTCGACGGGTAGTCGGTCGAGAGGTCGACGTCCTCGAACTCGTCTTCGTCCAGTTCGTCGTCGGCGTCCCCCTCGTCGTCTTTCCCGGCGAGTTCGAGGATGTCGATCCGGTCGCCCTCGAAGTCCTGCTCGACGCGTTCTTGGATCTCCGCTTGATCCGGCAGGTCCGGGAGCCCGTCGGGGTCCTCCTCGACGTGCTCGACGGAGCCGTACCCGTCCGGGGCCTCGTTGCCGGCCGCGACCCACTCGTGGAAGCGGTCGCCGAACTCCAGGCCGCCGGCGTGCTCGCTCCCGCCCGCTTCGCGGTACCAGTAGATCAGTTCGGGCTCGTGTTCGGGGCAGAGCAGCACCTCGCCGTTGGGCTCCCCGTAGACGATCTCGGCCTGGTTACAGCGGTGGATCTCGCTTTCGCCGTGTTCGAGGTAACAGACGTCGCACGGCTCCTCGACGAGCGAGACGAGCCTGAAGAGCCGCTCTCGGGGCCCTTCGGGGATCTCGTCGAGCGGCTTGAGCTCGCCGTCGTCGGTGAATATCTCCTCCTCGTCGAACCGCCATCCGCGGAGGCCGACGCTCACTTTCGCCATGCGAGCGCCTAGACGAGGCGCAGATAAAAGCGCGTCCTTCCCGGGACGAGCGCGTCGTTCCGACCTCGGCGCCCTCGCGCGGGACCGCTCGACGACGCGCTCGAACGCCCGCCGTTCCCGCCGCGAGGCATATACGCGAGCGACTCGTACCCCGCCCGATGCGACGCCGGGACCTGCTGGCCGCGATGGGCGCCGGCTCGGTCGGGGGATTCGCCGGCTGTGCCGGCGTCGGACCGACCGCGAGCGACTGGGAAGCCGACGGCGAGCGCGACGGGAAGGCCGACGACAGCGACGGGAAGGCCGACGAGAGCGACGGGGACGGCGACGGCGCGGATCGGGCCGCCGAGTGGCCGTCCGGCGCCTACGCCGACTACGACGTGACTCTCGTCGAGGCCCGCACCCCCGACGGCGACCGCCTCGGGAGGGTGACCGCCGCGATCGCCGAGACGGGCGAGCAGCGGTTCCTCGGCCTCAGCGACGCCGAGACGCTCCCCGAGGACGCCGGGATGCTGTTCGTCTTCCCGGCGCCGCGGGAGGACCTGACGTTCGTGATGCGCGAGATGTCGTTCGGGATCGACATCGTCTACGCCGACGCCGAGGGGACGATCGTCGAGATCCACAACGCGCCGGAACCGGGACCGAACGAGGACGGGAGCGAGCAGACGTATCCGGGGTCCGGCCGGTACGTGCTGGAAGTCCCATATAAGTGGACCGACCGACACGGCGTCGCGGTCGGGGACGTCTTGACGTTCGAGCTGTGACCCCGCTCAGCGAGACCGCTCGCTCATCGCCGGCTCGATCGACTTCAGTTCCGACGTTCGAGCGACGTTCACCGCGAGCACGACAGTCATGACGGCGAACAGCGCCACGAGCGAGAGGGCGAAGACGGTCACCCCGACCGTCATGACCAGTTGGCTCCCGAGCAGTTCGCCCCCCATCGTCGCGAGGAGGGCGACTATCGCGAGTCCGAGCAGTCGATCTTCGGATTTCGTGTCCATACGCGTGCTTCGTGCCGGAGGGCAATAACGCGTGTCCGACGGCTGCCGTCATGTCTCACACTGACACGTGTCTCCGCTCGCTTGCGACCCGTTGCCATCCCTCACTCGCCCCGTTTATGATGCTCGCGCCCGTGGTACTGTTATGCGAACTGTGGACGCCGCGGGACTCGGAATCGGCGACGATCACCCGCCCCGGATCATGGGCGTGCTCAACGTCTCCTCGGAGTCGCCGTACGACCCGAGCGTGTACGACGACCCGGGCGAGGCGGCCGAGTACGTCGACGAGGAGCTGATCGGGGAGGGCGCCGACATCGTCGACGTGGGACTGGAGTCCGCCAACAAGGACCTCGACGTGCTCTCGGCCGACCAGGAGCTTGACCGGCTCGACACCGCGGTCGAGACGATGGAGTCGACCTCCGGCGACGCCGTCTGGTCGATCGAGACCCGGTATCACGAGGTCGCTGACGAGGCGCTCTCGCGCGGCTTCGACATGGTCAACGACATCTGCGGGTTCGCCGACCCCGAGATGCCTCGCGTCTGCCGCGAGCACGACGCCGCCGTCTCGAAGATGGCCTCGCCGCCGGACCTGGAGCGCCCGGGCGCCATCGAGGACGTCGACGACATCTACGAGGCGCTCTCGATGAACGGCCTCACCGACAAGACGATCCTCGACCCCGCCTTCGGCGGATGGTCCGAGGCGAAGACCCACGCCGACGACCGCGAGACGCTCCGCCGCTTACGGGAGTTCAGGGGGTACGGCCGGCCGCTGCTCGTCTCGATCAACCGCAAGAGCTTCTTGAAAACGATCGCCGGCCGGACCACCGAGGAGGCGCTCCCCGTCTCGCTGGCGGCCACGTCGATGGCGGTCGAGCGCGGCGCGCACGTGATCCGCACGCACGACGTCGCGGAGACCCGCGACGCGGCGCTCGTCGGCGCCGAGTTCGCCCGGGACCGAGTCCGGTCGGGACGCGACGCCGGCGACGTCGCCGTCGAGGAACTCGACGTGACGACCGCGCGGGAGGCGGAGCGCCACCTCGACCGGCTCGGCGCCGACCCCGCCGCCGCGGGCGACGCGGCCGTTCGAACGTACGAACTCGACGGCCTCCCGGAGCCGGCCGTCGGGGCGCTCCGGGCCGCGACCGCCGGAGCCGAGGGCGTCGACGGAGCGGTCTTCGCGCTCCCGGCCGCGGCCGACGCCGCCGCCGCCCCGCACTCCGCGACCGACGGCGGCGTACCCGACGCCGACGGGACCGGATCCACGGGACTTCTGATCTGTACGCCGACCGCGCTCTCGGCGGTCACGGCCGCGGTTTCCGGCGTGTCAGTCGCGCTCGATACCGCGCTCGAAACGATAGACGCCGGCTGGAAGTAAGAGAAAGTTTATGCCGTCGTGCAGACAACCGATCGACCGGACGCCGGAGGGGCACGCGGGTAGGGGTACTCTGTGCTACTCCGGCCCATACCATATTCCACCCCGCCAGCGGCGGCGCTGCGCGGCGCCGGGGCGGGCCGACCGATCCGCCCGCCCGAACACGGGGGAGCGAGCGTGAACTTCGAGACGTTCGAGCCGGTCTACGAGGCGATCCTCGCGGACTTCGGCTTCGAGCGGGCCGACGACGAGCGCGCCCGCGACGTCGCCGCCGGGCTGGCGACCCCCTTCCCGCTCGACCGCCTCGGCGACTGGCGCGGCGCGACGGTCGCGGTCGCCGGCGCGGCGCCGAGACTCGCCGACGACGTCGACCTCGCCCGCGGCGCCGACGTCGTCGTCGCCGCCTCGACCGCCGCCGACGTCCTCCGGGAGCGGGGCGTCGCGGTCGACTGCATGGTGACCGACCTCGACAAGAACCCGGAGACGGCGGCCGCGTTGACGCGCGAGGGCGTGCCGGTCGCCGCCCACGCCCCCGGCGACAACCTCCCCGCGGTCCGGAAGTGGCTCCCTCGGTTCGACGACGAGTGGACGCTGGCGACGACGCAGGCGGCGCCGACGGGAGTCGTCGTCAACACCGGCGGATTCACCGACGGCGACCGCGCCGCCTTCCTCGCCGACCACGTCGGTGCCGGCCGTCTGGTCTTTCCGGGGTGGGAGTTCGACGACCCGGACGTCGGCCCGATGAAGGCGCGGAAGCTGGACTGGGCCGCTCGCCTGCTGCGGTGGCTCGAACGTCGTCGCGGCGAGCAGTTCGACGTTCTCGACGGACGGCGGGAGGAGGCGGACGCCGCGCTCGACTCGGTGCTGCCCGGCCGCGACTAGTACGGCGACGACTCGACGCGGGCTTTCGGCAGCAGCTCCTCGCGGTCGCGGGCCTCCAGCCACTCCACGAGCCGTACGAGCTGGTCGGTCGCCGCCTCGAACAGCCGCGCCGCCTTCTCGGGCGTCACGTCGGTCGGGTCGCCGAAGGCGCCGTTCGCGGAGTTGTCGACCGAGTCGAAGAACGTCCGGGCGCCGTGGACCATCGCGTCCGACTCCTCGAGGTGGACGAGCCCGTCGTCGCGGGCGTTCTCGAACTGGTCCTCGCGGACGAGCTCGGGGGCGATGTGGGTGATCATGGCGGTCTCCTTCGGCCCCGCGTGCGGGCCGTTGTGCTCGAACAGCTCGTCGACGAGCTCCGGGATCGACTCGTCCCACATCCACTCCAACGCGTACGTCGTCCCGTCCTCGTGGAGCCGGCGCGCGACCTCGCGGAGGTGCTGGACGTTGCCGCCGTGGGCGTTCACGTAGACTACCCGGTCGATCCCGTGGTACGCGAGGTTGCGGGTGAACCCCTCGACGTAGTCCCGGAACTCCGGCGGGTCGACCCACATCGTCCCCGGGAACTGCCGGTGGTGCGGGCTGACGCCCACGTCGACCGTCGGCGTGCGGACGACGCCGGTCTCCTCGGCGGCCGCGCTCGCGAGCGCCTCGGCGATGAGGTGGTCGGTCGCGAGCGGGAGGTGCGGGCCGTGCTGTTCGGTGGAGCCGAGGGGAACGAGCGCCACGGACTCGTCCGACAGCTTCGCCCCGAGCTCCGGCCAGGTCCGGTCGGCGAGATACATACCCGCAGGTGGTGTTCGGGACGTATGAACCCAGTCGTCCCGGCGCCGTTCGCCGTCTCGTGCGCGGCCCCCGCGGCGGCCGGCTCGGCGCCCGTCGCGACGGCCGCGGTCCGCCGGTCGACGAGGGGGTCGTCCCGTGTCGCCACCCTTTTTGTGTCGTCCGGCCGAACTCGCTGGTATGTTCGGAGGAGGCGGCATGAACCCGCGGAAGATGAAACAGATGATGAAACAGATGGGGATCGACGTCGAGGAGCTCGACGCCGAGCGGGTCGTCATCGAGACGGCCGACGGCGACCTCGTCTTCGACGGCGCCCAAGTCACCAAGATGGACGCGCAGGGCCAGGAGACCTACCAGATCGTCGGCTCCCCGGAAGAGGTCGCCGACGCGGGCGCGGGCGGCCCCTCGGCGGTCGAGGGCGGATCCGCCAGCGCGGCCGACGAGACCGACGAGGCCGCCGACGTCGGTATCCCCGACGAGGACGTGGCGCTGGTCGCCGAGCGCGCGGGCGTCCCGCAGTCGACGGCCCGCGAGGCGCTCGAGGACAACGACGGCGACCTCGCCGCCGCCATCGCGGAGCTGGAGTGACCGGTTCGGCGTGACCGACGCCGCGTACCTCCTCGTTCACGAGGACCGGGAGTACCTGCTAGAGCCCGGCGAGGAGTTCGGCACCGACCTCGGCGTGCTCGAGGTCCCCGAAGACGTCGAGGGCGGCGACACGGTCGAGACGCACCTCGGCACCGCCTTCGCGGTCCGCGAGCTCCGCGGGCCGGACCTGTTCAACCACCTCGAACGCACCGGCGCCCCGATGATGCCCCGCGACGTGGGGCTCGTGATGGGCCACACCGGTGCGTCTGGCGGCGACCGCGTCCTCGACGCCGGCACCGGGACGGGGATCCTCGCCGCCTACCTCGGCCGGGCCGGCGCCGACGTGACCACCTACGAGATCGACGCCGAGTTCGCCGACGTCGCCCGCGCCAACATGGCGACCGCGGGGGTCGCCGACCGCGTCGATGTCCGCACCGGCGACCTCACCGAGGAGCTGGACGACCTCGCCGAGGACGAGCCGTTCGACGCGCTCACGCTCGACACCGGGGACGCGCCGGCCGTCGTCGAGCGCGCCGACGAACTGCTCGTCTCCGGCGGCTGTCTCGCCGTCTACTCCCCGTTCGTCGAGGGTACCCGCGAGGCGGCCCTCGCCGCTCGTGATGTCGGTCTCGACGGTATCGAGACGCTGGAGACGATCCAGCGCGAGATGGACTTCTCGGAGCGCGGCTCGCGCCCCTCCACCGCGGGCGTCGGCCACACCGGCTACCTCGTCTTCGCGCGAGCGCCCTGAGCCGGCGCAACGTTCTTTCCGGTCCCGACGCACCGGTCCGTATGGCTCCCTCGACGGGCGGCGACGGCGCCGCCGCTGGCGACGACAGCGCCGCCGCCGCCGCCACCGGCGGCGACCCCCCGACCGAGCCATCCGAGGTCGCCGTCGCGATCGACGAGTACGGCGACGCGCTCGCGGGCTCGATCGAGTCGGCGCTCGCGGGGCGGTCCGGCGTCGTCGCCGTCGGCGTCCCGCTCGGGCTCCTTCCGTCTGTCCTCGCGGCTCGGAGCCGTACCGCCGACGGCGAGCCGTGGCGGGTCGCCTGTCGCCCCGGCGCGGTCGACGCGCTCGAGAGGGCGTTCGTCCTCGGCACCGCCGTGGCCGAGTCGGTCACGGAGGGATCGATCGAGTTGCGGACGCTCACCGGCGAGGCCGTCTCCGCCGGCGACGCCTCGGCGGCCGAGACCGCACCGCGTTCGCTCGTGTTCGCGACGCCGGACCGCGTCGACGCCGTCGCCGGCCCCCGCGCGGACCGGACGCTCGTCTCCGAGACGGGCGACGCGACCGCCGCCGCGCGCGGCGCCGCATCGGCTCGGTTCGAGGCGGCGGCGCCCGCGCCCGTCGGGATGCCCTCGCGTACCCGGCTGCTGGCCGCGGCGCGCGGAGTCCTCGACGACCGCTTCGCGGACGACGTCGCCGCGGTCCTCGACGCGCTCGACTACGGGGCGGTCGGCCGAGTCGGGACCGTCACGGATCGGGCCCTGTTCGTCGCGCTGGCGGCCCGACACGACCATCTGTTCCGGGACCTCCGCCGATGGATCGACGGCGAGTGGAGCACCGGCGACGAATCCGGAAGCGCCGGAAACGAACCCGGAAGCGCCGGGATCGGCGCCGACGGGGTCGGTCCCGACGGCGGCCGCGTCGCGATCGCGCCCGGTCAGGAGCTCACGGACGACCGCCGGGCGCTCGTGGAGCGGAAGCTGATCGAGTCGATCAAGATGCCGATGGGGCCGGGGCGCCCCCAGTTCCGTCTCAGGGCGGTCGACGAGGCGCTCCTCCGGGCCGAGCCGACCGAGGTGCTCAGCGTGCTCCGCGGGCGGTTCGCGCTCCCGCTCGACGAGGACGGCACGCTCTACCGCGGTCCCGGCGAGGAGAGCCGTCGACCGGTGTGGGACCGGCGGCGGTGACCGCCGGCCGCGCCTCCCCGTCGAGAGCGCGGACGTGACAAGAACTAACTCCCGGCGGCGCCCCCGAACGGATATGCCGAACTTCTCCGACAGGGTCGAGCGGATCTCCATCAGCGGGATCCGCGAGGTGTTCGAGGCGGCCGGCGACGACGCGATCAACCTCGGGCTCGGACAGCCCGACTTCCCGACGCCGGCGCACGCGCGTCGGGCGGCCGTCGACGCGATCGAGGACGGGAAGGCGGACGCCTACACAGAGAACAAGGGGATCCGGTCGCTCCGGGAGGCGATCGCGGAGAAGCACCGGGGGGACCAGGGGATCGACTTAGACCCCGCGAACGTGATCGCCACCGCGGGCGGGAGCGAGGCGCTCCACGTCGCGATGGAGGCGCACGTGAGCGCTGGCGACGAGGTCGTGATCCCGGACCCGGGGTTCGTCTCCTACGACGCCCTCACGAAGCTCGCGGGCGGCGAGCCCGTCCCCGCGCCGCTGCGCGACGACCTCACGATCGACCCGGCCGCGATCGAGGCGGCGATCACCGACGACACCGCCGCGTTCGTGGTGAACTCGCCCGGCAACCCCACCGGCGCGGTATCCTCCGAGGCGGACGTGCGCGAGTTCGCGCGGATCGCGGACGAGCACGACGTGCTCTGTATCTCCGACGAGGTGTACGAGTACACCGTCTTCGACGGCGAGCACTACTCGCCGATGGAGTTCGCGGAGACGGACAGCGTCGTCGTCGTCAACTCCGCCTCGAAGCTGTTCTCGATGACGGGCTGGCGGCTCGGCTGGGTGTACGGCTCGGACGAGCGCGTGGAGCGCATGCTGCGCGTCCACCAGTACGCGCAGGCCTGCGCGTCGGCCCCGGCCCAGTACGCGGCGGAGGGCGCGCTCCGCGGCGACCGCGGGATCGTCGACGAGATGACGGCCTCCTTCGAACGCCGCCGCGACCTGCTCCTGGAGGGGTTCGACGAGATCGGCCTCGACTGCCCGACCCCGCAGGGCGCCTTCTACGCGATGCCACGCGTTCCCGAGGGGTTCGTCGACGAGTGCATCGACCGCGGGGTGATCGTCGTCCCGGGCGAGGCGTTCGGCGAACACGGCCGCGGCCACGCCCGGATCTCGTACGCGACCGACGAGAGCGAACTCCGCGAGGCGCTGGACGCGATGGGCGAGGCGTACGAGGCGGTCCGCTGAGCGCCGACGAGAGAGCGCGGTCGCTCGGTCGGACGGCCGGGGGCGAAGTAGCGTCAACATCTGCCAAACAATTACCTCGAAGCATTACCCGGGCGCGGGAGGTTTCCGCAAGTTATACTGCGACCCACGGAGTACCGAGAGGTAATGGACCGGAACATTCAGGTCAGCCGCCTCGACCGGCGGGCCGTCGAGGACCAGGAGGTCGAGATCGTCGAGCGGAAGGGTATCGGACACCCTGACTCGATCTGCGACGGCGTCGCGGAGTCGGTGTCGCGGGCGCTCTCGCAGCTCTACTTGGACCGCGTCGGCAAGGTGCTCCACTACAACACGGACGAGACGCAGCTCGTCGCCGGCCGCGCCGCCCCCGCGTACGGCGGCGGCGAGGTCGTCGAGCCGATCTACCTGCTCATCGTCGGCCGCGCCACGAAGGAGTACGAGGGCGAGCAGCTCCCCGTCGACTCGACCGCGCTGGCGGCCGCCCGCGACTACCTCGCCGAGGCCATCCCGGAGTTGGAGTACGGAACGGACGTCGTCGTCGACGTCAAACTCGGCGAGGGCTCGGGCGACCTCCAGGACGTCTTCGGCGAGGAGACCCAGCAGGTGCCGATGGCGAACGACACCTCCTTCGGCGTCGGTCACGCCCCGCTCACGGAGACGGAGACGATCGTCCACGAGGCCGAGCGAGCGCTCAACGGCCGGTATCACGACGAGCACCCCGAGCTCGGCCCCGACGTGAAGATCATGGGCAAGCGCGAGGGCGACCGGATCGACATCACGGTCGCGGCCGCGATGGTCGACCGGTACGTGGACGGGCTGGACGCGTACGACGACGCCGTCAACGACGTGCGCGAGTTCGTCACCGGGCTCGCTCAGGACCACACCGACCGCGAGGTCCACGTCGAGGTGAACACCGCTGACGACTACGACGAGGGGTCGGTGTACCTCACCGTCACCGGCACCTCGGCCGAGCAGGGCGACGACGGGTCAGTCGGGCGCGGGAACCGCGCGAACGGGCTCATCACTCCGAACCGGCCGATGTCGATGGAGGCGACCTCCGGCAAGAACCCCGTCAACCACATCGGGAAGATATACAACCTCCTGTCGACGCGGATCGCCGAGTCGGTCACCGACGAGGTCGACGGGATCCGCGACCTGCAGGTGCGCCTGCTCTCGCAGATCGGCCGCCCGATCGACGAGCCGCACGTCGCCGACGCGCAGCTCGTCACCGAGGAGGGGGTCGCGCTCGGCGACATCGAGGCGGAGGTCCTGACGATCGTCGACCGAGAACTGGCCGACGTCACCGACGTGACCCGGAGCGTCATCGACGGCGACGTCTCGACGTTCTGAGCGGCGGGACCGGAGGGTCGCTCCGCCTCGCCCCCCGACGACCGCAACCGATTTGAGGAGCCGGCGAGACCGATAGCGTGTGACGCGGGTGTGTCTCCTCGGCGATCCGGACGTCAACCTCACCTACGAGCTGCTGTCTCGCGAGACCGCCAGGGACGCGCTCGCGACGTACGACATCGAGGAGCCGTTCGCGAACAGCCTCGCCGTCGACACCGTGAGCCTCGGCGCCGCGGTCGCGCTGTTGAACGACCTCAACTGGTACCTCGTGCGCTTCGTCGACGAGGCGCTCGTCCGCGAGCCGTCGATTTCGACCGACGAGTGGCTCTCCCGCGACCTCGCCCGCGAGGTCCGCGACGGCGCCGTCCCGCCCGAGGAGACCGACCAGCGCCTGAAGGTGTTCGGACTCGTGGACGGCCGGCCGGTCGAGCCGCTGTACGTCCGCCGGAAACAGGGCGAGACGCCCGAGTACGACCTCCGCGACGTGGAGGAGACGGTCGTCGTCCGGGTGAGCGAGTCCGAGTTCTCGGGATAATCGGTTGTCGGTTATTTATATACTACTTGAGTGACCGCTACCGAGCCTCTGACCGACTGTTTATAAATCGGGATCGACGGGTCGACGGAGAACACCTCCAAAGCCCCGGCCGCGAGACGGGCGCACGCTCGCTGCGGTCCTCGGTCGCTCGCGATGCTCGCTCCCTGCGGTCCTTGCTTCGCCTGCCCCCGTCTCGCGGCCGCCCCTTCGAGTCCCGCCCCGTCTCGCACGGCAACCGCACCTCACGCCTCCCCAGCCTCGCCGCTCGCGCCTTATAAAGGCGCTCGCGGCGTCCCTCGCACGCGCTCTTCGCGCCCTTCGGGCGCTCAGAGGCGCGCGCCGCCGCTTCAATCGTTTTCGCTCCGGATACGATCCTACAAGTCGATTCGGGGAGCAGGAACGATATGGCACGCGTCACGGTCTGGAACGAGTACCGCCACGAGCGCGAGAGCGACGTCGTCGCCGACCTCTACCCCGACGGGATCCACGCGGTTCTCGCGGAGGTCTTCGAGGAGGCGGGCCACGACGTCCGCACCGCTACCCTCGACGAGGGCCCCGACCACGGCCTCACCGAGGAGGTCTTAAACGACACCGACGTGCTCACGTGGTGGGGCCACGCCGCCCACGACGAGGTGCGCGACGAGGTCGTCGACCGCGTTCACGAGCGCGTGCTCGACGGGATGGGACTCCTCGTGCTCCACTCCGCGCACTACTCGAAGATTTTCAAGCGGCTCATGGGCACCAGCTGTTCGCTGAAGTGGCGGGAGGCCGCCGAGACGGAGCGGCTCTGGACGATCGAGCCGGGCCATCCGATCGCCGACGGGATCGGCGAGTACATCGAGGTCGAGGAGGCGGAGATGTACGGCGAGCGGTTCGATATCCCGGCGCCCGACACGCTCGTCTTCAACTCCTGGTTCGCCGGCGGCGAGACGTTCCGCTCCGGCTGCTGTTACCGCCGCGGCAGCGGGAAGGTGTTCTACTTCCGCCCGGGCCACGAGACGTACCCGGTCTACTACAACGACGACGTCCGACGGGTGCTCCGGAACGCGGTCGACTGGGCGGAACCGGGTGACGGTCCGAACCCGGAGTTCGGCAACGCCGACCCGATCGAAGCGATCGACACGAGCGACGACCGGACGGTTCACTAGCGGCGGTACGCGGGCCGCTCACAGCGGCCTCTCGGCCTCACGGCACGTCGCGAAGCTCCATGAACGCGGTCATCACGGCCGATTCGGCCTTCCTGAGGTGTTCCGACGCAGTGCTCGGAGCGGCGTCGATCCGCTCGGCGACCGCCTCGACGGTCGCCCTCCGCGGGGACTCGTAGTAGCCGCACTCCACGGCGGCCGCGAGGGCGTCGAACTGCCGGTCGGTCAGTCCCGGGTCGAAGAGGTCCTGCCGCCAGTCGTACTCGCCGATCCGGAGGACCGTGGTCTCGATCCGGTCGGGGAGATCCGCGAGCGCGTCGCCTAGCGGCCCCTGTGTCCCGATGAGCGTCAGCCGAGCGACCCCGTTCGGGCGGAAGTCGACCGGGGGGACGACGACCACGCCGGTCCGCTGGAGCGGGCCGAACATCGCCTCGTCGACCGCGTCGCGTCGCTGCGTGAGAAAGACGTAGTGGCCCGTCTCGTCGATCCGGGTGACCTCGAACTCCCGGATCCGGTCGACTGACCGAAGAGCGTCGGTGTACACGTCGATGTCGCCCTCCACGTAGAACAGGAACGTGTCGTCCGGTTCGTCGAGGACCGTTCCGTGGAGGAGCACGTCCCGATCCACCGCGTCCGACTCGTCGATCAGCCGGTGTATCGGATGGATGAGGTCAGGCGGATATCTGAGTTCGATCCGGAGATACTTCACGCCAGGCGATGGCGACGGTGAGGTTATAAAAACCCGCACTGAGCCGGCAGAAGCGTCGGGTCCTCCGGCCGCGTTCGTTGGAGTATGTCGACCGACGCGCTGACCGAACGGAAGGACGCCGACGCGGAGGGTGACCCGTTCTCGTCGATCCGTGAACTGGTCACGGCACGCGAGACGCACCTGAACGCGCCCGCCGCTCGGATTCGCCCGGACGCGGTTCAAGCGGCGCTCTCGAGGCTGAAATCGGAAGCCGGATTCGACCACCTCGCCTGCGTCACCGCGCAGGAGTACGAGAACCGGTACGAGTCGATCTACCACCTCCGATCGTTCGATGACCCGACTCGGGAGGTCGGCGTCGTCGTCCCCGCAGACAAGGACGACCCGGTCTCTGAGTCGGCCGAGCCCGTGTTCCGCACCGCCGACTGGCACGAGCGGGAGGCGTACGACCTCGTCGGGATCCGGTACGACGACCACCCCGACCACCGGCGGATCCTCCTGCCCGAGACGTGGCAGGGCCACCCCCTCTCGATGGGGTACGACCAGGACCGCCCGCAGATCGCGGCGCTGTCCGAGAACGAGCCCGTCGAACCCGGATCGTCCGCGGCGACCGGGAGCGACACGATGCTCCTTAACATCGGACCGCACCACCCGGCGACCCACGGCGTCCTCCACCTGCAAGTCACGCTCGACGGGGAGGACGTCGTCGGCGTGGAGCCGGACATCGGCTACATCCATCGCTGCGAGGAGCAGATGGCCCAGTCCGGGACGTACCGCCATCAGATCATGCCGTACCCCGACCGCTGGGACTGGGGCGGTGGCGGCCTGCTGAACGAGTGGGCGTACGCCCGCGCGGCCGAGGACCTCGCCGATATCGAGGTGCCGGAGTACGCGCAGGTCATCCGGACGATGGGCGCCGAGTGCAGCCGGATCCTCTCGCACATGCTGGCGATGGGCGCGTACGCGCTCGACGTGATCGGCGACTTCACCGCGACGTTCATGTACGCGATCCAGGAGCGCGAACGGGTCCAGGACGTCTTAGAGGACCTGACGGGCCAGCGGCTGATGTTCAATTACTTCCGGCTCGGCGGCGTCGCCTGGGACCTCCCCGAACCCCGCGAGGAGTTCTTCTCGACGGTGCGGACGTTCCTCGACGGCCTCCCGCGTCGGCTGGAGGAGTACCACGACCTCCTCACTCGCAACGAGATCCTCCAGTTGCGCACGGTCGACACCGGCGTTCTCCCCCCGGAGGTCGCGAAGGAGTACGGCTGCACGGGGCCCGTGCTCCGCGGGTCGGGCGTCGACTACGACCTGCGCCGCGACGACCCGTACGGCTACTACGACGACCTCGACTGGGACGTCGTCACCGAAGACGGCTGCGACAACTACAGTCGCCTGCTCGTCCGGATGCGCGAAGTCGAGGAGTCCGCGAAGATCGTCGAGCAGTGCGTCGACCTGCTCGAGGACTGGCCAGAAGACGAGCGGACGGTTCAGGCGAACGTGCCCCGCACGCTCCGACCGGACGACGACACGGAGATCTATCGCGCTGTCGAGGCCGCCAAGGGCGAGCTCGGCATCTACATTCGCGCGGACGGCACCGACGAGCCCGCCCGCTTCAAGATCCGCGGGCCCTCCTTCTCGAACCTCCAAGCGCTTCCCGAGATGGCCGACGGCGAGGCGATTCCGGACCTGATCGCGTCGCTGGGGAGCTTAGACACGATCATGGGCGAAGTCGACCGGTGAGTCGCCGCTGTCTCGGACGAGCCGGCGGCTCACGACTGTAGGACGACCGCCGCTACGGCGCGGACGTTGAAAGGCGACCGCCTCGCGCGAACGCGAGACGACCGGTGTGTCGCACGCCGGCGGCCGGTCGAGTAGGTGTCGGCCGCGACGGTATATAAACCCTCCTTCACAGAGCCGCCGGGACGAGGCGCTCGCGAGGCGCCCCCGAATCGCCGTCGCGATCAGTCCGGCCGGTGGACCTCGCCGTCGCGTCCGTCCGCGTCTTTCCGGCGGAGCGCGGCGGCCGCGTTGTTGGCGTCGTACCCGAAGAAGACGTCCTTCGCGTACGTCTCGGCGACCTCGGTCGCGTGGATCAGGTCGTCGACGGCGACGTCGACCGCGTACAGCTCCAGCGAGAACGGCGTCTCCGGCGGCGCGCCGTGGACGTCGTAGTCGCCGCCGAGCCGCGTCCGGAAGCCGCGGGCGATCGCCTCCAGCCAGTAGGTCGTCGCGTACTCGGTGTCGTACAGCGGGACGACGAACTCGTCGACGTGGTCGGCGAGTCGATCGAGGTCCAGGCCGGCGCGCGCTCTGAGGTGGCCTGGATACGGGTCGGGGTACAGCGTGAGCAGCACGCGGCCGGGGACCAGTTCGGCGGCGTCGGCGACGAACCCGGTGATGACGTCGGCGCGCCAGTCGCTCCAGCGCTCGCGGTCGCTCTCGGCGAACAGCCGCTCGCAGCGGTCGCAGCGACAGAACCCCTCGCGCGGGAACCCCACGTCGTCGAGGCGCACGTCGTCGCTCTCGGCGGCGCAGTCCTCGATTATCTCCAGCAGACCCTCGCGGTACTCCGGGTGCGTCGGGCAGATGTACGCCCAGTCGAAGTAGTCGCGGTCGCGGGTCGCCGGCTCGCCGCGCTCGTCGACGGGGACGAGGTCCGGGTTCTCGCCGGCAGCGGCGTTGTCTCCGAAACACGACACCATGTTCACCGCGTTCGGGAGCGGCGCGGCCGACCGCCCCGTGACGTCTTTCACCTCGTAGAAGCCGAGGTCGAACGGCTCCATCTCGACCTCGTCGGCGTTGCGCGTGACGACCCCGTACATACCCGTCGCTACGCGATTGCGGGGTAAAAACGGCGGGCATCCGCCCGCGGGGATCGGTCGGAGTCCGTGCGCGGTCGCGCCGCTCGCTATTCGACGGTCACCGGCTCCTTGTCGCCGGCGAACAGGAAGTACGCGAGCGTGACGAGCGACAGGACCAGAACGAGCTTCAGTTTCTTGCTCATGTCCGACGCATCGAGCGGCGGGCGCTAAAACCTACCGGAGCGTCGGACGGACCGGGTGGCCGACGGCCGAAAACCACCCCACCTCGCTCGGGTCAGACGTCGATGTGGTCGGCGATGTCGGCGCGCAGGATCGTCGAGCAGTAGTCGCAGCGGACGCCGTCGGCGACGACGTCGAACCGGGTGTCGACCGGCTCGTCGGCGTTCGTGATGCAGTTCCGGTTCGGACACGAGAGCACGCCGGTCACCGTGTCGGGACGCGTCACGCGGTTCTTCTCGACGACCTCGAAGTCCCGGACGATGTTGATCGTCGCCTCGGGGGCGATGAGCGAGAGCACGTCGACCTCGGACTGCGAGAGCTCCCGTTCCTCGACCTTCACGATGTCCTTGCGGCCGAGCCGGTCAGAGGGGACGTTCATCCCGACGGAGACGCCGAACCCCTCGGAGCCGTCGATCCCGAGGATCGCCAGCACGTTGAGCGCCTGCCCGCCCTCGACGTGGTCGATCACGGTCCCGTCGCGGATCTTCGAGACGCGGAGCTCGTGGTCGCTCATCGGCCCACCTCCGTTCCCTCGGCGGCCTCCGCGTTCTGCATGAGGGTGTCGAGCAGCGCCATCCGCACCGGGATCCCGTTGTGCGCCTGTTCGAAGTAGCGAGCGTGGTCCGTCTCGTCGACGTCGGGCGCGATCTCGTCGACGCGCGGGAGCGGGTGCATGACGGTGAGGTCGTCGGCGGCGTCTTCGAGCGTCTCGGCGTCGATCTGGTACTCGCCGGCGACGCGGTGGTACTCGTTCTCGTCGGGGAACCGCTCCTTCTGGATCCGGGTGACGTACAGCACGTCGAGCTCGCCGAGCACGGTCTCGAGGTCGGTGTGCTCGCGCACCTGCGCGCCGGTCTCGTGGAGGTCGAACCGGACCGACCGCGGGAGCCGCAGCGACTCGGGGCTGATGAAGTGCTGGTTGGCGTCGAACTCCGTGAGCGCGGCCGCCAGCGAGTGGACCGTGCGGCCGTACTTCAGGTCGCCCATGATCCCGACCGTGAGGTCGTCGAGCCCGTGGTTCTCGCGGATGGTGTGGAGGTCGAGGAGGGTCTGGGAGGGGTGTTGGCCGGCGCCGTCGCCGGCGTTGACGACGGGGACGGAGACGTGCTCGGCGGCCAGCTTCGCGGCGCCCTCGCTCGGGTGCCGGAGGACGAGCGCGTCGGCGTAGCCCTCGATGACGCGGACGGTGTCGGAGAGCGACTCTCCCTTCGACACCGACGAGGAGTCGACATCGCCCATGTCGACGGTGTTCATGCCGAGCCGTTTGGCCGCGCTGTCGAAGCTCATCCGGGTCCGCGTGCTCGGCTCGAAGAAGCAGAGCGCGAGCACCCGCCCGGCGTGCCGGTCCGCGAAGGCGGCGGGGTCGTCGGCGACCTCCCGGCCCCGGTCGAGCACCGCCTCGATGTCATCCCGCGAGAGCTGTGTCGCGGTGATGAGGTGGTCCTGACGCATCGTCGGAGAAGGGGGTCGGCAGTATCTTGAATCCCTCGGCTCGGCCCGCCAATTCGGTGATCACGAAAGTGGACACCGCCGTCAGCGCCGGTTTCGAGATACGTAATGTCGGCTCAGTTTCACGAATGCGCCGGTGTCTCACGTATCGTCGGGCGCTACGAATCGCACTGACCAATTCATTTCGGGACGTTTTATTCTGCAATCATACTCTAAATATTTGTAAATAAACATAACGCTCGCTCAAATATTGCGCAAACCCAAACCATACAGTAGAGGTGTTTCAGCCGGAATAATTTCGTTTCTAAGCGACTGTAGTAATATGTTAAATATTAAATATGAATAGTCCTTGTAAATCGATGGCATGGGCTGCCCGTATCATTCGAACGGGAACGACGAGGAGGCGACGGACGGTCACGCCGACGACGTCAACGACGGTTCGAGCGTGTCGTCCGACAGGGGAATCGAGCGACGGTCGTTCATGAAGTCAGCGCTCGCGATCGGGGGAGCGAGCGCGCTGACGACCGCCACGGGACTGTACGGGGTGCCGGAGACGGTCTCGGCCGAGGGGGGAGCCCGGATCGGCGCCGAAGCACGGGACAACAGACAGCACGCGTGGGACGGCTTCGAGACGGACATCTCCGAGGGCGGCGTCACGGCCCATCCCTCTCACCACGTGACGCTACACTTGAATTACGTGCCCGGCAAGGAGGAGGAGCCGAGCGCCGCCGACCGAGCGACGGTTGAAGAGGTGCTCCGCGAGATCGAGCGCCACTTCGAGTGGGCCAGCGAGGGCGTCCTGTTCACCATCGGCTACTCGCCCGCCTACTTCGACCGGTTCGACGCGGACCTACCGAGGGGACTGAGTCCGAAGGGGAAGGTCGTCAAGCCGGGGCTGTTGCGGCCGAAGCAGCTCATCGATACCCCCGGCGTGACCCTCGACCACGAGGACCCCCACGCCGACGAGGCGGAGGTCTGTCTGCACCTCGCCAGCAACAACGCGCAGAATATCATGGCCGTCGAGGAGTTGCTCTGGGGGGGCGAAGCCGAGATGGACGGCGACACCGTCGAGTTCGACGCCACGTTCTCGGGCGTCCTCGAGACGGCCGGTGACGGGAGCGGCCGCCCGACCGAGTACCCTTATCGCCGGACCGGATTCGCCGGCCACGAGACGATCACCGAGGAGCTCGAGTCCGACACCGACTTCGACCCGGACCGCATCCCGGACGACCCGGAGGCGGAGCTGACGATGGGGTTCAACGATCTCTACCGCAACAGCATTCCCCGCGAGGACAACGCGACGATCCTCGAGGACCAGAACCTCGTCGTGCCGCACCCGCCGGGTGCATTCGCACAGGGGACCATCCAGCACGTCTCGAAGCTCGACATCGACCTCGACCGCTTCTACGACGAGAACGACACAGAGGGCCGCCGCGAGCGAATGTTCTCGCCCGACCACACCGATGAGAACACCGGGACGGTCGGTGAGAACCTCGGAGACAGCAGCGCGCCGGGCGACACGCCGCTGCGGGAGCTGGGCGGCGAGACCGACAAGGCCGAGCAGACGGTCGACGATTACGACGACGCGGGCGTGGCCGGCCACGCGCAGAAGCTCTCCCGGGCCCGGTTCGACCTGGAGACGCGACTCACCGAGGAGGGGCGAGAGCGCCTGTCCGGGAGCGAGCGCGACGAGATACTGCCGGCCGAGGAGCGCGACGACGACTTGGACGGCCACGACGGGAACCAGGAGGCGGAACAGGTGCTGCTCCGACGCGACGTCGCGACCACCGACCAGCAGACGCCCGGGAACCTCTTCATCTCTCTGATGCGGTTCAACCCGTACATGGCGTACATCCGGCAGGCGATGAACGGCGTCGAGTTCGACTCGAAGGCGTTCGGGCTGACCGGCGAGGACCGTATCGACGACGAGAAAATCGGCGCCGGCCCCGACAGCGGCATCGTCAACTATCTCGAGACGAAGGTTCGCGGGAACTACCTTGTGCCGCCGATCACGAACCGCGCGCTCCCGCACCCGCAAGGCGAGGAGGTCGACGTCTCGGTCAAGCGTGCCGGGGAGAACTACCGAGTGACCGTCGACGGAATCACGGCCGACGCTATCGAGGACGGCTCCGTGCGGTGCGGTTGGTTCTACGACGTGAACCGCGCGGGCGGCGCGGAGCCGCGGCAGGTCGTCCAGCGCGGTAATCGGACGACCTTCGTGTTCCCCGCGGACGGGACCGGCGTCGACACGGCGCCGGGCGGATCGGACGGCAGCGTTCGGGTTCGGTTCCTCGCGAAGCGGAGCGACACGGGTCGACCGGTTCGCGGGACGGCCGAGATCCCCCAGACAGCGAGCGGAAACGCCGGGCAGAAAGGGAAGAAGGGCCAGAAAAAGAACTGACTGCGGAGTACTCCTGACGCCGAGCGGATCCCGCCGGCAGCGATTATAAGCGGATCCGCGCCCAACGAACGGCCATGTCCGAGAACGATCCAGCGGACCTGCTCCCGAACGACCGTGTGAAGCAGGCCGCGCTCGACGGCGACGTGACCCAGCTCCACCGCGGGAATCAGTACGGCGAAGAGGGCGACGTCTTCGAGATCGACGGCGTCGACTTCGAGCTGACCGAGGTCACCGAGCGCACCCTCGGCGACATGACCGACGCCGACGCGAAGCGAGAGGGGTCGCCGTCGCTGGAGGCGTACAAAGAGCGGATGGTCCGCGCACACGGCGGGAACTTCGACTGGGACGACGACGCCGAGGTGGTCCGCCACCGCTTCGAGCGCGTCGAATGAGCCTCCGCCTCCGCCCGGACCGTTCCGCGTGAGGCGGCGGTGCGGTATCCCATTATTTATACTGTAGGATGCTGGATACCATTCGCATGGCGGCAAGTGACGAGGCCGGGGTCTTCGAACGTATCGGATTCAGTATCTCAACGGTCGTGGAGCGATGGATGCCAAGCCCCTTCGTGTTTGCAATATTGTTGACGTATATCGTCTTCGCCGCCGGCCTCATCGCGACCGGATCGGGTGCCGTAGAGCTGTTAGATTTCTGGTACGGCGGCTTCTGGGCGTTCCTCGGGTTCTCGATGCAGATGGTGTTGATCCTGATGACCGGGTTCGTCATCGCGTATCACCCGCGGGTCAACGACCTCCTCCAGCGGCTCGCCGAGGTCCCTAACTCCGGGGCGCAGGCGGCGGCGTTCGTCGGCTTCATTTCGATGTCGCTGGCGTGGGTCCACTGGGGATTCAGCCTGATCATGGGCGCGATCTTCGCCCGCGAGATGGGGAAAGTCGCGCACCGGAAGGGGATCGACGTCCACTACCCGCTGTTGGCGGTCGCGGGCTACATGGGGCTCGGCCTGACGTGGCACTGGGGCATCTCCGGGTCCGCTCCCTTGCAGTTGACCGACGCGAACAACATCGGCGAGGGGACCGGCTTCGAGTTCCTCGCCTCGACCGTGCCCGCCGTCGAGACCATCTTCCACCCGTACGCGCTTACCCTCACCGCCCTCTCTATCGTCTTCGCGAGCGCGATGCTGTACGTTCTCGCTCCCTCCGGGAGCCGCGCGAAGGGGATCACGCACTACGTCGACGAGGCGGAGCTGTTCGACGGGGCCGCCGACGGCGCGACCGACGCGGCCGAGGTCGCCGATCCGGTCGACGAACCGCCGGCCGGCGTCGACGACGTTCCGGCCGAGCGGCTGAACAACAGCCGGCTCCTCGGCGGCCTGATCGCGCTCTCGGGGGTCGCCGTCGTCGCCTACCAGTTCCTCGGGCAGGGGCTCGGGGCGTTCACGCTAAACGCGGTCAACTTCGGGTTCCTCTTCGCCGGCCTCCTCATCTACCAGCGCCCGGCGTACTACCGCGACCGATTCAACGAGGCCGCCGGCGCGGCGGCCGGCATCGTCCTCCTCTTCCCCTTCTTCGCGGGGATTCAGGGGATCATGGCCGACTCCGGGCTCGCGCTGCTGCTCGCCGAGGCGCTCCTCGACGTGTCGACGGCGGCGACGTACCCCGTCGTCGCCTGGCTCGTCGGCGCCGTCGCGAACGTGTTCGTTCCCTCCGGCGGCGGCGAGTGGCTCGTCATCGGTCCCTCAGTGCTGCAGGCCGCGGAGAGCCTGGGCGTCCCCTACGGGCAGGCGACGATCGCGTACGCGGTCGGCGACGCGCACACGAACCTGCTGAACCCGTTCTGGGCGCTGCCGCTGCTGGCGATCACGGAGGTCAAAGCGCGGGAGATGTTCGGGTACGCGATCGCGATGCTGCTCGCGCTGATCCCGTTCCTCGCGGTCGCGCTATACGCGGTGCCGTACTGAGCCGCGGAGCGGCCTTTTTTTAATCGTCGTCCGCGGCCGCGCCGTCGGCGCCGTCGGTGTCCCCGCCGGCCGCGGTCGCCTCCTCGTCCTCGATGCTCGGCGGGTACTTGCCGCGGTCCAGCTTCAGGTCGGACTGCGGGCGCGCCATGCAGGTGAGCGCGTACTCCTCCGCCTCATCGTCGGTGAGCCCGCGGGCCGCGGGCTGGGTCACCTCGCCCTCGACGATCTCGGCGGAGCAGGCGAGACACATCCCGACGCGGCAGGAGTACTCTTGGGCGATCCCCGCCTCGATACAGGAGCTGAGGACCGTCTCCGTGTCGGCCACCTCGATCGTCTCGCCGGTGCCGACGAACTCGACGGTGTACTCTGTCATGGCGCGGAGTACCCGCCCACCAATCAAAAAGGGTTCCCCTCGATCCAGTCGCCGGCGCGGGGACGGAAGAATAAGTGGGCGGTGGTGGTTGGGCCGGTTCGCGTCGGTCCGTCGTTGTCGTTATTGGGTGGGTGAACACCGTCAAAGCCCCAGCCGTTCGATTATGAATGGCTAATACTGGACCGCCAGCGAACACCTCCAAAGCCCCAGCCGGGAGACGGTCGCAGGTGACGCAAGCACCGCAGGGAGCGAGCGGAGTGAGCGACCGAGAAGCGCAGCGAGCGTGCGACCGTCTCCCGGCTGCCCCTTTGAGTCCCACCCGACCCCGACCGCACAACACCTCACGCCTTCCCAGCCTCGTCGCTCACTTCGTCGCCGGCGCTTCGCGCCGGCTGCCCGTGGCGCTACGCGCCACGCCGTTCGCGACTCCCTCGCGCGTGCTCCTCGCGGCCGATGGCCGCTCGCAGGCACGCGCCACCGCACTTGTCTCGATCGACTCATCGTTTCGCAACGACTCTTCCACACTCACCCTCCCACTCATCGCAACGACTAATCCCCCGCCGGACGCTTCCCGAGGTATGACCGAGAAGGCCACCGCGCGAGCCCACCCGATCCAGGGGCTCGTCAAGTACCACGGGATGCGCGACCCGGAGCTCCGGCTCCCGTACCACGACAGCATCAGCCTCTGTACCGCCCCGACCGCGACGACGACGACGGTCGAGTGGCAGCCCGACGCGAGCGAGGACACGTACGTCATCGGCGGCGAGGCGGTCGACGGCCGGGCCGCCGAGCGCATCGATATGGTCGTCGACCACGTCCGCGAGCTGGCCGGCGTCGACGCCGCGGTCCGGCTGGAGAGCGAGAACTCCTTCCCGTCGAACATCGGCTTCGGCTCCTCGTCGTCGGGGTTCGCGGCCGCCGCGCTCGCGCTCGTCGAGGCCGCCGGCCTCGACCGCTCCCTGCCCGAGGTCTCCACGATCGCCCGCCGCGGCTCCTCCTCCGCGGCCCGGGCCGTCACCGGGGCCTACTCCCGGCTCGACGCCGGGCTCAACGACGAGGATTGTCGCTCGCACCGTCTGGACGTGGGCGTCGGCGAGGACGGGTTCGACCCCGAGGAGGACCTCCGGATCGTCGCCGCGCACGTCCCCGCTTATAAAGAGACCGAGGAGGCGCACCGCGAGGCCGCCGCGAGCCACATGATGCAGGCGCGGACCGCCCACGTGCAGGACCAGCTCGTCGAGATGACCGACGCGCTCCGCGAGGGCGACTTCGACCGGATCTTCGAGACGGCCGAGCACGACTCGCTCTCGCTGACGGCCACCACGATGACCGGCCCCGCCGGGTGGGTGTACTGGCAGCCGGAGACGATCCAAGTGTTCAACGCGGTCCGCGAGCTCCGGGAGGACGGCGTCCCCGTCTACTTCTCGACTGACACCGGCGCCTCGGTGTACGTGAACACGCTCGCCGACCACGCCGAGGAGGTCGAGAGCAGAATCGCCGAGATCGGCGTCGACACCGACGTCTGGGAGGTCGGCGGGCCTGCGCACGTGCTTGACGAGAGCGAGGCGCTGTTTTAACTCGGACCGGCGATCTACCGCTCGTGGACGGTCGGCGGGTCACGACCGGCACCACCTCCGCTGCGAGCCGTTCATCAGACCCACTTATTCGAATCCGTCGAAAGTCGAGAGTGCTATCGCGTTCGTCCGTAAATTTTATGTCCCTTGCTAACGTATATCACGGGTGCGGACACAGCGGGGACATACCGGACGACCCGAATGGGTGCGTCTGTCAAGACGGGCTCAATCGGGTTGGAGGTAAAATCAGACCCCCCGACAGGGAAGTGAGATGAACGCCTCGAAGGAGAACCGAAGCGTGCCGGAAACAGTCCCGCCGGCAGGACTGTCGTAAAGGTCAAGTATCGGGCCTTGGGCGACTAAGGTCCGAGAAACCGGCTGCTGGCAACCGCTGGTGAAAGTCCAGCCAAAGCCCCAAAGGGCAACGCCGGGAAAGACCGGCTACAGCCAGCGCAGGTCGGAAGGGCCGTACGGTGCGCGGAAAACGTCTCCCGTCCGGGTCTTAACCGCGGTGTTCGCCCGTTCTCGACAAAGTACCACCGAACAGCGCTGCTGCACGCCGACGCGCTCGCGGCAGTTGCAGGCCGAGCGGGATGATCTCGTTCACACGTGGGCCTGACGGTTGCTGTGGTCTCTATCGCCGCGAAAGAACTTCCCTCCGGTGTTGATTCGATTCTCCGTACTCGTCACGGCGGGTCAACCATGTCCTTCGATGAACCCGTCAACGGCGCGAGTTACTCGTCCGGATCTTCGCCGCGCGCCCGCTTGTACATCGCTAACGCCTCCTCGCGCCGCTCGGAGTGGTCGACGATCGGGGAGGGATAGTCGGGCGCCGCGTTCGCGCGCTGGGTCGGCGAGAGCTCGTGCCACTCGTGGATCAGGTCGGCGTCGACCCCTCGAAGTTCGGGGACGTACTCTTTGATGTACTCCGCGTCGGGGTCGTACCGCTCCCCCTGCGTCATCGGGTTGAAGATGCGGAAGTACGGCTGTGCGTCGGTCCCGGTGGAGGCCGCCCACTGCCAGCCGCCGTTGTCGTTGGCGGTGTCGTGGTCGGCCAGCCGCTCCCGGAAGTGGTCGTAGCCGTGGCGCCAGTCCGCGAGCAGGTCCTTCGTCAGGAAGGAGGCGACGATCATCCTGACGCGGTTATGCATGAACGCCTCCTCGCGGAGCTGACGCATCCCGGCGTCGACGATGGGGTACCCCGTCTCGCCGCGCTTCCAGGCCGCGATTTCCTCGGGGTCGTCGCGCCACTCGATCCCCTCCTCGTACTGCTTGTAGTTATCCGTCACCACCTCGGGGTTGTGGTACAGCACCTGCGTGTAGAACTCGCGCCAGGCGAGCTGCTGCTGGTACTCCTCGACCGCGGCGACGGGGCCGTCGTCGTCATCGCCGCCCTCCTCGCCGTTCTCCTCGGCCCGCTCCTCCGCCGCAGCCATCGCGCGCTCGGTCGCCTCGTAGGCCTCGCGCACCCCGATCTCGCCGTATTTTAAAAAGGCAGACATACGAGAGGTCGACTCGCGGGCGGGGTAGTCGCGCTCCGCGTCGTATCCGAACACCGCCTCCGAGAGGAAGTCGTCGAGCCGCTCGCGGGCCGCCTCGGTGCCGGCGGGACCCACCTCCGCGTCGGGCTCCGCGAAGCCCAGGTCGGCGGGGGTAGGCAGGTCGCCGACGGCGACGCGATCGGTATCGACGCCGCCGTCTGCGACGGCGCCGTCGTCGCCGTTAGCGGCCGCGGTCAGCGCGTCGACGTCGACGAGGTCCGCCGCTTCCGGGGTCGGCGCCGGCGGGTCGGTCTCTCGGTCGGTCCACTTCCGCCAGTAGTAGGTGTACACCGAGTACGGGTCGCCGGCGTTCGTCCGGATCGAGTCCGGCGTGTGCAACACCGCGTCGTGGTGCGCCTCGCGCTCGATTCCGGCCTCGTTGAGCGCCTTGCGGACCGCGGTGTCACGTTCGCGGGCGAGTCCGGAGTAGTCCCGGTTCCAGACGACGCGGTCGGCGTCGAGGCTCGCGGCCAGTTCGGGGAGCGCGGTCTCCGGGTCGCCGCGGGCGACGAGGAGGTCGCTCCCGCGGTCGCGGTAGTCGTCTCGCAGCGCCGCGAGCCCGTCGAGCAGGCGGCGCACTCGCACGTCGCTGGCGTGCGCGAGCACGTCGTCGTCGAAGACGAAGACGCCCGCGACCTCGCCCCTGTCGGCGGCGGCCGCGAGCCCGACGTTGTCGGCGAGTCTGAGGTCCCGTCGGTGCCAGAACAGCTCCATACGATACACACGGGAGCGAGCACCGTGAAACCACCGGCGGGGTCGCGGATCGACCGCCACGGTGTGGTCCACGGATCGACCGCAGTGGCGTCGTCCGCACACCGGCCGCCACGAGGTCGTCACCTGACCGACACCGACGACGTTCTCCGCGGTCGACTCACAGCTCCGGGCGGCCGGGGACGCTCACCCTGTCGAGGAGGAAGTAACCGACCGTGAGCGCGAGCACTAACAGTGCGATCGCGAGCGCCGCGAGCACGGTCTCCTGTCCCGAGCCGTAGTCCTCCAGCCGGAAGCTGATCGCGCGGCGGGCGATGGCGATGATCGAGGCGCTGACGACGATCCGGAGCACGGGCTCGCCCTTGGCGTACGCCAACAGCGTCCGGTGGACCTCGACGATGACCAGCAGGAGGAGCACGCTGTCGAGGAGGCCGACCACCTCGTTCGGGTCGGTGAAGTTCCCGGCGACGAGCAGCCGATACAGCGATAAGAACAGGTCGAAGACGCCGATGAGAAACAGCAGGAGGAGGAAGTACGCGGCCCCGAGCACCAGCCACTCCATCCCCACCGCGGCCGGCTCCGTCGCGTCTTCGAGGTCGAACGCCATGTCATGTGCTCGCGCGGCGGCGGCAAGTCGTTTATGCCTACCCGTCGGGCGTCAGCGCCTCCAGCAGGCGGACCGCCGGCGCCTTCGCTAAGGGGTCGTTGGCGTTGCCGCAGTGCGGCGACTGGACGCACGCCGGGCAGCCGCCCTCGCAGTCGCAGCCGTCGATGAGCCGCGCGGTGCGGGCCATCAGCTCCTCGATCCGCTCGTGGCCGCGACGCGTGAGCCCCACCCCGCCCGGGTAGCCGTCGTAGACGAACACCGCGGGCGCGTCGGTGTGCGGGTGGTACGGCGTCGAGATGCCGCCCACGTCGGCGCGGTCGCAGAGCAGGTGGAAGGGGAACAGCGAGATGATCCCGTGTTCGGCCGCGTGGATCCCGCCGTTGAAGGCGTACTCGCCGTCGGGCGTGCTCCCGCCGCCCGTCCTCTCGCCCCCGTCGCCCGCCCTCGCCGCCGCCGCCGTCGCCTCGCCCCGCCGTCCGTCGCCGCTTCCGCGCCTCCGTCGTCCGTCTCGCGACTGCCGATCGCTCGCATCTCCGACTCCAAGTCTGCCGGCACCGGGAAGTAGAGGGACTTCGTCCGCAGCGTCGTCTCCGGGAGGTCCAGCGTCGACTCCCCGAGCGACTCGCCGGTCTTCGCGTCCTTGCGGACGAACCCCGTGATCCGCTCGGTGACGGTCACGTCGGCGAAGCGGACCGGGACGTCGGGCCGGGCCGCGAGCTCGCGCTCCGCGAGGTCCTCGTTCACGACGATGTCCTTCTCGGTGAGCGGCCGCGTGTAGTAGTCGGCCCACGAGGACTGCAGCTCGGCGACGTCGCGGTCGAGGTCCAGCGCCGTCACCTCGTAGGTGCGTCCCTGCTGGTGGTAGATCGCGCCGGGGTGGGCGTCGCGCAGCGCGTCCCCGAAGTCGAGCGAGGCGACCGTCTCGTTCCGCGACGAGTCGACCAGGTCGACCTCCCGGTCGCCGACGGTCCGGAGGCTCACGGACTGCTGCGGACTCGACGAGCCGGCGTGCGTCCAGCGGATGCCGTCCGCGACCTCCCGCCTGTCGAGGACGCCCTCGTCGGTCAGGTCGGCGACGACGCCCGGAAACGACTCGCCGAAGAAGCGCTCGTCGTCCGGCGAGAGCCAGCTCTCGTCCGCCGCGCAGGCGACGTGCCCGGGGAGCAGCTGCCCGTTCTCGGGGTCGCAGATGGCGTCCTCCGGCGGCGCCTCGAAGAAGTCGGGGGGGTTTCGCATGAGGTACTGGTCGAGCTGGTCCTCGCCGCCGACCATCACGACCAGCGCGGGGTCGTCGCCGCGCCCGGCTCGCCCCGCGCGCTGGTACGCCGACATCCGCGTGCCGGGGTAGCCGTCCAGGATGACGGCGTCGAGCCCCCCGACGTCGACGCCGAGCTCGAGCGCGCTCGTCGACCAGACGCCCCGCAGCTCGCCGGCGTGGAGGTCGGCCTCGATCTCCCGTCGGCGCTCGTTCGTCAGGGCGGCCTGGTACGCCCCGACCTTCCCCGACAGTTCGCGCTCGCCGCGGTCGCGGAGGTCGCTCGCGCTGTCGGTCGCGTACTGCTCGGCGGTCTGTCGCGCCCGCGTGAACGCCAGCGTCTGCGCCCCGGCGGTCACGAGGTCGCAGAACAGTCGCTTGCTCTCCGTGTGACTCGACTTCCGGCGGCCGCTCCCCCGTTCTTGCCAGTCGTCGTCGTACTCCGGCGGGTTCCACAGCACCCAGTCTCGCGGTCCCCGTCCTGACGCGTCCTCGTCGACGAGGGCGATGTCGTCGGGGTCGCGCCCGGTGACCGCCGCGACGTGTTCGACGGGGTTGTTGATCGTCGCCGAGCAGCAGACGAACCGGGGGCTCGACCCGAACCGCTCGCAGGTCCGCGCGAGCCGACGGAGGGTCATGGCGACCTGCGAGCCGAACACCCCGCGGTAGCTGTGGACCTCGTCGATGACGACGTACTCCAGCGACGAGAAGAACCACTCCCACAGCCGCCCGGCGTACGGCAGTAGCGCGTAGTGGAGCATGTCCGGATTCGAGAGCAGGACGGTCGGCTCGCGGTCGCGCACGTCCCGCTTCTCCGACCGGGAGAGCCGGCCCGTGTACGACGCGACGGAGACCCCGCTCCCGAAGCCGAGCCCGTGCGCGAGGTCGCTCAGGCTCTCCTCTTGGTCCGCGATCAGGGCGTTCTGGGGGCCGACGTAGAGGGTCCGTCCCCCGTGGTCCATCGCGGCCTCGAACGCGGGGACGGTGTACGCGAGCGACTTCCCGCTCGCGGTCTCGGTGGCGAGCACGACGTCGTCGCCGTCGCGGACCGCCTCGATCGCGTCGGTCTGATGGCGGTAGAGGCGGTCGATCCCCCGCTTCGAGAGCGCGTCGGCCATCCGGTGCGCGAGGTCGACGTCGCCGAAGGCGGGCTCGCGGGCGGGGAGCCGGCGGTGCTCCGCGATCTGTCCCTCGTAGAACGGTCGGTTCCGCAGCCACTCGATGGCGTCCTCCACGGCTATCGGTTCCTGGGGACGGCCGGGCCTAACGGTTGCGGTGGCGGGGGTCGCCGAGGCGGCCGGAGCCGCGGGGACCGCGCGCCCTCTCGCTCGCGCCGCGCTCGCGCCGCGTCCGCGTCAGTCGTCGGCCGGGTCGGGAGAGCGACCGGCGTCCGACGGCGTCTCCGAGACCGGCGTCGCGGGGCCCTCCCGCGCGAGCGGCGGCCAGCGCACCTCCCTCGCGATCGGGTCGTTCAGATCGAGCTCCATCCGGAGGTCGCCGCGGCGCTCGGCGAGTTCGAACCCGACGGTCCGGTAGACGCGACGCGCGACGCGGTTCCCGCTCTCGACGTGGAGTTCGAGCCCGTCGCGACCCCCGGCGGCGGCGTCGGCGATCACGTGCCGGCAGAGCTCGGTGCCGACGCCCCGTCCCTGCATAGTCGGGTGGACGAAGACGGCGAGCTCCGGACGCGCCGCGTCCGTCGGCGTGTACATCGCGTGACCGAACAGCTCGCCGTCGCGCTCGGCGACCACGTTGCTCCCCTCGCGCAGCATCGACTCGATCCACTCCGCCCGGCGGTCCCGCGTCACCGGGGGGAGCCCCTGCGCGCGGTCCGCGGTCTCGAACCCCTCGTACATCTCGGCGAGCGGCGCGGCGTCCTCCGTGACGGCCGGCCGGATCGTCCACCGGGCGCCCTCTTTGTCCACGAACCGCGGACACCGCGGCGGGCAGTGGACCGTGCCCTCGCACTCGCTCGCGTCCCACCCCTCGCAGGCGACGGCGTCGTCGTGGCTCATAGTTGCGTCTCGGACCGCCCGCCAGTTATATCGTGATAGCTACTCCCACGGCGTGGGAACGGTCAGGGACTCGCCACCGGGAGCATGCGGCCCACGCTCGACCCCGGCCCGCCGCCGTCACTCCCGGATCAGGACGATCCCGTCGCGGAACACGGAGTGGTTCGGGATCACGTGGTCCTCCCCGTCCGCCTCGATGTGGGTGACGAACAGGTCGACCTCCTGGACGATGCCGCGCTCGCCGGCGACTTTCACCTCGTCGCCGACGCCGTAGGGCTGCCGGAGGAGGAGGAACACCCCGGCGGCCGCGCTCGCGACGAGGTCCTTCGTCGCCAGCGCGGCGAACAGCACGACCGCGAACGCGTACGCGGCGAGCAGCACGACCAGCGCGAGCGTCTGCACGCCCACCTGTCCGAGCGCGACCAGCGCGGCGACGTACACGACGCTGTACTTGACGAGCGGGGGCAACACGCCGAGTTCCGGGAGCTTGATCCCGCGGAGCCGCTCGGCGACGATCAACTCCGCCTTGTCGCCGACGACGACGCCGACGATCATGACGACCGCGGCGACGAAGAGGCGCGGGAGGAAGGAGGCGACCGAGGACCAGAACCGGTCGAGGTAGTTGACCTCGGCGACGGTGAGGGCGACGATGACGGCGACGGCGACGATGAAGTAGCTGGACAGCTGCGCTAAGATCCGCACCGTCGACGTGTTGAACTCGCGGACGGTTCGCTCGAACGCGGTCCCCTCGATCGCCTCCGGCACGCCGGCGCGGGTCAGCAGCCGGCGGTTGATAACCCCGACCACGTACGCCAGGATCAGCCCGACGACGAGCACGAAGAGGGCGAGCCACACCCGTTCGGGGACCGTCGTCACGAACTCGCTCAGCGCGTTCGGTACCGCGAGCATGGGTGGTCAGTACTCCTCCGGATCGATCTCCAAGACGAGTTCGCCCGCCTTGAACGCACGGACGAGCCCGTCCGACTCCGACAGCACGATCGCGGTCGCGTTCGTGTCCCGAGTGATCGCGCCGCCGGCCATGTGGCGCGCGCCGAGCCCCTTCGGGATGTCGACGCCCTCCGCGCCCGGCTCGAGGTAGCGGTAGGCGGAGACGATCTTCCCGGAGTCGGAGACGACGAACGCGCCGTCCAGTCGGGAGAACTCCTTGAGCATCACGTTCACGATGGGGTCGCCGACGTGGACGTGCGACTTCTCGAACGGGTTGTACGACAGCGGGCGGGACTTGTTCATCACCTTCCCCGCGTCGCCGACGACGAACAGCGCGCCCACCGGCTTCCCCTTCTGCCCCTTCTGTCCGAGCTCGATCGCGACTTCGAACACGTCGCGGATGACGCTCGGCTCGGCCCGGGAGTTGACGAACAGGTCGTAGATCCCCGTGTGGACCGTCTCGTCGACGGTGACGCGGATCACCGCGTCCGACCCCCCGTCGAAGACCGACGCGATGCAGACCACCTCGTCGCCCTCGGAGACGAGGTCGGCGTCCATCGCGCCCTCGATCCCGAACCGGACCCGGTCTTTCACGTTGTCGAACGGGAGGGGGAGCTCGACGAACGTGTCGGCGTCGACGTCGTTGTCGGGGGCGACGACGACGATATCCGTGTCGCCGTCCTCAAACCGGTCGTGAAACGAGCTCGTCGGCGAGAACAGGAGCACCGCGTCCGCGTCCTCGACGAGATCGGACAGGTGGTCGGTGAGCGAGGCCATTGCCCGTTTCGACTCCCGGACGACGTATAGTCGTTGTGTCACCGTCGTCCATCCGTCTGACACGTTACCGGCTCACGAGACGCGCGTGACGCGACGCCCGCGGCGGACTCGCCTCGCGCCGCGCGACTTTTCTCCCCGCGGCGCCACCCGTCGGACGAACATGGCGACCCGCGACGCGCTCTGGGCCTACCGCGACCGGTTCGGCGACGCCTTCGGGCGGACCTACTTCCGTCGGTTCGGGCCGGGCGTGGCTTCCAGCGTCGGCATCGGCACCTACCTCGGCGAGCCCACCCCCGCCGTCGACGACGCCCCCCGCGAGGCGATCGGGCTCGCGCTCCGCTCCGGGG